>NZ_CP159992.1:2294038-2611346 GCF_040702995.1 Paenibacillus sp. AN1007
CGAATTTGATTAGTTAAAATTCGTAAAAATCCATTTAATTCACTTACTGTTTCACAAAACTCGTATTTTGTACATATGTTCCTTGGTCGTAAATAACGCTGAATGGTTCTGCTAAATCCTGCCCGCAGGGTCACTATAGAGAAGAAAATTACTGCTCTCTCAGCGTAACTATAAATTATGAAGGCTTGAAATAAGCGAACACACTACTGCGTGTTCGCTTTGTTTTTATTTAAATCTTTTTAACGTAAAACTTATAAATACCGTTGTCTTCCTCATAGGAAATCAATTCGTGTTTGGTTTGTCTTACCCAAGCTTGAAAGTCATTAACGGAGCCTTTGTCCGTTGATATTACTTCTATGATTTGTCCGGTTTCAAGACCATCCAGCGGTTTCTTTGCTTTTACGATCGGCATAGGACATGCCAGTCCTTTAGTATCTACTACCAGATCTGTTTTCATAATTTCTTGCAATATGTCCATCGATAACCTGTTGCCACGCAAGAAAAAGGATGTAAATGTCCATTGTTTTTTTAATTCACTTGATACCGACTACTTCAGAGGTACTGGAATAACCTGCCCATACATCTTTGACATATCGACCCTCATCCTGCATCTGTCGAAGCCATAATTCTGCTTCCTCCAGTTTCACATTTTTCGTTTTCTGATAAGTTTCCTTCAAGGTCTCTTCGACTGCTGGAGCCATGCGTCTGCCGTCGCCGCACACATATATCTTGCCCTGTCGGTCTAAAAGATCCATGATCTCTAATCCAGCTCGTTTAACTAGGTCTTGAACATAGACACGGGGTTCCCCGTCAATACGGGAAAAAGCAGTATGCACCTTTACAATTCCCTCTTGCTCGAACTTAAGCAAATGATCCCGATAAAGAAAGTCGGCGTCATTCCTGCATCCGAAAAATAGATGTGCATCTCCGAGGCTGACTCCTTCTTGTTTAAGCGCGTATCTAGCCTGTAAAAACCCTCTAAACGGAGCCACACCTGTTCCTGGACCAATCATGATAATAGGTACGCTGGCATCTTTTGGAAGTTGGAATCCAGATTCCGGGGTTTCTACAAATAACAATACTCGATCTCCAGGAACTCGTTCTGCCAAGTAACACGAAGCTACCCCAGCATACTCACCTTTCCCATTCCATGCAGGATCTCTAAGGACACCAACAGTTATACTTACTTGTTCAGGCTGAAGGCGTGGAGAGCTGGAAATAGAATAATATCTAGGCTTGAGTGGTGTTGAAATCTCCAGAAATCTGGAGAAATTTAACTCACAGGCCTCATATTTCTCCAGCAGGTCCAGCATAGTTATTCGTAAGTCAAGAATCTCGCGGGTGTAATGTTCATCATCCATCACAACCTCTAGTTCCCTCCGATGAGGCGGGCAAACCGTGCTCGTTGCCAATTCCTGTAATTGTAAACGAGTAGCCGGTTCTTGAAGTTCTACACAGCTTTGAAGTAGTTCACGGACGTTTATCGTCCGGTCCATTGGTAAATGTGTTAGGTGTTTGACATCCGCACTCAAACGGATCATTTCCCCACCTTCCAGGTTAAAGCGGGTCAGTACGCGTTCGATGTTTATTTTTGAATTCAATGGCAATACACCAATGTGATCACCCTCTTGATAACCAATATTTTCGGGTAGACGTATTTCAATATGTCTAGTGCTTCGACCGCTATCTGGAGCTTGCAACTCGTGATTAGAGGTAACCTTCCCATAAAAAGCACCATATGTTTTTATATAAGGAATTTGAGGTGGCTCATTAACGAATTCCATTTTCAGTCCCGATGGAAGTTTTGGTTTGACTGGGTCAGACTGCACTCCCAATGTTTTCGTTACCGCAGTCCACATCCCACGCAGCCAATTCTTAACCTGGTGCTCCATATCGGAATTTGCATCAGCTTCCCCACGAGATAATAATCTTTTTCCTCCGATAGTCTCCATTTGATTATCAATGTAACGCGGGATGCTTTGATATGTTCCAGACCAGCTTCGATCACCGCAACCAAACACGGCATAACGTACTCCTTGCCCTGCACCTGCTTCAGCTTGTTTTAACCATTCGACGAACTTTGTTGCATTGTAAGGAGCCTTGCCATTGTAGGATGCAGTAACAATAATGACCAGAGCCTGGCTCGGCAATCTCCCTGCCCAGTCATTGAGTGATGCTATTTCGGTTTGGATCCCATAACCAAGGGCTGTGTGTGTGATTTGCCTAGCGATGCCTTCAGCTGTACCTAAATTGGAGCCATATAATACAAATAATGACGGTTCACCATTCTTTGCAGCAGATTGGTTAGATTGGCTTAGGACCGTGACTGTCCCAGTAGTGCTGTCAGCTTGAGTTGGTACAGAAGTCGAGTTCAAAGACGCTGTTGTTGAATCCGTTAGTGTTTCTGGATCCCGGGGTTTAGCCTGAATCTGAAAATCCCCAGGCTTCAAGGTCAACGTCTGTTTAACATCCAATTGATAATTATTAAAGTCATTAAGTTCAAAGTTCTTTAGGATCATGCCCACAACCAAAGTTGCTTCGTACAAGGCGAACTGCATCCCGATACAAGCACGTTCGCCGTTACCAAAAGGTTTGTATGCATGATGAGGCACTTTAGTCGGGTCTTCAAACCGCTCTGGTCTGAAAAATTCTGCATCCTCTCCCCAAACGGTGCGATCACGGTGAAGCCGAGTAAGAAGTATACTGAGATTTTGGCCTTTGGGTATATGAAATCTCTCCCCAATAACTGTATCCTCTTTTGCGTAAACTTCAAAGCCCGGTGCAGTCGGCCATAGCCGTAACGATTCATTAAGGATCAAACGGATATACTTGAGCTGGAGTACTTCTTCGTATGAAGGCGTAGAACTTGTCAGAATCTTATCCACCTCTAATTGTGCTTTTTTGAGAACCTCCGGATTCTTCAGCAGGAGATAAAGTGTAAAGGATAATAAGCCGCTTGTGGTCTCATGGCCAGCGATCAAAAAGGTGATGATTTGATGTCTAATATTTTCGTTGTCCAGCCTTTCCCCACTTTCAGGATCACGGCCCTCCAGCATGCGCGCAAGAAGATCCGTTTTCCCTGCCTGAGAACTCGCCTTTCGCTCAGCAATAATTTGGTCAACCAGTGTAAACATCGTCTCGATGTCTGATTCAAACTGTTTTTTGGTTCGAAACATCAGCATATTCTGAATTTTCATGCGTGAACTTCTGTGCATGGCTTCGTCCAAGGCCCGCACCATACTTTTTACAAAAGGTGCATGCTCTTCGCGGTAAAAACTATTGAACCGATAATCGAACCCGCAAAGACCTATGGTATCCAGGGTCAAACGTGTCATATCGTCAGCGACATCGATCGAATCCTGAGGGTTCAGTCTCTTCCATTTCAGGATTAACTGTTCGGCGACATCAATCATCATGGGGTGATATCCTTTCATCGCCTGTTTTCCGAATGTCGGAAGCAATATATTGTGTGCTTTTCTCCAGTTTGGCTCGTGTGTCCAGCTTGTAAACAGACCGTCACCGCCAAAAGCACGGACATTTTGTAACTCGCTAAAGACATATTTGTCAAATCGGTTCACATCACATGCCTCTGCGACTAGATCAGGACCAGAGAGCACAATCGTTGAGAACCCTGGTGCAGTAAAACGAAAGATAGGTCCATATTTTTCTGCCAATGTCCCTAAAGTCAGTGAGGGCTGGTCAGGATCAATTAGCGGCATGTTACCCAACGGACCATATGTTGGGGGTTGGGGAATTGAATTGGTAGTCATTTTCATCATTCCTCTCCTTGTATAATTCGAAAATAGCGTGAACTTTTAATTTAATGATAGTTAATTCTATCATTTGATTTAATAATAATTCAAATCAATTTAAATTTTCAACTTTACTGTTTGGCTGCAGAAGAACAATATCGCGATAACTTCCTTTTCCAACTCTAGACTCTTAAAATTCACCCGAAGCTGTCTTAACCTTAATTCGATTACACCCTGTTATTTTTTGATTGAAACTAAATACTTTTAGAGCGATTGTTTAGTATTTTTTTCGCTTTTTCAAAACTCACATTCACGACCCCTTTCATATTTTATGGGCTGTATGTTTGAATATCTGGAAAATTAAAAAGTCCCCAAGCATGGGGACTTTTTTTTGACTACGTTATAAAGGGCTATGGTATCACTTATCTTCCTTCTTTAATGATTAAAGATCATTATTACGAACATTTACAATTTGTCAGATTTAAGGATGCTGCATTGATTAGAAAGTTGTATCTTTTTTCATATAGCCAGCACATTTTAGATATGATTTGGTACCAATTACATCTCCATTCAATAAACAAAGTATAATAGGGAAATCGGATATGCAAAATTGTTTAATTTTCATATGGGTATAACTTCAGGTTATATTATTTATATTTTCGGTACCATTCATAAGAAGTATTCCTGATAAAAAAGGAGTTAGCCCAGCGTCAGTTATCCATAACAACGTGAACATTTTCAAATAAAATGGTATAAGTTCTTGTCCTGGGCTTAAGAACTTATACCGATAAAATAAAAGAAGCCGCTATAATAGCGACTTGCATGGAACAATGTTATTGTCCCGCGACAGGAGTTGATCCCGAATGCTATAGTGTTCGCCCTACTTGTCATGACCATGATTGATGCTGGTTGGGACGTAAGATCCCGTATAACAAGCGAGGCTATGGAGCGACAAAAAGAACTTCTGACCTTTAACTGCTGGCATAAAAAATGCCCCCCTTAGAATTTCATTGGATAAACCAGGGGTTTAATCCAATGTCTATTCTTAGGGGCACTTCATGTCAACTTAGGGCGAACGATTATGTCCGTGGTACCGCCTAAATTCAGATTTCTCTGCACTTGATCAATACGATGAAGATTCGCACTAACCATCTTATCTCTGTGAGATCCCTAATATCTACTATTTCTCATCATAGTCTCTCCCCTCCCATCAATTGCATCAACTTTTTGATTGGGATTGCGGATTTTATGCTAACTTGAAAGAAATAATCAAATATCTCATCTTCATCGACCTTCTTAGTCGTAATAATTCGCTGGAACAATCGCAGCGCTTCTCTTTGTTCTGCATCCGTTTCTTTTAATTTTTTTTCTTGGGACTTAGCTTCTAGAGTACTCAGCTCTTTCAGAGGCTGTAAAGCACCATATTCATATTCCTCTCTATTGTTATTGCGATTTGGCACGAGCAGCGCCGTTGAAAGACAAGCTGACAGTAAAGTAACATATTTGGGTTGATTGTATTCACTCATTAGTTCTGCAATTTGGTTATCATGCTCTTCACAAGAAAACGCATCAATATGAGGTAAAGTTTGCTTCATCATATTACGTAAGGCGGAGCGAGGCCCAATTTCAATAAACGTATTTACTCCCTGTCTTAGCATCCAATCCATACTATCTGACCATCGAACAGGATGCAGCATATGGTGACTAATTCCTGTTCTTATATCGTCTAAACTTACATAAGGTTTGGCAGTTACATTACCAATAACAGGCCATTCCCCATCGGCAAAATTGATCTGCGATAAAATGTCTAAAAGTTGAGCATTTGCACTTGCCAT
Organism: Paenibacillus sp. AN1007; assembly: GCF_040702995.1. Lineage (NCBI taxonomy): Bacteria > Bacillati > Bacillota > Bacilli > Caryophanales > Paenibacillaceae > Paenibacillus > Paenibacillus sp. AN1007. Next base: position 2,299,626 of record NZ_CP159992.1, read on the forward strand.
ATACGGGGTATGAAACGGTGCTGATACATGTACCGGATAGACAGTGCCTCCCAATTTAGCAAGCTTGTCACTTGCCTGACGAACCTTTGAGTTTTCGCCAGAGATCACGATCTGATCTTCAGTATTGATATTTGATATTTGTACAAGTCTGTCTCCTTTAGATAGAAGGGAACAGACTTCTTCAATGATAGAACGATGCAATCCTTTTATTGCAGCCATACCTCCAAAACTATTTTCAGCTGCTTGCTGCATTAATTGACCTCTTTTATTGACAAGAGTAAGTGCATCATCAAAAGACAGTACTCCTGAACACGTAAGTGCTGTAAACTCTCCGAGACTATGTCCTGCTCCGCATACTGGCTTTATATTATAATTTTCTTTTAAAATTTGATACCAAGCATAACTGTAAGTAAATATAGCGGGCTGAGCATATTCTGTTTGCTGTAACACGTTCGGGTTACTATCATTCATTACGGACAATAGATCATACCCCAATATGTCACTTGCTTGATCAAAAATGCACTGAGCTATCTTGAATCTATCAGCTAGATATCCCATCCCTTTATACTGACTGCCTTGTCCCGAGAACATGAATCCTAACTTGATCAATACCCTTCCCCTCCGCTAAAAGACTTGGTTATGTTCCATATGCTGGTAAAGAACCATGTTGTTTTGGATCCAGCATTTCCATTTTTCCAAATTCCATCTTCACCAGCTTATCTGCTTGTTCGAAATATCGATCGTCGTGAGTGACTGCGATAACGCATTTCCCCCGTAATTTAAGTTCAGGCAGTACATGATGATAAAAATAACGGCGATATTCAGGATCCTGGTCCGCAGCCCATTCATCAAAAAGATACACCGGTCTGTCTTCGAGGTAACTTATGAGCAGCGCTAGGCGTCGACGTTGTCCTGAAGAGAGGTCTGTAGTGCTGAATTTCCCATCTTCTATAGAAACCTTTTGTTCAAGCTGCAGCTTCTCTAAATGGTAGTCAATAGAGCCCTTATCCAAGCTGTTCGTAAGACCATAAAGTTTGTCAAATAAATGATACTCACTAAATACGGCTGCAAACAGCTCGCTCTGCTCTCCGTTCAGTTTCGGTTTCCCATTGACGAATAAGTTTCCGGATGATGGTTTATAAAGCCCGGTAAGCAGTTTGACCAGGGTTGATTTCCCGCTGCCATTTCCGCCGGTGATAAAAGTAATCTCTCCAGCACGCAGAGTCAGATTGATGGGTCCGATCGAAAACGATGTCCCGTTGGGAGAAACATATTCATAATGAATATCCTGAAGTTCAAGATGGCTAAACTTATCGATTTGGTGTTCTTTAGTCATGTTCGAATTTGTTTCTGAATGTTTCTCGTCATCCAATTCACCGGCGAGCTCATTCATGCGATTCCAAGCGATGCGAACACGAATTAAATCAGGTACTGCATCCAGCACTCCCCTTACAGGTGCGCCCATATATAAAAAGATGAACACAAAACTACTGAGTGAATAAGATTGCACAGAGTCAAACAAGATTGGAAAAATAAATGCAACAACACCGATAACGACTGTAAATAAAATTTCGCCAATGACAAACACGTTGGCAAAGCGAATATCCCCTTGGATTCGCCGCTGTCTATATTCGTCACAAGTATCGTGCATATCGATCTGAAACTGTTTCTTTTTATCCTGATGCAAACTTAATTCTTTAAACCCTTGGGCCATGTGGCCAATGTACTTGTAAAATACGTTCTGAACATCTCTTGTCCTCGCCCAATGCTTGTTTGCATGTCGACCAGCCACATAATAAGCTAAGGCAGCAAGCGAAACTACGAGTAAAGATATGAGCAGCCCATATATGTTCAGATAGCCTAGATAAATAAAACAAAATATAAGGGTGATGATGCTCGTTAATCCGAAAACAAGAACGTTAATTCCACCACTAATGGTTTCAATATCGTGATTCAGTACAGCGTATAGCTTTTCCTTGGCAACTTTCTCGACCTTATAATATGGCGAGCGTAAAATGCGATTAATAATTTCAGTTTGTTTTTGATAAATAAGATCATTCGTGAAGCGAATCAGTTGACTGCGAACGATCTTTTGACTAATCACATAAGCTGCTAAACCCATTAGAAAGAAAGTAAACAGTCCTGTTTGAAATGAACTTGTATTTATAAGTGCTTGGTTAATGATAAAGATAATGAGTGTATTTCCAAGTCCACTTACGAGGCAAAGCACCGCAAATGGAAAAAGTGGAGTTCTTTTCCCTTCACCTGGAAACATTGAATGTAGCAACATACATAGCCCGAATAATATTAAACTGGCATATAAGATAGAGACCGCCATCTTTAAGCTGGGAGGTGCCCATACCTCCGCAAAACTCCAGTTAACGCCGTTAAAGAGTACCTGAGGGATATATAGAAAAGCGACACCTACACCTCCAGCAAACAAAACAAAACCAAACACCCGAATCACATGTTTAATCCAACCTTGGGCGGACTTTCTGCGCCGCTGCAAAATATCTCTCACCATGGTACCGAGAAACCACAAGGATAACCCCATAAAAGGTATGGAAACTGCCAAAATAACTACTGAGATGCTATCGACCGTTCTATAGATGTCACTTAATTCGGTTACCGGTTCTTTGCCGATCATGATGTCCAAAATGCCCTGTCCGATTACAAGTGTGCTGGATGAATTTAAATTTGCCATCACAGCCACTCCAACCTGCTCTTCCGGACGAAAAGCCACAAATGAGGAGTATGCAGGATTGTTACCTGAATGTGAGAGTTCCCCACCACCACTCTGATATACATACCATCCTGCAGCATAAGAGGAGCCGTCAGAGTCCGGTGAGACGGTACGATCAGGCATGTGTGACATACCTATGATCTCCTCCATAGAACCTTTAACAGGAACTGTGTTTAAGTGAATTTTGAGCCACTGTGCCATATCATTGCTATCGGAGTAGAGATATCCGGCTGGCGTATTTCCGCGGTAGATTGGGGCGTCAAATGGACGGGCATTCAAATATCCTAATTTATACCCTTGAGCCATAGTTCCACTAGTTTCCGCCTCTGCTTTGGAAAGGAAGGTATGTTGTAATCCTAGCGGTTCAAGAACTTCTGTATTCATGTATTCTTCGTAGGACTGATTGGTCACCTGCTCAATTACATATCCAAGGATGTCGTAATTAATCGTTGCGTACTGAAAACGCTCACCAGGAGAGAAGTCCAGTGTTGTTCCACTTAAATTTTCTATCGTTTCCCTTAAAGCTGTATCATCGTTGCTTGAAGGAATACTCGTGATAGAAGTAAATGGAATACCGCTTGTTTGGTACAGAACCTGCCTTAATGTAACGGAATCACTGCGGTTGGAGTCCTTTGTATGGAATTTGATCCAAGGGATATAATCCGTGACCGAGTCATCCAAGTTCAGCTTACCTTCCGCCACCAGCTTAAGAAGTCCAAGCCCGGTAAATGCTTTGGTTGTCGAACCTAGTTCAAAGATGCTTTTTGGGGAAACGGATTGTTTCTTATCGACATTAGCAAAACCAAAACCCTGCTGGTAGATGGTCTCATCTCCGTGAACGATGGTAACCGCCAATCCGGGAATAAGGGATTTATCCATCTGACTCTTAATCAGATGCTCAATCTGTTGAAGTTGTTCATCCTTGGGTAAACTAGTCTGGCTTGCCTCTGCAGAGGCAAGATAAGATACAGGATAAATCGCTAATAAAAGGCCTGTAATACACATAACAATGGTCATTATCGTTGAACTTATACGTGCTCCTCTTCGTATCCGCATACTCCGCTCCTTTAGTTTACTGACGCTGAAGTTAGGAAAAAATACTATCCAGTTCGTCTTGCGTTAAATCGACGCTTTCAAAGTCAGAGGGAGTAAATTCCTTTGTATGCTGGACCGAACAATGCTGCGTGATCTCCAGCAATGAAGCGTAAAAACGATCCATAATCAATTTAACCTGCTTCTTTTCGGCCAGCGATACATGGACAATACGTGCTTCGAACCTTAATCTGTGATCAAAAATACCGCCATTAATTTCTACTTTATGACGCCCACTACTTTGTGAAGCAGTCAGTGCATGAATTGAATTCACCAGGCTAAAGTCTGCTTGGTTATTTCTTTCTGTAAACTCCCCTAAATAATTAAAGATAAAATCATTGTTCGGGGCGTCTGGCATTGACCGGTGGATATATTTCAGGACTCCATAACCAACACCGCCTCGCGGTACTCTTCGAAGTTGTTCTTTCACTTTTATGATTAGGTCACCCCATGAAGCAGGTATTTCAGAAAGGACAAAGGGATAAAGACTAGTAAACCAACCGATGGATCTTGATAAATCGATAGTATTTATCTTTTTATCTCCTCCTTGTGGCAAAGCTTCTCGCCCGTTCCCTTCTAAATCAAGGCTTACGGCCGACTTTCCTGTAACCTCTCTTATCGCAGCAAATAAGCCTGCTAGAATAAGTTCAATCGTTCTCGTGTTGTATGCTTGGTTAGAGGTTCCAAGCAAGCTGGAGGTGATGTCTTCAGGAATCTCAATATAATGCGTCTCGACAGTTGATTCGTTTTCCACATCGTCACTTGAATCGTTAAATCCTTCTGCACTCGGACTGAAAAAAGGTATTACTTTACATATGATTTCATTCCAATATGACTGCTCCTGGTCATAGAAAGATGATTTCAGGTAGTGTAATGATTCTGCCCAACGGAGATACGAAGTGGTCTTGTGCAGAAATCTTGCCTCTTCTCCTTTTCGAGACTGTTTTGCAGCATGATTAATATCTTCCAATAGAATTCGCCAAGACACTCCGTCCATAATGACATGATGGGCAGTCAAGATAAGATAAAGGGGTTGGCTGTCTCGACAAAACAGAATAGACTGGATTAACCTATCGTTTTCCAAGTCGAGCTGCTTTTCAATACGGTCCACTTTTTCCAGCATTCTGTTGTAGATGTCATCCGGCGATTGAGCTGCCTCACCTAATTCATACACGAGATGTTCAGCCGGCCGAGGGAAATCGTTATAAAAGAAACTCGCAGATCCTTTCACCTTATTGATGCGGAATATATCATGGTAATCATACAACTGATTAAGCAGGGTACCGATCTCTAAGGCGGAAAGATTTCGTTTTACTTTTAGAATAATGCGCTGATGATACTGCTGAGGGCAATCAAGTTCAAGTGTATTAAACCAAGAAAGCATAGGAGTGTCTGGCAGCGGGCCGCTGCAGGGCTCCTCCTCCTGCTGCAGATTTAATTTTTGAATGAGCCTTGCCATATCGGTTACGACGGGATTAGATAAGATGTCGTTAGCTGTAAGTAGATAACCTTGTTCACGTAAATATGAAGAGACCTGAATCGCTTTAATGGAGTCTCCTCCCATGTGATAGAAGTGTGTGTCATAAGCGATATGTGATAATTGTAATACGTCAGCCAGCACGGTTAACAGCGATGTGTACCCCGAATTGTTTTCAGATAATTCATCAAGATGTCCAGCTTGATTTGATGTGGAGATTATTGGAGATGGAAGGCTCGCTTTATCTAGCTTGCCGTTTCGTGTCATAGGCAGTTGATCAAGGTATACATAGTGGTGCGGAACCATATAAGATGGCAGTTGCTGTGCTAAAAACGTCTGAATGTTCTCTGGAGTTTCTTCCTGGTTTAAGATGACATATGCACATAATTGCTGTGTGCTTCCCTGAATTGAAACGGCTGCTACCGCTGCTTCACTCACGGAAGGATGTGATAAGATTATGTGTTCAACTTCACCAGGTTCTATACGATATCCACGGATGCTAAGCTGATTATCGAGACGGTTTTTATATTCAAGAAGTCCGTCTTCTCGGAAACGTCCCCTATCACCTGTTTTGTAAATTCGTTTTCCGGTTTCGAAGGGATGAGGTAGGAAGCTTGTCGACGTTGCTTCCGCTCGGTTCAAATACCCCAGAGCAAGTCCGTCACCAGCTATATAAATCTCACCTATTTTCCCTCTTGGAAGAAGCCGGAGATGTTCGTCGAGCACGTAGATTTGCACATTGTCGGCCGGGACTCCAATAGGTAGAGATCCTTCGAGATCCTTTAATTTATCGTACGTATAGATCATGCAGCCTACTGTAGCTTCGGTAGGTCCATATTCGTTGTGTATAGAAACTCGCCCGCCCCATGCCCGATCGATTGCTGCTGCCGTGGCCACTTTGAAATCTTCCCCACCGACAATTAAAGATTTAATGGTACAGTTACGTAAGTCCATGTCTTTAAGCAAGGATAGGTGAGATGGCGTAAGCTTGAGAACCGTTACTTTATTTTCTCTTACAATTTGATATAACGGATGCTCGATTCCGTCGTCTGGATAAATCACGATGCTTCCACCACATATGAGTGGAGTGAAAATGGAAGTGACCGTCAGATCAAATGCGAGAGAGGAATAAAGAGCAAAAGCATCTTGCTTCCCGTCCGTGTACATTCTAGCTGCCCACCCAATATAGTTTACTAGTGAACGGTGCCCTACTAGCGTTCCTTTAGGTTGTCCTGTAGAACCTGAAGTGTAGATAATATAGGCCAGATCATCGGCTGTGGAGCTGCTTCGAACCGCTTCTTGATATACATTTTCATTACCTTCATACCATAAGGTCTGAGATTCAATCCACTCGCCTTCATACGGAAAACGCTCGGTCCGATCCGTTACAATGATGCTTACACTCGCATCCACAGCCATGAAGGAAAGCCGATCAAAAGGTGCCGATTGATCCATTGGGAGATAAGCAGCTCCGGATTTGAGTACCCCAAGAATAAATGCAACCGTTTCAATGGAGTGATTCATATAAATTCCAATGACATGTCCGCTACCCATTCCCTTAGATCGTAGGAGATCCCTTACTTTGTTCGCCAGATTGTCCAGCTCTGCATAGGTTAGACTGACTTTTCCAAAGCTCACTGCCGTTTTTTCAGGAGTAAGGCAAACCTGATTTTCTATAAGCTGCGTTATTATCGTTTCACGATTATAGTTGTGTGCGGTATCGTTATATTCGTACAGCTGCCAATTCACTTCCTGTGAAGAAAGTAAACTTAGCTGACAGACAGGAATATTGGGTTCGTTCATTCCCTGTCTCAGCAAACGACTAGCGATAATGTACATCTGCTCAATTTCCTCATCGGAATACACATCAACTTGGTAATCCATATCCAGAGTTAGTGCTGGATCGGACGACCAGTCACGGATAATCCATTGTAAGGCGTACCATTGTTCTCCACTGTAAAACTCAGTATTTTGAATAGATAAATCCATGACTTCAATCGTATGCCGAGTATTATAGTAATTAATAGACGTATCGAAAAGAGCAGCTTGTTCAAATCCCCTATTTCGTAAGTCCTGCAGCAATAGATCATAAGGGTAACGGTGGTGTTTATAGCATTGTTTCATCTCATCTTGAATATGTTGGATCAATTCTAAAAAAGTCCAGTTTCCTTGTATCTCCATGCGTAAAGGCATGGTGCTCGTAAACATACCAAATGTTTTTTTCTGAACAGCACCGTTCCGATTCAATAAAGGCATGGCTATCGTAATTTTTTGCTTACCTTCAACACGATGAAGGTAAGCAAAATATACGGCTACAAACAAAAGATTGACTGACAAGGATGTTTGTTTCGAGAAATCTCGGATTGCTTCAGATAACTCATTGTCCATCACAAAGGATTTTCGTTTTCCACGTAATTCTGAAACGGACAAGGGAGCAATGTCCGACGTATCTTCGAATTTGTCCAGCCAGTACTCCCGATCTTGCTTAAATCTAGGAGAACGTTTATAACGATCTTCCTGTTCAATAGCATCCTGAAGTCGGGACCCTAACAGAACAGGAGGTTCTGACTCGGTCCCCTTGTTTATGGACTTCTCTATTCGCTCATATAACATCCATAGCTGGTCTGTAAGGAGTGCTGTCGACCAACCATCCGCAACCACGTGGTGCAATTTAATCAGGAGTGCACTGACCCCCTCTCGAATGATACACAGTGAAAAGGTATAAAGTGGAGCATTCAGGAGCTGGAACGGTGTGCTTGCCTGCTCTTCAACCCATTCCTTGAAGCGGTCTTCTGGGTTAGGCTGATTCGAGAAGTTTACTAATGCTGCAATGCACTGATCAGCAGAAGGTTCTTCAGCAACAAATTGCTGCAGCTCACCGTCTTGTTGTACAAGCTGCACTCTTATGCCTTCATGATGACGTATAAACAATCGAATGACTTCTTCCATTAATTCCGGTTTAAAGGCGCCCTGAATGCGGATTACTCCTCCGATGTTATGCATGGGGGAGCCGGGGAACAATGATTCCATGGAGCTAACGCGTTTCTGGGGATGCACCAATTGGAAAGTTTCATCTGTTTTGGAAGCCTGCTTATTGTTCATGAAAGGTCTCCTTCTTTATAAAATCAAGTGCAAGGTATGCTTAATACAGATTTATACGATTTGACCGTGTTTTTCGCCAGATAATATCTGGGATACTCGATTGGACGAATCTACAAGTACAACATGAGGTACATGGCCAGCGGCCTCTTCTGCATTCATTAGCCCATAAGAAATAATAATGACGATGTCTCCCACTTGTACGAGCCGGGCTGCAGCCCCATTTAGGCAGATGACGCCAGATCCACGTTCACCTGCAATGATATATGTCTCCAGTCGGGCCCCGTTGTTATTGTTAACGACTTGAACTTTCTCGTTCTCTAGGAGGTTCGCTCTATCCATCAAATCACGATCGATCGTAATGCTGCCAACATAGTTGAGATTGGCTTCCGTCACGGTTGCTTTATGAATTTTGGATTTCATCATTGTTAGAAACAGTTAGATAACCCCCTTAAGATAGTGAACAACGGTTTCTATTACGTGTTCCTGGTCTTCATAAACGAAATAGTGCCCGCCAGGAAACATCTCATGCATACAAGATATATCCACTAATTCATGCCATTCTTTTTCTTCTGCCACGACAGACGAATCTTTCGCACCGTTCATAACAACGAGCTGGCTTCCGTATTTCTTTCGACCCTTTATATGGTGGTAGGTGTCACATAAACGCAGATCAGCTTTGAGTATAGGGAGATACATCTCTCGAATCTGCTGTCCATGCTCATGCTCATCCCAAGGCGTTTGACTTCCTTCTAGCAGGAAAGACCAGAGCTCATCATCAGACATGGCGGAATAGCGTGAAACGCCACGAAAATGATGAGGAGGATTTTGTCCTGCTAGAAAAAGCACATGTGGCGGGTGTCCATTCTCTTGAGCTCGCATAGCCAACTCGTATCCGAGTAGACTGCCCATGCTGTGTCCAAATATGGCATAAGGTTGACCAGACTGCATCTGAATGAGCTCATTATATAAATCAGCCGCAGCTTCTTCGAAGTCGTTATATAACGGTTGATTAAATTTACGACCTCTTCCAGCAAGCTCTAGCGGAACAAGCTCTACGCTTTTTGGCAGTCGATTCTTCCATTCCACGTACATGCTTGCAGAGCCAGCAGCGTGAGGAATGCAAAACAGCTGTACGTTATGGCTGCTCACCGTTGGTATCAAGTTTTGTTTCCCCCTCCATGAAATGTGCTAGTTCTTCAATGGTCTGATACTGATACAGGTGTCTTAAAGAAATTGTTAGTCCCCAATCGCGAGTGATTTCGGTAAGTATTCTGGTTGCAATTAAAGACTGTCCACCCATCTCAAAGAAATTATCGCGAATACCGATCCTTTCAGCATTCAAGTATTTTTTCCAAAGATCAGCAAGCCCTTGCTCCATTTCCGTTCTTGGCTGAATATAATTGGTTTCGTCCACTAATGAGATGTCGAAACTTTCAAGTTGTTTTCTATCCAGCTTGCCATTTAAAGTCACAGGCAGATGCGATAGCTTTACAATTTTTGCTGGCAGCATATAGTGAGGTATGCGGTCGGATAAAAATCTTCTTAACACATTGGAATCAACAGGCTCGCTTTCTACGATAAAAGCACATAAATAAGGCTCCTGATCTGTCATGGTTTTTACAATGACAACAGCTTCATGGACGAATGAGTGCTGTAAAAGAGCAAGCTCAATTTCCCCGGTTTCGATTCGGTAACCTCGTATTTTGACTTGATGATCGGCTCGCCCCTTAAACTCAATGTTACCGTCCATAAGCCAGCGGCCCTTGTCGCCTGTTTTGTACATTTTTTGGCCAGGTGAGAAAGGATCGGCTATGAAGTGTTTCTTATTTACTTCCTCTAGTCCAACATAACCTGCCGCGATGCCCTCGCCACCGATGTATAATTCTCCTTCAACACCAATCGGCTGTAATTCGAGTGATTCATTAAGAATGTAAATCTTTCTCCCTGCGACCGGTTTGCCAATTGGAACCTGCATTCCGTTGAGACCTCCCGGCTCAGGCCTCCATGCCGTCGCAAGAATTGTTGCTTCCGTAGGTCCGTAAAGATTAGCATATTCAAATTTCTGCCAGCGTTCATATTCATGTTTAGAAATAGCTTCTCCTCCAGTGGCTGCGAGGCGTACGGAATGGAGATGAGCTGGATTTAAATAAGCCAGATGTGAAGGCGTCATAAACATGACGGAAATGCCGCTTTCGTTTAGTAATTCTGTCAATTTCTCTGGATTCGCTGCAACCTTTCTTGGTACAAGGTGTAACTGGGCACCGGTAGACAAAGCGGCAATTATTTCGAATGCAGCCATATCAAAAGCAATGCTCGCTATCTGCGATATCTTATCTGATGGTCTAATTTCAAGGTTGTCAGTACACAACTCAGATAAGCTGCACAGTCCTCGGTGAGGAATTTTCACTCCCTTCGGTTTTCCTGTTGAACCCGAAGTATAGATGACATAAGCGAGATGGCTTGGCTCAAGCAGAACGTTTGGATTGTTGATTCTCATTTCCCATAGATCCACATTCGCTGCAAAATCGTAAATCATGGCAGGTACGTTTCCTGTCATTTTGGCATGATCAGCATCAGTAATGACCATTTTCGCCTCGCTGTCCTCAAGAATAAAGTGCACTCTGTCTAGAGGATACTCTGGATCCACAGGGAGATAGGCCGCTCCCGCTTTTAAAATGGCGATAATGGATACGACAGTATTAATAGAAGAGTCCATATATACAGCAACGACTTGATTGTGCCCAATACCTTGCTCCATTAAGGTATAAGCTAATTGATTCGCATGCGAATTTAATTCGCCATAACTTAAATGCATTTCTCCCATAACAATAGCTGTAGCGGATGGCTGACAATCAGCCAGGCGTTCAAAGGTGACATGTATCCATTCATCGGAGTAGATTTCCTTACTGCTTTGATTGAAATTATCCAAAATCAACTCTCTTTCGTTCAGCGGCATGCTTCCCAATTTCCCAATCAGAGTATCTTCCGAATGAATAATAGAAAGCAATATTTCACGGTAATGCGCCATCATCCGATCGACGGTTTCTCGACTAAAGAGAGAAGTTGCATACTCAACTAAGCATCGAACGCCATGTTCTTGTTCGGAAACAGACACAGATATATCAAACTTAGAACTAGTGTGGCTGCTATCCCAACTAGTAATTTTCATACCCTCCAGGTTCATTGCTGGCATATGCATGTTTTGAAAGTCGAAAGTAACAGAGAACAATGGATTTCGAGTTGGATCTGCAGCGAATTCCAATTTTTCCATCATACGCTCTAGCGGGTAATCCTGATGTTCGAATGCATCTAACAAAATCTGCTTCACTTCATGCAAATAGGCTGTGAATGTTTTATTGTGTTCTGGGCGGGTGCGGACAGGTAATGTATTGACCAACATGCCAACAACGCGGGCCGCGTCCGCATGTGATCTACCGGCTACAGGAACGCCGACAATAATGTCCTCATCACCCGAATATTTGTGCATCAGAATATAAAAGGCGGAAAGCATGATCATGTAAAGAGTCGAATTTGTTTTTTGGGTAAGCTTGCGTAATTCTAGTAATAAGTCCTGATCCAATTCTAGAAATGTTAACTCACCTTCGAATTTTTGGTGGATAGGTCTTGGAAAGTCTGTAGGTAATTGGAGTACCGGCAGCTCTCCTGATAGATGATTCGTCCAAAACGTTTCTTTTGAAATCGTTTGTTCTGACTTTAGCTGATCTTCTTGCCAAACTGCAAAATCTTTAAACGTAACCTGTACTGATGGAAGCTGTTCTCCACGATAAAGTGCAAGAAACTCTTCAATCAAAATGCCGATGGATGTGCCATCTGACACAATATGATGCATATCCATAAGAAGAATATGTTTTTCCTTATCCAGCCGAATAACTCCGAGTCTCATTAACGGGGCCGTATGAAGATCAAATGGACAAATGAAGGAGTTCACTAATTCATTTAATACGCCCTCCTCTACTCCTTCTGCATCTCGGTACCACAGAACGATGTCCTCGACATCATTCACGATTTGAATTGTTTCTTCGTCTTCCATATGGAAAGAAGTACGTAAACTTTCATGCCGCTTAAGGAGGGCCTGATAGACGAATTGGACTCGTTCTAGATCAAGCTTACCTTCTACAAGCAGCGAAGAAGACAAGTGGTACGTCGTGCTAATTCCTTCATATTGATCGAGAATGTAGAGTCTTTTTTGAGCAGAAGTTAGCGGGTATCCATGGAGACGATCTGTCTTAACAATAGACGCGGCTGCTTCAGCTCCATCCAATCCACTGACGTAATTTGCAAGTAATTGCACTGTCGGATATAGGAAAATATCCTTCAGGGTTATCTCTACGCTCAATTGTTTACGAATGTCTGCTACTAATTTCATTGCTTTCAATGAATGACCACCCTCGGCAAAGAAATCCGAATGTCTTCCGAGATGATTTTTGCCAAGAGCATGTTTAAACAATTCGCTTATTTTCAGTTCAATCTCCATCGTTGGTGCTTCATATGACTCGCTTATCAAAGTAGGAGCAGAAGCGGCTGACAATGCCTTATAGTCCACTTTTCCGTTTCGGGTAAGCGGAATGGTTTCAAGCCGGATCAAATGAGCAGGCATCATGTACGAAGGTAAACGCTTAGCAAGAAACAACGATACATCCGAATGCTCAATCTCCTTTTCTGCCACGTAGAAAGCAAGCAGTTCCTTACCTCCATGTGGATCGGTTTTTACGATTGCTGCTGCTTGACGAATTCCTTCTTGCTGAAGCAAAGATGCAGTAATCTCTCCTGGCTCTATCCGATAGCCTCTAATTTTAACCTGATGATCTGTCCTGCCAATCAGTTGAATCTCTCCAGTAGGTAATAATTTGGCAAGATCTCCTGTTCGATACATTACCACCCCATCTTGATAAAGATCTTGTGTGAACTGCTGCGCAGTCAGCTCTGGCTGATTGACGTACCCTTGTCCGACAGATGCTCCCGAAATGTATAATTCTCCTGCGACACCAATTGGAACGAATTGCTTCTGTTGATCTAAAATGTAACAACGTACATTGTTAATCGGCTTTCCAATGGTCGGTCGTTCTTGCAACCCCTCATCTTTGCCGAGGGCAATAGTTGTTACTACATGAGTTTCAGATGGGCCATAGTGATTGTGTAATATAACTTTGCTTTGCTGATAGGCTGATCTGAACGGGGCTGATAATACCAGCGCTTCACCAGCGACTACAATGTGCTGAAGTGTTCCCCCCAGTAGGTCGTTAACCATATCTGCTTCCCCAGCGAGGAAGTTGAAATATGCTGTCGGTAAAAATAATGTTTTGACTTCATGCTTCCGGATAAATTTTAACAACAGGTCAGGTGTTGTTTTGACCTGTTCCGGTGCGATCACAAGTTCCCCGCCGCTAAGAAGTGTTACAAACATTTCCTGATAACAGACATCAAATCCAATAGACGATGCGTGAAGCACTCTGCCATCCATTTGAATTGTGGATTGCTGCTGGTGATGCAAGACAAGGTTCATCAGATTACTGTGAGCCAACTGAACACCTTTTGGTGCACCTGTCGTTCCTGAAGTGTAGACAATGTATAACGGATCTTCAGGTTTGACGGTGGGTTCTAAACCGATGTTATACTCTTCGTCATCGTTTATCTCTAAAGAAAGTAAAGGAACTTCGGAAATATCCGAGAGTTCACCTGAACAATCTATTACAAGCTTTGCGTCTGAATCTTGGAGCATGTACAACATCCGATCTGGTGGCAGTGTTGAATCGATAGGAACAAAAGCAGCTCCGGCTTTTATGATTGCAAGTACACCCGTAATGTATGAAATAGAACGCTCCCCACAGATCGCTACAGCAGATCCATGACCAACTCCCTTCTTGCGAATAACGCTAGCAAGTCGATTGACACGCTGGCTAAGTTCTTGGTAGCTAAGAAATACCTCTTCCTCTACGATCGCAATTCGGTCCGGAGTGCGCAGTACCTGTTCTCTAAAGGCACTGTAGATCGTGTTCACTTGTCCGCCTTTTCTGTCTTCGCCAGAAAGCTGCCTATCTATTACTTGTATCTCCTGTGCAGTTAGAACACTGATATCTCTAATCTTCAATTCCGGATGGGTGACGACTTCCTCAAGAACACGCACGAGGCTCGAACCAAAACGCTCCACGGTGGCCTTGTGAAACAAGGAAGTCGCGTACTCGAATGTCAGCACAAGTCTTTCCGCATCTTCTTCAGCTTGAAGGAGCAAGTCGAACTTGGATGAGGTCCATTCGTAATCACAAGCTGTAATCTCCAGGCTATCCATGCGAAAAGTAACCTTTTCCATATTTTGAAAAGCGAGCATTGTATCAAACAACGGATTCCGGCTGGAATCACGCTGAACTTTAAGATCCTGAACCAATTGTTCCAGTGGATAATCTTCATGTTCAAAGGCTCCCAGGCAGACACTTTTGACTTCGTTCAAAAATGAATCAAAAGTCAAATCAGAACGCGGGAAACTTCGTATAGCCAGGGTATTAACAAACATGCCAATGATCGGTTCCAAATCCACATGTCCTCTACCTGCTGCCGGCGTACCCACAATGATGTCTTCTTGTCCCGTGTATTTATGCAGCATGATTTGGTAGGCTGCCATCAGCAGCATGTACATTGTTACGCCTCTCTGAAGGCAAGTTTCATGCAATTTTTGAGTAAGATTGCTGCTGAGGTGTATCGTTAGTTGATCTCCTCTAAAATCTTGGATTGCCGGTCGTTCTTGGTCGTATGGGAGCTGAAGTACAGGTAATTCCCCGGCAAGCTGGCTATGCCAATAGTTCTTTTGCTTTTCGCGTAAATCCTCTCCCTGTTCTTGCTGCCAGATAGCATAATCGGTGAACTGGATATGGAGAGGATTAAGCTGTTCTCCGCGGTATAAAGCCATAAACTCGTTAATCCACAAGTACAGTGAAGTACCATCTGAAATCAGATGATGCATATCCAGCATGAACATGTATTTATCATGGTTCAGACGGATGATTTCAAGCCGCATTAATGGAGGCTGGCTCAAATTAAAAGGACGTACGAATTCGTGAATGTGTTCTTGTAAAGACGTTTTGCTTACATCCTCCAGTTCAATGTAACGGATGTCTGGAGTCAGTTCATTTAACTCGAACACAATTTGAGCAGGAGAATCTTCGATCATGGTAAAGGCGGTACGTAAGCTAACATGTCGTTGTAGTAACTGCAAGCAGCATGCCCGTACGCGATCTACATCAAGCTTCCCCACTGCCTCAAGGATGAGAGGCATATTATAACTCGTACCGATGTCACTAAACTGCTCCAAAATGTACAACCTTTTTTGCGCTGAAGTCAGCGGGTAATGTTCTCTGGGTTCAGCCGGATGAATGCCTTCAAATGCACGAATGGAACGCAGCCCAGCCAAATGCACTGCAAGTTCATGAATGGAAGGGAAACGGAAAATATCCCTGAGATTCAATTCATAAGCTAACTCCTTGTATACGCGAGATACTAAACGTGTTGCCTTGAGCGAATGACCACCTAACTCAAAAAAGCTGTCATATCTTCCTATTCGTGATACGCCAAGGATGTCCTCAAAAATGCTAGCCAGACTTTCCTCAAGATCACCCATTGGCTGCTGGAATGTTTGTTCCCGGTGCAGGTCTAAACGGGGATCAGGAAGTTTTCTTCGATCTACTTTTCCGTTTGGAGTAAGAGGTATGCTGTCCACTTGAACGACAAAAGTAGGAATCATATATTTAGGCAGCTTCTTTGAGAGCCATTCTTTGATCTCTTTAGGACCCACTACACCGGAAACGGTATAGTACACACAAAGTTCTTTACTATCGTCCTTTGATTCGATCACTTGGACAATCGCCTGATCGACATTTGCATGCTGTAAAAGAGCAGCGGTAATTTCTCCTGATTCCAACCGATATCCCCTAATTTTGACCTGTTCGTCGATTCTGCCCATATACTCGAGCGTGCCGTCTGTATTCCAGCGTGCCAAATCACCCGTTCGATACACTTTTTTACCAGGCTGCATCGGAATGGAAGTGAATCGCTGCTCCGTTAAGTCCTTCAAATTTAAATATTGTCGTGCAACACCACTTCCACCTACATACATTTCACCTGGCACCCCAGCTGGGACGACCCGCTGTGATGGATCAAGAACGTACACCTGATAGGATGGTAGCGCCCTGCCAATATCGGATACATTACGATGAATATCCTCAGAAGTAATTTCTTTATAAGTAACGTGAACGGTTGTTTCTGTAATGCCATACATGTTGATTAACTGAACTTGCGGATAATGTACATTCCATTCACGAAGCATGGTCGGTTGTAGTGCTTCTCCGCCGAACACAATCGTTTGAAGTGATGGTAATTGAATATTGTTCTGCACGGCTTCACGGGCAAATTGATAAAACGCTGATGGCGTCTGGCTCAGCATCGTAACCTGATTCTCTTTCACAAATGGTACAAAACGACGAGTGTCCGCTGCCAGTTCCCGAGGTACAATGACAAGTTCGCCTCCATAGAGCAGTGCACCAAACATTTCCCAAACCGAAAAGTCGAATGATATGGAATGGAACATAGACCAAACATCACGATGGTTGTATGAAAACAGCGAGGCCGCTGTCTTTAGTAAACGAACCACATTATGATGTTCGACTACGACTCCTTTAGGTGTTCCAGTTGACCCTGAAGTATAAAGAATATATGCAGCGCTGCTTGCCGAAAAATCGACTTGAGGAGCGGAATCAGGCAGTTCTTTGATCCATTTCAGATCATGCTGATGCTTCCACTTGCTAGGTCTGCTGGATAATGAAGGCCCATTTTTTTCAAGGATCACATCATACCTAAACAAGGTGAGTTCGTTAGGAATCGTATACACCTTATCTGAGAAACGAACGCTGGTGATCTCCTCATATGTCGCATGAATATCCTCGAAAAATTCCCTAGACAAAAATAACTCATTATCAAATTCCATTTTCGTGTTCGCTTCCGGATGTGTTAGAGCAAATTGCCGTAAGTCCTCTAAAAAAGCTTCTTTGCTATCAAGGTCCATAACGTCGCCGATAAATATTTTGCCTTCTGCTGAGAGCATATTCAGAGCGGAACGAAGTACCTTCCGCAAATAATGGTGCCCTTTAAAAATTTGAACGACGCTGTTCAGAACAATGATGTCAAAAGGCGCTTCGTCAAGTGTTTCTATCTGATCAGCAGGGAGACTTCGTAATCGAATGTGTTCAAAGCCTTCTCGTTCGACTCTCTTCTGACAAAAATCAATCATGCTTTGGGATAGATCCGTTCCATAATAAAATCCAACATGAGGAGCGAGCGTAAACATACTGATCCCAGATGCACAACCAATCTCGAGAACACGAGTGTCTTTGTTTATGAAAGGTAACAGCTTTTGCTTGATGTTGTTCGCGTACTCATCCATTTCTGTCCGCGACAAATCCTGACGCGTATAACTGTTTACCCATGCACCGCCAGCAATATCATCACCAGCCTGGTCTGCTACAAAGTTCCATACAGCCTGATCCATAAACTCACTTTCTAACTCTTCAGCATGATCTAGTTGATCTGTATCGAGGCAAAGATATGCCTTAAACAATGACACTTCCCATTGCAGGCGATTGAGCTGTTTGAGATAAGTTTTAAGGGACAAGACCGTATCAATACAGGCATCGGTCATCATCGTTTTTAGTCGTACAAGGGGCAGTTCAGGATCCAATGGAACATAAGCTCCACCTGCTTTGAGAACGCCAAGGATGCTGAGGACTGAATAGACGGAATTATGCATCATAATTCCAACATGCCCTCCAGGCTGTAAACCGCGTTCCTGTATTAGATAAACAGCAACGCGATTAGCCATGTCATCTAATTCCTTGTAGGTGTACTTCCCGGTATCCGATCGAATGGCGACTTTGTCCGGATGCTGTTCCACTTGTTTTACGAATAATGTTGGAATTGTTGAAACTAGATTGAGATCCTCTTCCTGACTTATTGCGGGTACGAGTAAACTCAACTCGTTTTCATCAAGTATTTCGTACGATTCCAACAGTTGGTCTGGATGAAAGAGCAGTTGGTCTAATATCCGTTCAAAATGAATGAACAACTGGCTGATAAACCAATCGGCATAAGACGACCTCGCATAACTTAACTGTAAAACTATCTCGTCATTAGAACGCTCGAACTCGAAACGGCAATCATAATGAATATCTTCCACAATCGATGGATCATACGTTCCTTTCATGGTTGCGATGATGCTGCAGTGAGGGCCTTCTTTTTGATCAACACCAAGCATATCGAGCAAAAGGGAAAAAGGAAAATTGGAATGACGATCCGCATCTACTATGCATTGTTTCATCTGTGCAATGAGTTGTCGCCCATTTTCTCCAGACTGGTGCTTGGCCCGAATGAGCATCAACGTATTTAGCGAAGCTCGCTCCTCATCCGGGTTAGCTATGATGGGAACTCCGAAAGTAACATCGGTCTTCCCTGTATATCTATGCAAAAGGCAGCTGATCCCTGAGAGCAGCAATATAAACATGGCATGTTCAGAGCCTCTACTCACCGTCTGGAGACGTTGTGTAAGTTTTGAATTTAAGGAAAAACGCTTTACTACAACTTCTTTCTGTGGAACGGATGACTGAAAGGAGAGCCGTGTCATTTCTGTAAAATCAGAAAATTGTTCAAGCCAGAATCGCTTTTCCTTTTCCAGCCTTGCATCAGATAAAAGTACGTGTTTTTCGAGCGTATTCATTCACTTGCCCCTCTCCTGTTTCCTATGGGTTAGAAATCAAAAGAAATACTCTCCAGCCAGTCCTGCTGTTCTCGAACGGTATAGCCATGTTCTAGTTCGATTTCGTCAAGCCTTAACGATGGATCATGAACAAACCCTTTTAATATGTGCAAGTAGTTGCTGCTGAACCTGCGAATGGTTTCTTCCTTGAACAAACTGGTGCAATAGTCCATCGTGCACTGCAGCCCATCGGCACTTTCCGTTACTTCAAAACGGATATCAAACATCGTACTGTTCCTTTCAAAATCCCTTGGTTTGAACACTAGGTCTGAAATGATTGATGAAGGTTCCTTCATGTTCTGCATAACCAAGACCGTATCAAACAATGGGTTACGGCTTAAATCCCGGCGGTAATCTAATTGATCTACGAGTTCATCGAACGGGTAGTCTTGATTGGAATAGGCCTCCAAAGTTCGCGTCCGAACATTTTTAAGCAGTTCATTAAACGATACGTCTCCCTCCAACTGTATGCGCAGCGGAAGTGTGTTAACGAACATACCAAGCATGTCCTCAAGCTGCTCGTGCTGCCTTCCGGCAATAGGGCAGCCTATTACGATGTCTCGCTGGCCAGAATAACGGTACAGTAAAACGTAATATGCTGCGAGCAAGACCATATACATGGTGGATTCCGTATTAAACGCAAGCTCTTTTAATTGCTCTGTCAGCTTGGAATCGACAGCAAATGATAGAGAACGGCCTTCAAAACTTTGCAGTTTCGGACGCGCGTAATCGTAGGGAAGCTGGAGTACTGGCACTCCAATGTCAAACTGGTTGATCCAGTATTCTTTTTGCCGATCTAACTGACTTCCGCTAAGCATTTTGTGCTGCCATGTCGCGAAGTCCTTGTACTGTAGTTGAACAGCTGGAAGTGAATTCCCTCTGTACAACTCCATGAATTCCTCTATGAAGATAGCAATGGATACACCATCAGAAATAATGTGATGGATATCAAAAAGTAAAATGGCACGGTCTGTCTCGATATGAAATAGACACAGCTTAAGCTGGGATGGTTCATCCAGTCTAAAAGGCTGAATTTGTTTCTGAATCTCTGGATCGATCATTTCTTCGGATATCCATAACTCATTCCAATGGACTGGAGTTTGATTATGGATTACTTGGACAGGAACGCCATCAGCAAAATGGAACGATGTCCGTAATATGTCATGCCTCCGAACCATGATTTCGAAAGCTTCACGGCATCGGTTGGCATCCAGCGGTCCTGACACATCCATTACCAAAGGCATGTTGTAACTTATGCTGCTGCCTTCCGCAGCACTTAGCAGAAGCATTCGCTTTTGCGCAGAAGAAATAGGGTAATGATCCGATAGAGGTGCAGTTGAGATATTTTCTAGTTGAGCAGTATCTAGATTCGTTTCAAGAAAAGAAGACATTTCAGCAATTGTTTGGTATTGGAATACATGCTGTATGTTAAAATCAAGCCCAAATGCATGCCGAATTTTGACTGCAAGACTTGTAGCCCGAAGAGAATGACCACCTTTTTCAAAGAAGTTGTCATAGATACTAAGCTCAGAGCTTTCAAGCACTTCTTGCCACATCTGCATAATCTGAAGTTCCGTCTCTGTAGCTGTTCTCGCTGGCTCTTCTATTAAGGCTTCATTTTCTAAGAGCGCGAACTCTTGCTCAAGTTTTCGGCGATCCACTTTGCCATTTTGCGTCAGTGGAACATGATCCAGTTGAGTGAATTGATGTGGAATCATATATTCAGGCAATGCTTGTAATAATTGTTCGCGGATATTTGATCCAGGTACTATTTGATCTGTTACTAAGAAAGCTTGTAACCGCTGAAAATGGCGCTCATCACTTCTTACCAACACCACTGCTTCTCGTACACCTGAAATCTGAAGCAAAGCAGTTTCAATTTCCTGTAATTCCACGCGATATCCACGGATTTTCACTTGTTGATCCACGCGTCCAATAAAATGTAATGTGCCCATTTCATCCCACTTCGCCAAATCTCCTGTGCGATACATCCACCCGCCTTCGAATGGGTCTGGAATGAATTTTTCTGCCGTTAGTGTTTCTTTACCCGCATACCCTAGTGAAACTCCCGCACCGGCAATGAATAACTCTCCTGGAATTCCCGGGGGTTGGAGCTGGCCAAACGGGTTCAAAATATATATTCGGTAACCTGGAATAGGCTTACCGATAGGTATGACTTCGTCATCCCTCTCTTTACAATGGTGGTATGCAGCACATACTGTTGTTTCTGTTGGACCGTATGAATTGTAGACTTCAGCTTTTTGCATCAACCTACTAATGTGCTGTTTCTTAAGTACGTCTCCTCCAGAGATGAATAATCGAACTTGATGTTCCTTCAAGTGCCGATCCAATTCACTGAGCATGACGGGAGAAGCGGAAATGACGGTAATAGCCCGCTCAGCAACAAATGAAATTAAGCTTTCTACATGGCGAGCGACCGCCTTACCCGCGATATGCACAGATGCTCCTGTGACTAACGCAGGATAAATCTCTTCCATAGACGTATCAAAAGATACGGAAGAGTGGTGTAATACCCGATCACCAGGAACGATGCTAAAGCTTTCGCAAAATCTTCTTATATAATGAACAACATGGCTTTGTTTAAGCAAAACCCCTTTGGGCTGACCAGTTGTCCCTGAAGTATACAGTCTATATACGATATCATCTGGCTTGCTGCAGTCCGGAGGAATAGATCCGGCGGCTTGTACTCTTTTTGCTAAATTTGCATACCTTGCCCGTGAGTGGTTACTTTTCTTGTCCACTTCTGGTGCATGATTAAGAATGAGTGTTTGTCCTTCCCATAACGCTGGAATGTCACATTCTTCATTAGTAATTAATAGAGCAGCTTCGGCGTCTTCCAGCATGTATGCGATCCGCTTCTCCGGATAATCAGGATCAAGCGGCATGCAGACTGCACCTATGCGCTGAATGGCAAGTAAAGAAATAATCATCGCAGCACTGTTAGACATGAGAATGCCTACCGTGTCACCTTTCGCCACACGTAAATCTTTGAGATAACTGGAGAGCAGCCCAGATCTTTCTATTAACTCGCCATAGGTGAGCAGCTCGTTTTCGCTCTGAACAGCAGCCGATTCTGGTGAGATTTTAGCCTGAGCCTCCACAAGATGAGATAAGGTGAAAGAAAGATTTTCAATTTCGTATACTTGCGGATTAAACTCTTTGAGAATGGTTTGCTTTTTTTCGTTTGTCAGCATGTCTGCATTAGCGAGTTCTGCAGAAGGATGAAGAATGATCCACTCCAGAAGACTGGTGAAATGTTCTCCTAACAGCTGGATGGTGCTTTCTTTAAAAAGACGAGTACTGTATTCAACAAATACATCCAGATCCTCCTCTTGTTCATACAACTGGAACGACAGATCAAATCCCGACTGACCGGGGTCAAAATCATACGGTTTGCAATCCAGACCTGGAATCCTAATTGTGTTGGAGCTCATGTTCTGCAGTGAGAACATCGTATCAAATATAGGATTTCGGCTCGTATCCCGGGTGACGTTAAGGGCGTTAACGAGTTCCTCAAATGGATACGCAGCGTGTTCGTATGCCTGCAATGCTGTCTTTTCTATTTCTTCCAAATATTCAGATACAGTCAGTTTCCCGTGTAGACGAGACCTTATTGCCAGTGTATTAACGAACATCCCAATAACTTCAAGCATCTCCTCATGTGTTCTTCCTGCAACAGGTGTACCTATAATAAGGTCGTCCTGACCTGAATATCTATGCAGCAGTAGTCCATATGCAGCCAGGGTTAACATATATAAGGTAATACCGTGTTCTTTGCTGAACGCTCGCATTTTGTCAGTCAGTACGGGTCCTAGGGCAAAACGAAGCTGACTTCCGGCATAATCGCGCAGGATTGGGCGAGAATAATCCGTAGGTAAATCAAGGACAGGCAGCGTGCCTCCGAGCTGCTCAAGCCAGTACTTCTTATGAGAATCAAACGCACCTGAATGCAGCTGCTGCTGCTGCCAGACTGCGTAGTCCGTATACTGCAGTCGAATCATTTGAGTTTCGGTCAGATTGGTCCCATCGTATAGCCGCATGAACTCTCTGGCCCAAATGTTGATGGATACTCCGTCTGAAATCAGATGATGCATATCTAGAAGAAGTAGATGCAAGTCTGGAAGCAGTTGAACGATCCCTGCACGTACTAATGGTGGAGATTCTAGTACGAATGGCCGAATAAATCTTCCGATTATTTCTCTCAGCTTTTTTTCATCCGAGAGTGCACAGGTACAGCGTTCAATTTCAGTGCTAATATTTTCCATTGGAACGATATTTTGTACAGGTCTTCCGTCTGCTGTCATATGAAAAGATGCTCGGAGCATGGGGTGCCGAGTAAACATCGCTTTATAAGCGTTCTGTACACGATCCTCATCCAGTTTACCTTCCAGCTGAAAAACAAATGGCATGTTATAACTCGTTCCAATATCCTGAAACTGTTCGAGAATGAACAATCTTTGTTGAGCAGATGAAAGTGGAAAATCTGCTGTCTGTTTAGAAAGAGGAATAATCTTGTCGAGTTTAACTTCCCCCTGCTCCTTATCGCTCAGAACTTTATCTTCGAGGATAGATGCCAGTTCAGCCATAACTGGATGTCGAAACACATCTTTTAGTGTCAGTTCAATGCCCCACTCTGACCGAATACGGCTTACGAGCTGCATGGCTTTGAGAGAATGACCTCCTAAGTCAAAAAAATTACTGTTCCTTCCGGCAGCATCTATTTCTAACACTTCCTCAAAAATGGGGGCTAAACGCCTTTCCATATCGCTTGATGGGCCAAGGAGATATGAATCACTTTCCAGCACATCTGACCATGGATCTGGTAAAGCCCGTTTGTTTAGCTTGCCATTTGGTGTTAGCGGTAATGAATCGAGCTGAGTGATGAACGTAGGAACCATATAACGCGGAAGTCTAGCACCAATAAATTTACGCACTTCTTCACGCTCAAGCCCTATGATCTCAGATGTAAAATATGCGCTGATCTCCTTGCCACGCTCTCCTTCTTTCTCAACGGGAATTACTGCTGCACCTGTAATATAAGGATGCTCTAGCAAGCAAGCGTGTATCTCTTCAAGCTCCACACGATAACCCCTGACTTTCACCTGATCGTCGATTCGTCCGATGAACTGCAGTGTTCCATCTGGCTGCCATTTTGCGTAGTCTCCTGTGCGGTACATGAGCTGGCCTGGAGCATATGGATTCAGAACAAATTTGAGATCTGTCAAATCTGGTCTATTTAAATAGCCTCGACCCATGCCTTCTCCAGCCACACATAACTCACCCTCGACACCAAGAGGCTGAAGCTGATCGATCTGTTTTGGGTCCACAACGTAGGCTTGGGATCTGAAAAGCGGAACACCTATAGGTACAGTGCCAGTATGACCGGGTTCCACTTGATAATAAGTGGAGAATGTTGTGTTTTCAGTTGGGCCGTATCCGTTGATCAGTATCGTATTTGGACATGCCTGATACAACAAATCCGCATGATATGCTGACGCTGCTTCACCGCCAATAACGACAGTCTGTAGTGGAGCAAAAGCAGAAGGCTGCTGCTGCACTAAGTAGTTAAATAATGAGGTTGTCAGGAACAAATCGGATATTTGATATTTCAACACCGCTTCACCGAACAAATGAACATCCTGAATCACACGTTCATGTAATACGATTAGTGCTCCTCCGTTTGCCAGTGTACCCCATAACTCCAAGGTGAACGCATCGAACATGATAGAGGCAGTTTGGAGCACCCGTTCTCCTCTGATAAATAGACGGTAGTTCTCCTTCATAGCCATTCTGACAATATTGCGATTTTCAATCATTACCGCTTTAGGAGTACCCGTCGTACCAGATGTGTACATGACATAGGCCAGTCGGTCTGGTGAAGATTCAAACTGAAGATTATCCGTGCGCTGAGAGAGTGTCTCTGCTTGCAGCATAAGTTGTTCTGTATCTATCTCTACAAGACGATCTTCATGCTCAGGGACAGTTATGACCAGAACTGCGCCGCTATCCTTGATCATGTATGCAATCCGTTCTTGCGGTAAATCCGGCTCAATGAGCAGATAGGCTGCTCCAGCCTTTACGGTGCCTAATACGGATGGCACAAGCCAGCGGTTAGAACGTCCTAATAGGATGACGACTATAGATTCCTTGTTTTCTGGCAGTTTTGAAATAAGGGTGTGCGCCAAACGATTTGCCTGCTTGTTCAATGAATCATAAGACACACACTCTTCTCCGTTAAGCAATGCAAGTCTTTCTGGATATTGCTCGGCGATTGCCTCAAATCGAGACTCGATTAATTCTTTATCCACTGATTCACATTGGAGTGGGTGCGTAAATTCCAGTAAAAGCCGTTCTTCTTGCGGCTTCATTAACCGCATATGTTGTAGTTTCTTTTCAGGTTCCGTCAAACACTGATCGATGAGATGCATAAAGTGATTGCTCATTTGTTCCATATAAGCGGCAGAGAATCGTTGAGCTCGATAGTGGAACAAACAAATAATCTCACCGTTCAATTCTTTGGCTTCTAACATCAGGTCATATTTTGAAGTTGTATTCGGTACGTCAAGACCTGTAAAAGTTAACGAATTGGCTTTGACATGCAAATCAATGTTTTGATACACAAACATCGTTTCAATAAGAGGTTGTTTTTCTAGATCGCGTGTTAAATCTAGCTTTTGAACAAGTAATTCAAAAGGATATTCTT
Organism: Paenibacillus sp. AN1007; assembly: GCF_040702995.1. Classification (NCBI taxonomy): domain Bacteria; kingdom Bacillati; phylum Bacillota; class Bacilli; order Caryophanales; family Paenibacillaceae; genus Paenibacillus; species Paenibacillus sp. AN1007. The sequence goes on from NZ_CP159992.1 coordinate 2,325,577, forward strand.
GATGATCAAATGATTGTAATACGTTAGATTTGATATCATTCAAGAAATCAAAAAATCGTTTATCCCCGGTTGGATAATTCCGTAATGGCAGTGTATTGACGAACATACCGACAATATCATCCGCGTGCTCATATTGTCTTCCAGCAGATGCAGTACCAATGACGATGTCTTCTTGATTGCAGTACTTAGACAAGAAAACATAATAAATGGCTAACAGTGTCATAAACGGTGTGCCTCGATATTGAAGGGACATAGCATTAAGTTTTTGTACGATATCCCGATCCAACATAAACTGGAATTTGCCCCCTTCATCATTCCGTATCCAACCTTGCTCTGGTTGTAACGGAAGATTCAGTGTAGGCAGCTCTCCTTGGTACTGATTTAGCCAGTACTGCTCCTTTTGTTTCATCTCCTCAGACGAAATAGATCTTACATAGTGCACATAATCGCTGTATTGGTGAGTGGGAAGAGGCAATATTTTGCCATCATAGAGTTGAATGAACTCTCTGATTAAAATCCCCGTGGAGACGCCGTCAGAAATAATATGGTGCATGTCCATGAATAACAGATGGCGGTCTGCATCAAATCGGATCAAAGATGCACGAAATTGTGATGGTAATTGTAAATCAAAAGGTTGAATAAATTCATGTAAATTAGCAGTCGATAGCTCAAACTCAGCTTCTCTGTAATCAAGAATAATGGAAACTTCGTCCACATGATGCACTTTCTGAACAGGCTCTGTTCCCTCCATATGGAAGCTAGACCGAAGCATAGGATGCCGCTCTACCAATCTGCGCAGAGCTAACTCTACCTGTGTTTTGTTTAAAGTTCCTTCAACGATAACTGCTGAAGGAATGTTGTAATTGGTATCTTTATCGTGAAACTGGCTCATGAAGTACATCCGAGTCTGCGCAGGTGACAGAGGATAAGTTGTCTCTTGTTTCCCATGAATTAACTCACCTTGCTTTGGTACAATTATATGGGTGAGTACCCGATCGAGACCTCGAATGGTAGAATTCTCGAAAAGCTCGCTTAAAGGAAGACGTATACCATGCTCTTTTTGCATGGCGGTAATTAAGGTTGCGCCTTTCAAAGAATCGCCGCCAAGTTCAAAGAAATCGTCGTCAATCCCGATAGGTTCAATACCAAAGAAATCTTCCCAGAGTGAGACGAGTTGACGTTGAAATTTATTTTCCGGCTCACAGTAAGAATCCGACAATAGGGGACGAGGAAGCTTCCGTATGGACCGTTTTGATGAGGCTCCATTTTTTACTGGCTTCAGTGCAGTCACCCAGCGTTTTCTTCGTTGAATTAAGTCTGCAGTCGCGACTATGAGATGACCCGTCTCAGTGCTTTGCAATATGCGTTCCAGCACCTCAATTCCTTCATGAGGTTCCATAAGGTAAGCATCATTTGATTGGTCCACATTAACTTCTGAACTTATATTCCAGCCATCCCAGCCAATGCTGATCCACCGACTGTCACCGTGATGAGAGACTGAATTGACGTATGCATCAAGAAAGCGATTACCTGCAGCATATGCTCCATAGCTGATGCCACCTAGAACAGCGGATAACGATGAAAACATCACGCAAAAATCAGGATTATGTTTTTCCAATACTCGCTTAAGCTCGATAGTTCCGTATACTTTAGCATGGAACTGTTCTTCTAGTTGTGTCTCGTTCAAGCTGGAAGTCAATTCAAATGTTGTGCCACCAGTCAATCCCGCGGCATGAATTACACCATGAATATCCCCCCATCTTAACTGGACCTGATGAAAAGCAGCTGTAAGATCGGTTTCTTTAGCAGCATCTGCAGTTACGAGCATGATCTGTCCACCACGTTCTTCCAAGCCGCGTGCCCACCGTATCAGGGAGGTTGTTCGCACACTCAACTCATCCTCCTCTGTCCTATCCCATGTTGATGGATCTGGTATGGCGGTTCTGCCTATTAGGACAATCCTAACCCCATGTCGAATGGAGAAATGTTCTGCCATTGCTCTACCGATACCGCCAAAACCACCTGTGATGCACCATACTTTATCTTTCCATGCACCATATGTTTCTTTATTTTCAACGGGTAATGAGGCTGGTACATACTGTGCGATCCAGCGATAACGATAACGGAAAGCAATAAACGGTTCAAAATGATGTTTAGAACGCACTGCTTCTTGCAGTACGGAACAGGCATATAACGCTGTATCTTCACTAGGCACTGTTTCTTCAAAATCAATTACAGTACATGTTACATTTGGATGTTCCTGTTGAACAACTAAAGAAAGTCCGTGAATTGGCGATTGGCCAGGATTTATAGACTCTGCACCTGTTACAAGCTGAACACCATTCGTAACTGAAATAACATCTAATTCAAGGTCTCCAGCGTATTCGATGAGTTTGCGAATATATCCCAAGAATCGGTATGAACCTTGCTTCTGTAATGACTTGAACTGCTTCTGCGTAAGATCGACTTCCTGCTGATGAACAGCTTGCAAATAAATGACTTTTAGCGGTTTGTTATTATTCTCAATGATTTTCAAGTCTAGATCATGATCTACATACAGCACTTCAGCTTTGTGTTCCTCAAGTAAAGCTCTAAGATGTTTCGCAATACCATAAGAATCAGGCATGATGATCCACAGGTTTTCCTTCAGATTCTCTTCGGTTTCTTTATCCAATACATCAGCAAGTTTAAATGTTCTCGACCAGCTCGGTATATATATCCAAGTGGACAAGTCGGATGATTTTTGTATTTCTTGCTTCACTACGGATGGAACTAATCCATCTGAATGGCTGCCAGACTTATCCACTAAACCTGTTCCATTCCTTGTTAGTTCCTTGTAGACCTCAAGCTGCCGATTGAATTGTGTTCGCTGGAAAGGATATGTTGGAATATGTAATATTTTTCCAGTTAAAAGATAACCATAATCTCTTTTAATACTGGCTCCTGAAAGCCAGTTGTCTCTTACCTCACCCCATATATGGTTAGCAGCCTGATCCGTCGAAGCCTTTAACTCTCCAGATGCTAGTTCATGAAGCAGTTCTAAAGCTTCCAGCCGGGATGAGCAAATGATACCAGCCCGATGCATCCACGCTTCTCTTGCATGAACCAGCGTATAAGCAATATCTTTCAGATCAATGTATGGATGCTCTTGCAAAAAACGAGCTAGCCTGTATGACGTTTGGTGCAGTGCTTCCGGTGTTTTGGCTGAAAGAGGAAAAAAGAAAGAACTCTGTTCATAACCACTTATGGACGGTTGTGAAGCGTCTGTTGTAGTTAAATCATCTTGTTCGAGATCTTTGGGTGCCTCTTCTAATATAAGGTGCGCGTTCGTACCGCCAATACCGAATGAACTTATTCCCGCTCGCAGCGGCGACCCATTACTAGATTTCCAAGGCCTGGTTTTTGTATTGACGTAGAATGGACTTTCTTTCCAATCAAATTGTGGATTCGGATTGGTAACATGCAGTGTTGGTGGTAGTGTCTTATACTTGAGAGCAAGTACAGTTTTGATTAACCCTGCCACGCCAGCAGCACAATCCAAATGTCCAATATTGGATTTAACGGAACCGATACCGCAAGAAGCAGGCATTGCTCCTTCGAAAGCTAGCCGAAGACCTTCTAGTTCAACCGGATCCCCGATGTAAGTACCTGTTCCATGAGCTTCTACATAACTGATGCTGCAGGCGTCAACCTCACCTGCGAGCATAGCGGTGCGGATCACTCGACTCTGTTCCTCAATGCTAGGAGCACTAAAAGCAGATTTAACAGAACCGTCGTTGTTAATGGCAGATCCTTTTATCACAGCATGAATCGGATCTCCATCTTCCAGGGCATCTTCTAGCCTTTTCAGCAGTACGACTCCTGCACCACTTCCCCCTACTGTTCCAGAAGCGTCTTGGTCAAAAGCTCGGCAATAACCATCCGGAGAGAGAATCATCCCTTCCTGATACAAATATCCACCCTCTTGGGGAAGTGAAATCGTTACCCCACCAGCTAGAGCCATGCGACATTCCCCGCTTAGCAGTGCCTGGCAAGCCATATGAATGGTCACTAATGATGTAGAGCAGGCTGTATACACAGTTAAGCTTGGTCCTTTCAAATTAAGCGCATATGATACCCGAGTAGATATAAAATCTTTATCCGTCAGCTGGCTGTCTGCAAATAATTTGGATTCCGGAGCACTTTCTGCAAGGGAAGCTGTTGCCTCCCACAGTAAGTTGGAAGAAGCTCCCGCGTATACGCCTATAGATCGATCCGCATCTGAATGTGCGTACCCTCCCTCTTCTAATGCCTCCCAGGCACACTCATGAAAAAGACGAATTTGAGGATCAAGTAATTCAGCATCTGTAGGGACGTAATTGAAAAACGATGCATCAAAATGATCATAATCGGTAAGCAGTCCTTTAGCGTTGACGTAACTCGGATGCCTCAGCAGATCATCAGGCACACCGTCCCTTTTCAGCTGCTCATCCGTAAAACGGGTGAGCGATTCAACACCATTTTTTAAATTGTGCCAAAACTGCTTCAGATCTGAAGCTCCCGGAAATCTACCAGACATACCTATAATTGCAACTTCTAATCCGTTATATTGACTACTTTCCATGTTTTCAATCTCTCCTTTGTATGCTACGTCTTACCTATTGCAAAACGTTGAAAGACACACAAATCTCCGTCATATAACTCTTCAACTTCAGTATGATGTATGCTGTATTTTTCGTAGACCTTTCTCCAAAAAGAGATCGCACGTTGATTTTCGGCTAACTGAAACACAAGATACTTTCCAGGAAATTGTTCAAAGACAAGACGTACGGCCGCCTGCCCGATTCCTTTGTTTCTGAAGGGATTCAATATAAATAGTTCATTCACACAATAATTTACATCCTCTGATGTGTAAGGAGGTTCATTAAGCAGGACGAATCCAGCGATTCTGGAATCATGCATGATTAAAAAAGCGTGTAGGCGTTCGTCTTCTTCGTATAAATGAAGCCCTTCATATTCAAATAATCCTTGATCATTCGGTTCTAGTTCACGCGTGTATGCGGACAAATCATGAAGATATAGAGCAGCAAGATTGCTTAGAATTTCTCTCTGTGCAGAATCCTGCACAGAGATTAAACGTGTACCTGTAGGCACCATTTTCTCGTCCTCCACTTCTTTGCCCGTTATCGGTTTCGTCTTCGATTCAGCATTTCTTTTTTTCGTTCATTTGCATCCTTAATACGTATGGACTCCTCCTTTTTCTGTTCCATCGCGTTTATCTCAGTTTGAACCGAAGACGGTGCCGCATTTAGCTGAGCGATGAAGGTGCGAATCGTTGGATATCTAAACAATGTGGCCACATTAAAATCAAGCGATAATTTCTTTCGGATTTTAGTATTCATCTCCAGGATGGACATTGAATTTCCTCCTAGATCGAAAAAGTTGTCATCCACTCCTACTTCACTGCAATCAAGCACAGTCATCCAAATGGAGGCTAGCTGTTTTTCGAGGTCCGTAGATGGCAGATTTGGACGGTTCCCTAAATAAGATGCTGGTACTTGAGGTAGCGGTAACGCTTTAATGTCAATTTTCCCGTTATGGCTAATTGGTAAGGTCTCAAGTCGCATCCATCGAGTTGGAATCATGAAATCCGGTAAGGAAGCCGCCAAAAGGAGCTGTAGTTCACGATAATCCAATTCCGTTTCGGACGTAAAATAAGCGTATAAAAGCGCGTCCCTACTTTCTTCTTTACGAGCGACGACGACGACTTCTTGGATCAAAGGATGTCGGCGCAGCACGCTTTCAACCTCTCCGGTTTCAATACGCAGCCCTCGTATTTTAACCTGTTCATCTTCGCGGCCTAAAAACTCAATGTTTCCGTCTTTTAGCCATCTGGCCATATCCCCCGTCCGATAAACCTTCTCTCCACTATTAAATGGGTCAGGCAGGAAGCGTTCTTCCGTCAACTTGGGCTGGCCACAATACCCTAACCCTACGCCGACTCCTCCGATGTAAAGCTCTCCGGCTACACCGGTCGGGACAAGCTTTCCAAGACGGTCTAAGACATAGAAATAGACATTAGGTAAAGGTTTTCCAATAGGTACAGTCGTTTCTGGGAATTGTGTACCTGGCTTCCATTCATAGTAACTTGAGTCTACCGCTGCTTCAGTCACACCATAGCTGTTCACGATTCGAAAATTGTTACCGAACCTGTCATGAAGCTGCTTGAAATCTTGGACTTTACATACGTCGGAGCCGATAATAAGCAGCTTTAGATGCGGAATGGCCATCTCTAGTTCGCATATAAATTTCATAAAGGGTACGATTAACGCTGCAGTGGACTCAAACAACGTGACCTTATGATCAACCAATAGGCGATGCAAGCGATGAAAATCATATTTTTCTTCTTCTGTGCTAATGACAAGCTTGCCTCCGTGTAGTAAGGTTCTGCCCATATCGCCAGTAAACACATCAAAGGATATACTTGCAAGCTGGAGAAGGCTAAAACCCGGTTCGTGGAGTTGGTATTCTTCCTTCCATATGCTGCACATGTTAACGAATTGACGGTGTCCAATCATTACTCCTTTGGGCCTGCCGGTAGAACCTGAAGTATAGATGATGTACATTAGGCTGTTTCCGTCGATTCGCGGCTTTTCAAATGGTGTTGGGACGGTGGACCAATCCATTCTCTCAATAGCAATGGTACGTATTGAAGTCGGTAGATCCTGCTCGGGATGTCCATGACAGATGATCCATTTCGCATTACTATTCTCGAGCATGTACCAAATCCGCTCTGCAGGATAACTAGGGTCAATAGGAATGTACGCAGCCCCAGTCTTCAGAGCAGCCAGAATAGAAATGATGCCTTCCATTGAACGTTCCAATAAAATACCGACCCTACTACCAACACGTACTCCTTTCCCATGTAATTCAGACGCGAGAATGGATACTCTTCGTTCCAGCTCGGCGTAAGAAAGCTGCTGACCTCCATAGAACAAGGCTGGCCGTTCACTATTTCGATAAACCGTTTGTTCAAACAACGTATAGAAATCCAATTCATCTATAAGAAGAAGTTGATGATTTTTATATAGGAGCTTTGCCTCTTCTACCTTAGATAAGATTTCGATTTCTCCCAGTTTCTGATCCAGATCAACAGTGCATGCTTCCAATATGCGGACATAATAACCTAGATAACGTTGAATGGTTTCTGCTTCAAAAAGCTCTTTACTATATTCAAGTTCCAAAATCATTTCTTCAGAAGTATCTAGTATATTCAGTGAGAGATCGAACTTGGAGATTGGAAAAGAATACAAATAAGGCTCCAATTTCAACTCCGTCGTCACGGGTAACTGCTGCTGCTTATTTTGGTAGCTGAACATCGTATCAAATAGTGGATTACGGCTCATATCTCTAGGCAGATTTAAGCGCTCAATCAAATTCTCAAACGGAATCATTTGTTGTTCCTGTGCGGCTAGTAGAAGTTCGCTTACTTCACCTACATATTCCCGTATCGTTTTTTCAGCAGATGGATAGGACCTTAAGGCGACAGTGTTAACGAACATGCCGATCATTTCCTGAACATCTGCTTGCTGTCGATTGGCAAATGGTGAGCCTACGATGACGTCTTCCTGGTTTGTAAGTCTATGGAGCAGCGTATAGTATGCGGTAAGCAGCAATGTATTTAAGGTAACGCCCTTATTAGCTGCGACCTGAATTAATTTTTCTCGCAGGGACGGAAGTAAGCTTGTTCTGACCGTGTCCCCGTCATATCCCTTGACTGCTGGCCTTGTCCGGTCAATTGGCAAATTCAGCAATGGTAACTCCCCATCCAAAAGCTTTAACCAGAATGATTCCGCATCTTGATAAGCGCCAGCTTCAATCTGGTGAATCTGCCATACACTATAGTCCTTATAATCAACCCTAGGTGCAGGCACCAACTGCTTTTCTTCGTAAAGAGCAAGAAAATCGCGAATGATGATGTCCGTACTGATTCCATCAGCAACAATATGATGCATATCCATCATGAATTGGCTATCATTCTGCCCGATACGAACGAGGCAAACTCTGGCGAGCGGTGCTTGTTCCAAAGTAAAAGGTTGAATGAACTGTGCCGCGACCTCAGGGAGCTCTTTGTCGGATTGAATCTCCCGATAACATACAGGAATTTCAGCAGTGGGTTGAATTTTTTGCACAGGCTTGCCGTCGAGAATCTCAAAGTAGGTGCGAAGTGAAGAGTGACGCTTGACCAGCTTTTCTAGAGCAAGCTTCATCCGGACTGGATCAAGTGATCCTCTAACTCTAACCATTAACGGCATGTTGTAGGAGACACCCTGCCCTTCTCCTTCAAGTTGATATAAAAAATACATGCGCCGCTGTGCAGGAGAAAGAGGATAGTACTCTGTTCCTTCGGTCACAGGTATCGTTAGCACTTTTGCAAGTCCCTTAGTTTCAACTAAAGCACTTAGCGCTCTCACTGTCGGCTCTATGAAAAACTCACGTAAGCTGATGTTAGTTCCTAGCCGGTCATTCATAATTAACAAAATCGAACTGGCTTGCAGAGAGTTTCCACCAATTTCGAAAAAAGATTGGCTTATAGATGGCGGTGCTGAAAGCCCCAGTACTTTCTCCCATATCGAAGCAATCTGCTGCTCTAGTTCAGTTGACGGCTTAACAAGTTGGTGAGCCTCTTCTTCTCTATACTCAATGGCATGTGTAGTGGACAGTCGCTTGCGATCCAGTTTGCCATTTGGCGTTAATGGAAATGAAGAAACGTGTATTAAACGCCCAGGCACCATGTATGGAGGAAGAAATTTGGAAAGATGTTTCCGCACCTCTCTAGGCGCACAGAAATCCCTAGCCGTGTAGTAACCGACCAATATTTCACCGTGTTCTTGGCTAGGTTCAGTTAGAACAGCAGCTTCTGCCACTCCTTCATAGGACATTATCGCTTCTTGAACTTCCTCTGTATCAATGCGGTACCCTCGAATTTTCACCTGATGATCGAGTCTGCCCATATACATGAGGTTTCCATTTTCTAGCCAGCGAACCAAATCACCGGTTTTATACATTCTTCCATCACCTGTGAATATATTAGGCACAAAACGTTCTTCTGTCAGCGCAGCATTACGATGATAGCCTCTGGATACTCCTCTGCCCCCGATATACAATTCTCCGGGAACACCCGTAGGAACTGGCTTGCCCAATGAATCCAACACATACACTTGGGTATTTGCAACGGGTTTCCCGATATCATTACGAGTCGAGAGGGTTAGTTCTTGCACCGTAGACCAGATCGTTGTTTCGGTTGGACCATACATGTTAAAGATTTTTGCCTGAGTAACCGCTTGAAGCTCAGCAAGTAAGACTAGGGACAAATGTTCACCGCCAACTAGGATCTGCTTGCTCTGGCTAAGAAGCTGTACCCCTGCTTCATGTTTGAGCAGCATCCCGAGACGGGATGGGGTGAGCTGCAGCGTATGGACAGGTGTATTTTGCACAAATTTGCCGAGCCATTCAGGATCTTGCTGCATCGCTTCGTCCGCTAACAATACGTTCATACCGTTAAACAAAGGTAAAAGCATCTCTACAAAGAAGATGTCAAACGATACCGTCGTTAGAGCCAGTACACCAGCACCTGCAGGACAATCCAGTCTCTCCCCCATTGCATGAATAAAATTGAACAGATTATCATGCGTGATAACTACGCCTTTAGGAGAACCAGTGGAACCTGACGTGTACAAAATATAAGCCATATCATCCGGATCATTGACAGATTGTGGGTTAGCAAATGAAGCAGGTTGTTTCGCCCACTCGTCCTGCAGTCGCAAAATTTCACCGTCATATTGCCATGCTGAGGTGATATGATCCTCTTTACTCAAGTCGGTCAATACCAGTTTTGCCCCACTGTTTTTGAGCATATGCTGGATACGCTCACCCGGAAAACTTGGATCAATAGGCAGATAGGCACCACCCGCCTTAAGTACTGCCATGATCGCAATTAAGAGATTCGGATTACGCCTTATGACAATTCCGACAAGTGTATTTCGATTCACACCATAACTTCTTAGTAGATGAGCCATATGATTAGACTTTTTATTTAACTCATCATAGGTCAATCTTTCTTCAGAGGTAACAAGTGCTGTGTGTTCCCCTAAGATGTTGGACCATTTTTCAAACCATTGATGAATGCCACCACTCGCATGATAAGCGGATTTGGTGTTATTCCACTTTCGAAGCAATTTGGTACGCTCAGCATCACTCATCCATGAAATCTCTTGAAGTGGTACTGAGGGATCATCTGTAATCAACCGAAGGAGTTGGATAAAATGTTCGGACAGTCTCTGAATCGTTTCTTCACGAAACAGGTTTGCTCGATACTCCCATACCAAGTCGAGCGAACGTTCGTTATGCATAACAGCGTAGAGACTAAGGTCAAACTTGGCTAAGTTTGGGGAGATCGCTTTTGCCTGTATGTGCAGCGGACCGATTTTAGGGATATCTGGCGAAATCTGAAGTGAGAACCAGGTGTCAAATAAAGGATTATGATTGATACCTCGTTCGGTCTTTGTTTCAGAAACCAGCTTCTCAAATGGGTAAGACTGATGCTCCAAGGCAGATATGAGAGTTTGATGGACCTCTTTTAAAAATTGATCAAATGTCATCTGTCCTGAAGGTTTGTTTCGCAATGCCAAGGTATTCACGAAAACACCAGCCACCTTTTTTACATCCGGATGCTCACGTCCTTCTACTGGTGTGCCGACGACGATATCATTCTGTCCACTATATTTGTGAAGCAGCACATTAAATGCAGCTAATAAAACGGTAAACAGGGTAGTTTGCTTGTTTTGAGCAAATGCAGTTATAGCGGGTACAATGTCAGGATCACAAGTCGATTTAAGAACGCTGCCCTGCCAGTCGTCTGTGTTTTTCTTTGGTGAATCCAAAGGTAAGGAGAGAATCGGAATATCTCCACCAAACTGTTCAAGCCAGTACGCCTCGTGGGTCAGCATCTCTTTGTTACCAAGCCCTCGCTTCTGCCAAGCCGCATAATCTTTGTAACCAACTGAAATTGGATCGAGCGTCTTCTCTTCGTAGAGGGAGAGCAGATCGCTAAGTAATATTTCCAGTGTGGTTCCATCCCCGATAATATGGTGCATATCAAACAGAAGATAGTAATGAAGCTCAGCGATACAAAGTAATTCAACTCTATATAGCGGCACGTTGTTTAGCTTAAAAGGTCTGACAAAAGACTTTATGAACCCGCCGAGAGACATTTCGTCAAGTGAAGTTATAGCAAAGTTTGTGTTTAACGTGAATTCATGGTCTGGAACGATCCGCATCACAGGGTGTCCTTCTCGTACCTCAAGGCAGGTGCGCAAGACCGCATGTCTAGATACAAGTTTCTTGAAAGCCGATTGCAGTTTCTCTTCCTCTAACGGTCCTTTAATCTCCAGCATTGCAGGCATATTATATAATGTGGATTCTTCACCTGCTGCCTGACTGAGAAAGTATATCCGCTCTTGTGCTGAAGAGCATTCATAGTGTTGTTTATTACCAATTTCAGGTATGTTGGTGAACGTATGATCCATACGTTCCTTTATTTCCTCACAGAGCGATGCGATAGTGGGATGTTCAAAAATAGATCGGATTGACAAAGTACATCCATAATATTGGTTTACTTCGTTGATAATCAAGGATGCAATAAGTGAGTGTCCTCCAATATAAAACAGTGAATCATCTACACCGAAATCAGCTTTTTGAGGCACATGCTTTTTCCAAATATCAAATATGACTTGTTCCATTTCATTCCGAGGCGAGATCTTTGTTGTTCGTGCAGCCAGTTTTTTTCGTTCGGATTGGAGCTTACGGTAATCAAGCTTGCCGTTAATGGTAAGTGGCATGGAATTCGTTTCATATATATGTGCTGGAACCATGTAAATAGGCAAACGTGCCTCTAAAAAACTACGTATTTCTTCATTTGTAATGACATTTCTAGCAATGATATAAGCAGCAAGCTCGGTACGTCCCATGTCATCTATTTCCGTTGTGATTGCCGCATCTATAACGGAATCATGGAGGAGCAGCTTCTCCATGATTTCACCGATTTCAATCCGATACCCACGTATTTTGACTTGCTGATCCATTCTACCCAAGTATTCGAGATCTCCGTTCTCCATTCGACGTACCAGATCTCCTGTTCGATAGAATCGAGTTGTTTCCATTAAAGGATGAAACATAAAACGTTCTTGGGTCAATTTTTCTTTCCTGTGATATCCTTGCGCAACACCCTGTCCCGCGATCCATAACTCACCTGGTACACCGGATGGCACCGGGTGGCCATCTCGATCCACAATCATTCCTTGTAAGTGAGGTAAAAGAACACCGATGTTGCTTAAAGAAGATCTGAAATCTTTTTCTTCTAATCTTTTAAATGTTGCATGGATTGTGGTCTCTGTAATTCCGTACATGTTAACCAATTCAACCGAAACATGCTGCTGAGCCCAATCTTTGATTTTACTTGGCATTAAAGCTTCGCCGCCAAAAATAATATAGCGGGGATCCCATGCTGAAATAGACTCTTCTCGAATAAGTTGATAGAAAGCCGAAGGTGTTTGATTGAGAACCGTTACGGCTTCTTCTATCAGCAAACGGGCAAAGCTAGTTGTATCCTTAGCTGTATGCTCTGCTACGATCACAAGAGTACCTCCCGTAACAAGTGCACCGAACATTTCCCACACCGAGAAGTCGAAACTAAACGAATGGAATAAAGTCCACCGATCATCTGAATTAAATTCGAACATAGGGAGTGTATGCCGCAATAGACAAGTAATTTGCTTATGCTGAATAACGGTTCCTTTTGGATTTCCCGTCGTGCCCGAGGTATAAATAATATAAGCCGGATTATTAAGAGTTTGTTTGATCGGACGAATGTCCGGTTCTCCATCATCTGCATCAACTTGCGAGTTTTCAGTTATATTTTCTACAAAGATCACGGTTTTGACTAATGGATGATTTATGTTTTCAAGATTTTGAGAGGTTAGGAGTATACTGGCGCTGGAGTCTTCTAAAATGTAATGATAACGCGCTTCGGGAAGACTAGGTTCAATTGGTAAGTAGGTGCCTCCTATGCTAAGTATGGCTAGTATACCTGCTACCATGTCGAAGGAACGTTCCAGCCGAATGGCTGCAATCGTACCTATACCGGCACCAGCCATTAGAAGTTCACGTCCAATACAATCTGCCCGTTTCTTTAGCTCCCCGTATGATAACTTGCACTCTCCATAGATAAGTGCAGTATGGTCAGGAATATCAATCGCTTTTCGAGCGAACATTTCATGGAGAAGCATATCCCCTTCATCGATTAACTCTGTGGTTAACTCCTGTTGAAGTTGTACAATTTCCTCGTCTCTCATTATTGAAATAGAGCCAATAGGTTGTTCTGGATCGGATAAAGATTTACCTAGGATCAATAAGAAATGTGTCAGTAACCGTTCAGCAGACGATTGATTGTAGCGTTCAGCATCATAGTACAAAGTCAACTGTACTAGATCCACTTCTATATCAAGTGAGAAGGTAAAAGCAGTTCCAATATCATTCATCCACAGCACGTCATGCGAAGATGCAACCATTACTGCGATGTCGAAAAAAGGGTTGTCCGTTCCTTCCCATGCCAGACTTAGTTCGTCAGCCAGCACCTCAAGCGGATACTGCAAATAAGCTTGTGCTTCGTTTAGACGCTTACGAGTAACAAGTAAAAGTTCTTTAAAGCTAAGATTAGAGGATATCTGAACAGGTATCACGCTAGCAGGCACACCGAGCAGAAAATAGTCCGCACCTACGTATTTATAGGTAAGTACGGAAGCACAAGCCAAAGCAAGTGCTTGAAGGTTTGTATCGGATCCGTTACTTATGCGAATCAACTCGCGCGCAATAGCGGCAGGTACTTCTTTTTTGACAGTATGAAGAAGAGTTGATGAGTGTTCACGATCTGACATTCGTTCTGGAATTCTATCGTAAGGTACTACTGGTTTAGGCAATTCCTCTGACACAAGTCCAATGAGCGTTTCTTTTTGACCGTGAAGGCCGGAAGCAAGTAGTACTTTTTCACTGTATAGTTGCTTGGTCACACCCATACGCTCCTTCGCTGTTTAGAATTGGAAGTCCGTTTCTTCTTTTGGTTCGAATTTTGCAGCATAGGTTTCAATGATGTGGATATCTTGGATCATCCTATCCGGCTGACTCGTCACTTGATCCAGTACATGCATATATCGTTCCACCCATTTTTTTGCACTTTCCGATTCAAATAAAGAGTGTGCATAATCAATCTTTATTTGAACAGGCATTCGATCTTCTTCCAATATTGTAACGGTTAAGTCGAATTTGCTTTGTGTATGATGAAGCGGGTTCAGGCTCATACTCATCTCAGGAAGTTCCCACGTTTTGTCCATCGGAAGAAATGTAAAAACAGTTTGAAACAGCTCCGACGATTTCCCACCAATATTTCTTATATTCTGTACTAGACGACTCAAAGGAAAGTATTGATTTTGCAGTGCTAGTAAAATCGATTTTTTCACCTCTCCAACTAAATTAGAGAATGAAGCATTCGAAGTTAACGTATGTCGAATCGGCATTGTATTAACAAACATCCCACTTATTTTTTCTAAATCTGGATGCCATCTCCCCGACAAAGGCACACCTACGGTGATGTCCTCTTGGCCCGTGTACTTGATCATCATAATAAAATGCGCAGCCAACAAGACGCTGAATGTAGATGTTTTATGTTTGTCTGCAAGTGTGATTACACCTTGGGCAAGCTTCGTTGAGAAAGAGCATTCAAGTCTGCTAACGCTGAATTCGTTAGAAGATCTTTTACCATCGGAAGGGAGTGCCCTAGGAATAGGGGCTTCGTTAATCACGGTCATCCAGTGCTTCTCTGCTTGAGCGTATGCTTCTGTTTTTTCAAATTCTTTTTCCCAAACTGCATAATCCTTATATTGTAAAGTGAATTTAGGAACATCGATTTGCTGATACAGCTTGTTAAAGTCCGACATAAGTAATTGCATGGAGAAATGATCCGCAATGCAATGATGAAGATCGCCTAGCAGTACATAATTATTCTCATCAAGGCCGAGTAATCTTGCTCTAAATAATGGTGCTTGACTTAGATCGAAGGGACGAATAAATTCATTCTTGTACTGGTTTAGCTCTGTAATGTTTATACAATTAAATTCGAGACGGAATGATACTTCTTCATGAACAATCTGTCTGATTTCAGTTCCTTCAACACGTATACTTGTGCGTAATGCCTCGTGTTTTTGAATTAATTGTCTTAACGCAGATTCGATTTTTTGAACACATGTATTGCCTTTAATCCTGATTTCGAATGGTAAATTATATGCTGTATTGTTTTCTTCCCATTTGCTGCTCAAATAAATGCCCAATTGAGCTGAAGACAACGGATAGTCTTTAGATTGTGGTGCAGGCATAAGAGAAGGAAGCGTCTCCTTACCTTGCCCACCGGTCAAAAACGCTGCTAACTGACCAAGTGTCGGATAGCGAAAAACATCCTGAACTGTCGCTGAGATCCCCAGCTCTTTTTGAATGCCAATTACCAAATACATTGCTTGCAGCGAGTGGCCGCCGAGATCTATAAAATGAACATTGGAATGAGGGGTTCCTTGCAATGAAAAAGTATCATTCCATACGTGCATGAGAACATGCTCCAATTCGCTTTGGGGCACAAAGACATCATCTGATATATTATTTAATTCATCATTCCATGCAGGTATAGGTAACGATTTGATATCCAGCTTTCCATTATGGTTCTGAGGAAGCTGCTCCACTTGTATAAAAAAGCTAGGAACCATATAATCTGGCAGTCTGGATAATAGAAATGCTTTGATTCGTTGAGGGGAAAGTGTAATTTCTCCGACTAAGTACGCGCATAAATACGGGATTTTTTCCTCCTCTTGGCTAACGATGACCGCGGCTGCAGCAACATCTGGAGCTAACAGTAAGTGGGATTCAACCTCTGCTAATTCAATCCGATATCCTCTAATTTTCACTTGACGATCCATACGTCCGAGGAACTCTAGGTGTCCATGTGCATCCCAGCGCCCAAGATCTCCAGTTCGGTACATTGTTTTGCCTGTTCCATCCGGATCAGAAACAAACCGATCGGCAGTCAAATGAGAACTGTTCCAATAGCCACGACCAACTCCATCTCCACTAATCCACAATTCTCCTGGAACCCCACGAGGTTTCAGACGGCCGGTATCGTCCATAATTTGAATTTTGACATTGTTGATTTCCTTGCCGATGCTAACTCCAGTAGTCTCGTTATATCGATATACAGTAGACCAGACGGTAGTCTCTGTTGGTCCGTAGAGGTTATACATTTCAGCACCGAGACTGTTTTTTACCAAGAGGGCCAGTTGTTCGGGTAAAGCCTCTCCACCAACTAAAACATCCGTTACGCTCTGCAGGCGTTTCGTATTTGCAGGGGAACTGAGCAATGTTTTCAGCCTCGTTGGCGTCATTTGTATAATGCTGATTTCATGTCGTTCTATCAACTTACTTAAAAGAATGGGGTCTTTTTGCTCCAGGGCATCTGCCATAACCACTTTCATACCAACAACCAGAGGAAGCAAGGTCTCGACAATAAAAATATCAAAGGAGAACGTGGATAATGACAGCATTATTTTGTCTCGAGTCCAACCAAGCTTACGGTCAAATGAGCGAATAAAGTGTACAAGATTCCGATTTTCGATCATGACGCCTTTTGGTTTACCGGATGTCCCTGAGGTATACAAAATATAAGCTAGAGAATGTCCGATTTGTCTAATATTCACGTCTTCGCATTCCCGCTGCACTTGATCTAATTCTGAAAGATGAATGAATTTGCATTCCCACTCCTGTTCATTAAGCATAGCTTGCGTGTGGTGATCCACAATAACAAGCGGTGAGCGAGTATCCTCCCAGATGTCATTAATTCTTGTTAAAGGCAAGTCAGCGTCCATTGGTACGAAGGCTGCACCTGATTTTAGAATGGCAAGTACGGTGATGATTAGGTCAACCGATCTGTACAGGAATACACCAATCGGAACTTCGGGCCCGGCCTTGTTTTCAATTAGCAGCTGTGATAAGCGATTGGCACGATGATTGATGTCTTTATACGTCCACTCTTCTTCTCTGAACACAACCGCCAACTGATCAGGATTTTTTCTTACCTGCTCTTCAAACCACTGAGCATAGGTCAACTCCTGTCCAGTATCGTTTTCTACGAAAAATTTCTCTTGGCACTGAAGTGACATCGTTAAACTTTCCCGCTGTTTTAGTTCATTCTGATGTAAATTAAGCAGTTCATTAACCGTCCTCTTCTGTTTATCACCCATGTGATTTAAAAAGAATACGAAATCTTGTAGTAGCCCTGTAATAAAATCTTCGTTGTAATCACTGGTGCGGTAAGAAATCGTGATCTTAATGTTTTCAAATGTCTGGACTCCAACAGATATCGGATAATGCGCATGTTCGTGGACGGTATGAGAATCAATAGTGAAATCACTAGATGATTTTTCCTGCCCATCCATTTGAATAAGCGGATAATTTTGCACGACTAATAAAGTATCCAATCCATGATCCGGGTTATTCTCACCGATATCTTGCATTATTTGTCCGAGTGGATAGAAACTATGATTTTCACATTCTAGTAAAGATTGTTGGACCTGCTGAAGCAGATGCTGAACTGATTTACTCTCGTCCAGCTGTACGCGAAAAGGAAGCGTTCGGATAAAAAGCCCTACCATTTCAGTTATCCCTTCTATAGGGACATTTCGACCTGAAAATGTAGTACCAAAAAGGATATCTCTCCGGCAGCTATAGATATGCAGCACAGTTGACCAAGCAGCATAGATTAATCCAGCAATTGTCATCTCATATTTCTTAGCAGCATTACGCAAGGTTTCCGTTTGTAGTGAGGACAACTCGTGGATATGCTGCTTTGCGTCTACTGTGTTTAGAGTTCCAGTTGCGATAAAAGATTTGATCTGAGCATGTTCAAGGTTATTGAGCTTAGAAAGCCAATACCTCCTCTCCTGATCTAGATTTAAGTTATGTACGTATTTGATATAATCTATCATCCTTCTTTTTTTATGGATAACAGCTGGTTCATCCGACTTCAATCTTTCATATATTTCGGTGAATTCCTTGAGAATAATACCTGTGCTCCACCCGTCTAATAATATGTGGTGGTTACTGATCATCATCTCAAAATGATTTTGACTTACTTGAGTAAGATATACCCTAAATGGTACTTTCTCCTGTAAGTCGAACCCCTTTTGGCGATCAACACTCCGTATTCCTTCCAATAGCTCTTCTGTTCTCAATTGATTCTCTGATTCTATAAGGTTAATGTGCAGTTCAAGTGGGTTTTCCTTTAAAATGATCTGAACGGGCTTTCTTAATCCTGACCAGCGAAAAAGCGAGCGTAGTGCTTCATTGGCTTCAATGACTTTGTGCCACGCTTGTTTGAATAAGTCAATATTCACCGTGCCCATAAGAGAGATGCAGATTTGTTCAAAGTATGTCATAGAATTTTTTTCGTTCATACTATGGTATAAAATTCCTTCTTGAACAGGAGACAATGCGACAATGTTTTCTATATTTTCCTTTTTAATATCGATCCACTCCTCGAATTACATAGGATGATTGAAATTATTGGATTTAATGTTTATGTTATTCAATTATATAATATTATTCCTGTCGAAAGCTCGAAAAACATGTCGATTCTTTTTTAACTTATTTTGTTATATTTACAAATTATTCATTTTATGTGTTGTCTAATGATATATTGATTCGCAAGAAGAATATTTGTAAAAAATCAGTCGAAAAACAACTGTTACTGTTACTGTTATGAAAATGGATACTTCGGTTACCGTAGTGGATTTCGTTCAACGTATCAATGACCGTGCTGCGGACCAGATGACCATACTTATGTTCTTCAGATTGAGTTGATTTCTGCAGAGTACCCTTGGATTGAAGCAGGCCCGTTTTGATATCATGCGAGATGTTCAAAATCCATTCCGCTTTCATCTGATCCAGCTTTTTCCGTTCCAGTTCACTTGCCTGAAGCTCCTCAATCAGCATGTTAACATTGTGAAACACGTCCTTATAGATGCTCTACGTTTGGAAGTGTGCCCGGCAGTTCTTATGGGAGATCTGTTTTATTCCGTCAATAGGCGCCGTAAGCAGAAGGGCTAACCTTCTGCTTAACAAATAAGCGATGCAGAGCAATGGAACCGTCTCGGATAAAAGTTAGTTCAAGTCACCTTCAAGCTTTTGCTTTGCTGTTTCGGGGAGCTCGTCCGCCTGCACTTCATGGTAAGATTTGACCGAGCTCCCTTTCACATAGATTCTGCTGAATATCATTGAAGCGAAATAAGAAAATAATTCATGAGATTATGTCGAATGTTCTTCCTTGCGATTTTAAACAGCGTCATGATGATCACCCCCGAGCGTCGCCAAAACTTCAATAATGACCGAAATGACCGAAAAATGCTTGTCTTCCCAGTTCCGTCTTGTGAAGCTCCTTAAACAGTCTGCCGTCATTGATGAAAATGACCCGTTAGTTTCCTTTTACTTGAAAATATTTAGATAACAATCTAATCGGTAATGACACAATGTTCTTGTCCTTCGCTTGGGACAAGAACTTGGTTCCTAAAAACAAAAAAGCCGCTATAGCAGCGACTTTGAATGGTACAATGTTCTTGTCCCTCGACAACAATCCAATACCAACTCCAGGGATAGCCATATATAACGCTAACCACATGATTGATAAAGCTAATGCGTTCAAAGGATTGTTTACTACCGATAGTGACAATCCAAGCAGTTCCATTACATATCTTCCTTTCCTATAAGTACACCTGTTGTTCTCTTGTATTAGACCTTTCTTCTTTTCTAATCCAAAATCTTTCCTTCAACTTTCTCCTCATGACTTATTTGTTAAACTATCCTGCCCTTATGATACGGTTTGGCGTATTATCTTTAGAGCGAAATCGAAGGCACATAGTAGAGTGCCCTCGAGGTTCTTACTGTCTCTCTTTGGCAAGTTGGATAAACGAACTCAAATCTATCAACCAACCTTGTTGGGACACTCGTTCATTGTAAAGAACGTGCAAGTGCATCAACAGAGCTGCGGAAATCGGGTCTGCCGTCAGCCGTCCACAAAAGCGCTGTCACAAATGTATGGCGATTCGGATCGTACAGCGGATCTCCTACAATGTTCTTGTACGTTCTTGCGTGAAACACAAATAGCGTCTCTTCTTCGTCCTCTGAGACCGTAAAGGAATTATGGCCGGGACCATACATTGATATGCTCTCATCGGTCGAGAGAACCGCTGTTTGCGACTTGCGCCATGAGGTGGCATCGAGCAAATCAGCATCCGCGTCGGCTTCAAGCAGCCCCATGCAATAATTGTAATCGGTGGCGCTAGCCGAGTAAGAGAGGAATACCCGATTACCCTTGCGAAGAAATGCCGCGCCTTCGTTCACTTTATAACCAATGATCTCCCAGTCATATTCCGGCAGCGAAATCATCGTTTGCGGCCCAGTCAGCGTCCATGGATTGCTCATTTTAGATATATACAGATTAGAGTTACCTTCAATATTTGGATCCTTTTGTGCCCATACGTAATAACGGCTGCCGTTATGCTCAAAGGTAGTGGCATCGAGGGCGAAGCTTTCCCATTCGGTACGAACCTGCCCTCTTTCCATCCAACTGCCTTGGAGCGGATTGGCATTTTCATTCTCCAGCACGTACATCCGGTGGTCGAACAAGCCTTCATTTGTTTCTGTCGTATGTGCTGCGAGCGAAATACACGTACCATTTGTTATCAATAAAATGCAGTTCGGGTGCCCAAATATTGGCACTAAGGATACCCGTCTCGCGCTTTCTCCAGATCACTACAGGAGTAGACGTAACAAGCTCTTCAAGGTTCTGAGCTCTACGGATTTCAATCCGATCATACTCCGGAACGGATGCTGCGAAGTAATAATAACCATCAGAATGTCGGTAAATAAAAGGATCAGCTCTCTGTTCAATTAATGGTTGAATGTCGTGTAACGCTCGTTGTTGGATTTCCATCTTATCACCCGTTTCGTCTTAATTTTTACTACCCTTTAACAGCACCTGCAGTCATACCGTCTATGAAATATTTCTGGAAGGCAATAAACAGTATGAAAATTGGAACGATGGAGAAGAAGGAGCCCACGATCAATAGGTCATAGTTATTGCCATAAGGAGTTAACAACGTTTTCAAACCGATTGGAAGTGTATATTTACTCTGATCTCCGAGTACCATGAATGGCCACAACAGATTATTCCAGCTATTCATCCCATTCAAAATAGCCATTGCCGCAAAGGATGGCTTCATAATCGGCATAATTAGTCTGAAATAAATCGCATATTCGTTTGCGCCATCAACCCGCCCAGATTGAATAATCTCTTTGGGTATGCTTCTTAGATATTGCCTGAAGAAAAATATTGTCGCGGCATTAGCTATACCCGGCAGAATGATTGCTGAATAGCTATTCACCATTCCCAAATCATTAATTAGGCTGTACAAAGGAACCAGCAGTATTTCAAAAGGCACCATCATAATGAGCAAAACACATATAAAGAGGAAGTTCTTACCTTTAAATTGATATGCTGCAAAACCATATGCAACAAATGCGCTTACAAAAAGTGTTAAAACCACTTGAGCGATTGTTAAAATCATACTGTTCCAAAACCACACAAAATAATCATGTTCTCCAGTAAACAGAAAGATAAAATTATCAAAACTCATGATTTCAAAATCCAAACTTAGGTTAAGACCATATCTAACTAATGATTCACCTGGTTTAAAGGAAGATAGGGCCACTGCGTAGAATGGGATCATAATTATAACGAATAGTATAATAAAGAAACAAATAATTACTATTCTAGAGATGAAATCACTCCTTGTCTGACTTCTGCCCACTTTAATCCTCCTCCTTTTTGAACATTCCACTAAATTTTAACTGTGTTAAATTGATAACCATAGCAATGACTAACAGAATGATACCAACCGAAGCTGCGTAACCCAGCTTATTCTGCTCAATCCCTTGTCTATACAGATATCCAACAATGGTTAAGCCAATATTTTGGGGTGATTTGTTACCGTTGAACATCATCAGACTCTCGGTAAACATGGCTAAACCTGCATAAACACTAATTGTGGTAACATATACCGTGGTCGGCTTCAATAATGGCATTGTGATCATTCTAAACTTCTGCCAAGCAGATGCACCGTCAATTGAGGCAGCCTCATAATATTCATTGTCAATGTTTTTCAAACCGGATAGATAGTAAAGCATATTAACGCCTGTCCATCTCCAACATGCGAGGATTAACAGTGCTGCCATACTCCAATTTCCGTCTTTCAAAAATTTAATAGGTTCTACACCAAATAGACCCAGGAAACTGTTCATTAATGAACCTTCCATTTCACCGAATGTCAGGCGGAAAATGGTACCCGCAACTGCGACAGATGTCAAGGCAGGGAGAAAGAACGAAGATTTAAAGAACTCTCTTCCCATCATTAACTTACTGTTAATCATAACGGCGAATAACATGGGAAAGGGAATTAACAGCACTAAGGTTCCTAACATGTACACAACGCTATTTTTAATAGATATCAAAAACACTTTATCTGTAAGCAATTTCGAATAATTCGCTTCACCAATCCATTTAGGATCCTGCCCCAACATCCTATCTTGAAAACTCATTACGAATGAATTTACAAGGGGGGAAAACCAGAATATCAAAAATATGATTATAAATGGCAATACAAAAACATAAGGCGCAACTTTTTGAGAGTATACAAATTTCTTTATCATATTCTCAATCTCCCTTGACTATGGTTAAACCTGCCGACCACTATACCTGCCAACAGGTTTAATCGAATCATTTGCTTATTATATTTATTTCAATTCTTGTTCAATTGCTGCTTGTGCTTCATCCAACGCTTCCTTCACGTCCTGGCCATCTTCAAAGATCGCATTCAAAGTAACCGTATTGAATATATTGCCGATGGTTGGTGAAGCTTTAACGGACTTTATCACTCTAATTTCGTCCTTGATTTCATTCAAAGTATCAAATGCATTTGTTTTAAAGTATTGGACGTATTCATTTTCAGGGTTTTTCGTAACTGCATCATCTTTCCATACTTCCATGTTGATTGGGTCAAATCCAAGTGTATTCCAGATTTCAGTAGTAGCTTCTTTCGAAAGCTTAGCAAAGGCTACAAATTCTTTTGCCAACTGAACGTCTTTACCATTCTTAGTAACAACTGTGCCAGTACCGCCTAAGCCAACGGAACGAGGATTACCTTCTTCAAATACAGGCAATGGAGCTATTGCATACTTCCCTTTAAGGTCTTTCATTTCGTTTACAAAGCGGGACATGTACCACTCAGGCATTAATGCACTTGCGTAGTTGCCTTTGTTATATTCGCCTTTTGCTTCTTCTGTGTCGGGTTGTCCGCCAGGGATCGTATGAATAACATTGTTCTTCTGCAGATCGACTAACATTTCAAATGCTTTAATCATTTCAGGCGAATTCACTTTTGGATTACCATTTTCATCTGTAAAATCAGCATTTTGCTGAGCTAGCAGCAGCGATGCTTGGAACGAAGCTGAAGTATCAGCAGTACCTAAGTACTTGCCAGTCTTTTCGTAAACCTGGATACCTGCTTGTTTGTAATCTTCCCACGTTTTGATTGTCTTGTAGTCAACACCTGCTTGTTCGAGAATTTCAGTGTTGTAGAAAGCAAGCGCAGCACCTACGTGATAATCAAAGCCATAAACCTGATCGGCTTTGGAGTAAATCTCGACACGTGAAGGAACAACCGCGTCTTTGTATGGTGCATATACATCATTCAAAGATTCCAGGGGAACGTTGTCACCTTCCAAAAATTTAGGGAATTTACCAAGCTCGATATCCGCGATATCAGGAGCACCTTTTCCGCTTGTAACTGCCAATAAGAGCTTGTTGTGCATATCATCGTAAGGCATAACCGTTACATTCAACTTAATCTGTTTGTCTGGGTTCTGTTGGTTCCATAACCCCAGCATTTTATCCAAATGCTTGCCGTGCAAATCTACGAATGTCCAAAATGATAATTCTGTTGCATTCTCACCGGCATTAGCGCCTAATTGCTGTGTTTCCGTTTTTGAACCAGAAGGATTACCACAAGCAGTAAAGACAATTGACATAATAAGGAGTGTAACGATGGAGATTAAAGCACTGCGTTTTTTCATTTGTTCGTCATCCTCTCTTTTTTTGTTATACATTTGAAAAGTCGGCTGACTAGTTAGTTTTGTTAATTTAAGCGGTTACAATCCATCTTGACAACACCGTCCTTAACTTAATTCTAACTTTTCAAAGAAAAGACCCCTTCGCAACAACTTCTTAGATTCCATATTGTAAGCGCTTCACATGACGTATTAATATATATATGAAATAAGCTTTATATAACCAACTGATTATAAAATCATAAAGTTTATGCGGAGATGCTGCTCTTTGAAAAAGCTAGCGTTCTGCAAACAAATTCGAGAATGGGTCGCACGATCGGCTTCGAGCAGGCGTACACAGATCAAGGCATTTCGATTGACAAGAGTTTGTGGTGTCACATCCTTCTCGAAATTCTACGCAGCGAGCAAGCATTAGACTATGTAATTGACTACTTGCAGGACTACAGTGGAATTTCGGCAGCCTTTTCCCTGACTGAAGAAACTGTACGCCTTACATCAGCCGCTATCAGTCGTCTGAACGATCATTCAAATATCGATTTGCTATCTTTCGATATTCCACATCTTTCAGATGCAGCTTATGTGCAGCAGGATGAACGGGAAATGGCACAAACAGCCGTAAAGCTGTTACGTGAACAAATGGAAGTATTCATTCTCCTAAGAGCCGTCATTCCCGTGCAACTCATTAACTTTTATCTCGCCACAGGATTCCATCATAATGCTATTTAGATAATTACCTAATCTGGAATGATACAATGTTCTTGTCCTTTTCGGCAAAGGGAGCAAGTTTTTGTCCTCAGCTTGGGACAAAAACTTGCTTCCTTAAAGCAAAAAAGCCGCTATATTAGCGACTTTGAATGGAACAATGTTCTTGTCTCGGGACAATCTAAGGCTCTCATAATGTGTGAGTGTTTAATTACCAAGCGTACATATCGATTAACTAACTCTAACAATATTCGGCTGCAACAGTTCCCGTTCTACCCTTGCTTCCAAACACAATGAAAGGCGACCTTCTTGCCGGCATTATATGCTCCAACAACCTCATGAATGGCTTGTTTGAAAAGCTCGGCTTCATATTCTTTCGTATCGTCATCAAGCGGAACCTTTACCCACTTCACATAATCTGCTGGATACGCGCACTCTGTTGCTTCTTCCCGAAGATCGACCACGACTTCAAAGCCTTCGTTAAGAACCACTGCCTCTACGTCGGCAGCTCCGCCCATAAAAACTTGTTCAGCATTAAGTGCATGGTATTTCTTTTCTGCGTGATCCATTTTACTTACCTTCTTTCAAAAATTGCTCGATACGAGCTTTAATTGAATCACGAACCTCAGCGAATGTAGCTGTGATTTCTTCCTCTGTACCTGTCGCCTTGGCCGGATCATCGAAGCCCCAGTGCCATCTTTCAGCTTTGTCATTACGTACAACGGGACAATTATCGTTGGCATGACCACAAAGCGTGATGATGTAGTCTGCTTGTTTTAAAATCTCAGGATCAATCACATCCGATGTATGATTCGAAATATCGATTCCAGCTTCTTTCATCGTTTGAACAGCACGAGGATTTAAGCCATGCGCCTCTAATCCAGCACTTCTCACCTCATATTTGTCACTACCAAGTGCCTTTAAAAATCCATCGGCGATTTGGCTTCTGCAAGAGTTTCCTGTACACAAAAAGTAAACAAGGGGTTTTTTGTTCATGATTATTGATCTCCTTTATCTTTGGTGTGGCTTACTTGTATTTTTTTGGCTTCACTCATTTTTGAGTTAGTCAACGTTTTTATGACCATAGCAATAACAACCAATGCTGCTGTGATTACGGCAATCATTAACCAAACGTTTATATTTGTTGAATGAATCAGGTATAGCCACAGATACAGTCCTGTTAACGTGATAAAGAGCGTTGGGATGGTGAGCACAATTCCAATTTTGAAATAACTTCCCCATGTGATTTTTACATCCTTACGGGATAGTACATGCAGCCACAAAAGTGTGGCGAGCGATCCAATCGGTGTAATCTTTGGACCCAAGTCACTGCCGGTAATATTGGCATAAATCAGCGATTCCCGGATGACACCTTGCGTGTTTGTTCCATCAATAGCAAGCGCATCAATCATCACTGTCGGCATATTGTTCATAACCGAAGACAATAGTGCAGCTAGAAAGCCCATACCAAGTGTGGAGATGTAGAGCCCCTGGTCGGCAATCGCTTGAATGACCTTCCCAAGTTCATCCGTCAATCCCACATTTCGCAGTCCATAAACGACGACGTACATACCAATGGAGAAAATCACGACTGCCCATGGAGCTCCTTTAATGAGCTTCCAGGTTTGAATAGCGCGACTCTGCCTTGCAGCTAAAATAAACAAGATGGCTATAACACCGGCGATTACAGACACCGGAACTTGAATGAACTCGCTCATCAAGTACGCCACCAGCAGCACGGCTAAAATCACCCAAGATATGTTGAAAAGTTTCTTATCCTTGATCGCTTCGGCTGGCTTTTTGAGCTGACTGACTTCGTAGTTGCCTGGAATACTCTTTCTAAAGAATAAGAACAGGACCAGAAGACTTGCCAATATTGAAAAGAAATTCGGAATAATCATACGACTCGCATACTCCACAAAGCCAATACCGAAGTAATCCGCAGAAACGATATTGACGAGGTTACTCACGACGAGCGGAAGTGAAGTTGTATCTGCAATGAAACCACTAGCGATGATAAAAGGTAAAATCATCTTTGGATCAAATTTGAGCGCTCGGACCATAGCAAGCACAATGGGCGTTAAGATCAGTGCAGCGCCGTCATTTGCAAAGAACGCTGCAACCCCTGCTCCAAGCAGCACAACATAAACGAACATCAACTTACCATTACCTCTTGCGAGCCTTGCCATGTGTAGTGCAGCCCATTCAAAAAATCCAATTTCATCTAAAATCAGTGAAATTAAAATAATAGCTACGAAAGCAAGCGTGGCGTTCCATACGATTCCTGTAACCGTACCTACATCGGATAGACTGACGACACCAAAAAGAAGTGCAAGGACAGCTCCAGCTGACGCTGGCCATCCAATATTAAGTCCCATAGGTTGCCAAATCACAAAAGTAAGTGTAAGCAAAAAGATTAATATCGCGATAATGGTCATGCTTCCTCCTGAGGACCGCAGCAGTTATTCAATCCTGCTATTTTATCTTTCATGGATGGCAGATACGGATACACACACTGAACATATGCTTCTGCATCCGGATTAAGAGAGTAGTACACCCACTGCCCTTTTTTCTTTTCATTAAGGAGACCGGCTGCCTTTAGTTTTCGAAGATGCTGACTGGCGTTTGGTTGTGACATGCCAATAATGTCAGTGATATCACATACACAAAGTTCGTGTTCCTGAAGTAGCGCAATAATGGTCAAACGTGTTTTATCAGCTAATAACTTATATGCCTCAGCCATCTCCTGAATTCTTTGTTCCATATGTACACCCCCTGTGATTAGTCTTGTCGGCTTTATTTAATGATATAAGCATATAATGAATCACTTATATAAGCAATGGCGAATATAATGAGATTTAGGGCACCAAAAAAGTCGGCAATAAAGATTACCGACTTTACTCTCCAACTAAAAATTCATATCCCCTGGACGGATAGCCCAGACTAAAATTATTTCTTATTTTTGTTCAGTCGCAGCATCGGTTTCAACGATCCAACTGTGATCTTCATGAAAACGTATTTATCTCTGAGTTAACTTATATTTAGTTCGTGGCTAATGGTAGTTTGATGTCACCCCGATTCCTTGGCGATAACTTGAACCCCTCCATTTTATTAAATCTGCTAGATAAATCAAAGGAATACACAGGATCAAATTCTCACGTTCCGTTCCTCCAATGAGCTGCCACAAACAGAATTTACCATGAAGGAGTTAAGTTCAAATCACTGCTAGACACGAGTATCATTCTTTATGACAAAATAGTTAGCTAAAGTTTGACCTTTTTAATTTTTAAACATTTCTTTCGAATCAGGCCCATTTATGGGACTGAGATAAAACACCAAGGTTTAGTTTTCCTTATCCAATCGTTCCCACCGATTAATCCGCATCGTACGATATACATGCCTTCACCAGCAGCATCAACTGATACTGCCTCCCACTGCGAAGCAACTTGTTTCTCCCTCCAAAGTCTCAGAACAGGTTTCTCGTAATTTATTGAACCATGTACTCCAGTTTGGGCAGGAATAAATATTACATTCCGGCTAGCCGCAAAACGTCTTCTATTTTCAGTTTCCCAATAACCTTATACCCCCTTTGATCTCCCAGAGGTTGTATAATAACAGTCTCCATACTTGAGAGTTCTCCCAGCCCTAACCCTGGAGGAAAAGAATGAGCTACAATTACCCTGTTGAAATGACTTGGAGGTATTTGTTCAACTTCTTTGTTGAAATCTTGTAGTGTACTGTTCATGGTTTCAGTGCTCGGATTTTGACTGAGTTTATATATATTCAGCCAGAAATCATTAACTTTTACATTTTGTATACCAAAAGCAGTTTGAGCGGTTTGGACGGTTCTACATAAGGGGCTGCTTTCCACGGGCATATAAACTGGAATATTTAGTTTTCGAATAGCACTGCCATACTTCTTAGCCTGTTCCTTTCCGAGAGCGTTTAAATTTCTTTGTGTAGTGCAATCAGTCAAACTAAGATCATGTTGATCTTCCCCTACAGTTGCATCTCCATGTCGGATATAAAGTATGTACCCACCATTTTGAAGATCATGTACTAGAGAACTATCAGAGAGCTCTGACGCCCCAGCAGTATTGGTACTTCCAAGCAGCAGAAAAATACAAAGTACTACTATGAACAAACGGTACATTGTTGCTCCACCTCAGTTTCTTTTTTATTCTATATCAACAGGATGTTTTAATTGATCTTTATAATAATCGATATATAATCTTCCATCACTTCCTTTGACTGCATAGAAGACATCACTGACGTTCTTATTGTTTGATTCAAGCTGTATGAGTAACTCTTTATCTGAAATACCATTTAACTTCAAATTCATCACTAATACCACTCCATCCATAACTAGCTCCACAGGCATACGTTCCTGTTTCTGTTCAGATTTTTTATGTACATCCTGAACTGTGGCTGCTCTGTAACCGGCTTTTTTCATCACCGAAACTTGTCCATTTACTTCCAATAATGCATATTCCACTTCTTCGATATTAAATATATCTTTTTGTCTTAACATCTGGTTCAAGGAATCTAATGTAAGTTTA
The DNA here is from genome assembly GCF_040702995.1 of Paenibacillus sp. AN1007. Classification (NCBI taxonomy): domain Bacteria; kingdom Bacillati; phylum Bacillota; class Bacilli; order Caryophanales; family Paenibacillaceae; genus Paenibacillus; species Paenibacillus sp. AN1007. The sequence continues at coordinate 2,355,147 of NZ_CP159992.1, forward strand.
TTCTTTGCGAGGTTAATCTCCATAATTTTTCCTCCTTCAATTAATACAGTTGGAGAACCTTCAGCCAATAAACGTAATTTTCTGCTTTTTAGATTCATTTTAGACAACAGATAGGAGGTACAAGTAAAAACAATCAACGATATGATTAGATGCATGACTTCCATCTTCTCATTAAAAGCTAAATTAGCTGCAATCGCTCCCATGATTACTGCAGTGACAAATTCATGAAAATTCATGTTTGACAAGGTTTGTTTCCCCAGTATACGTGCGATAACTAATAAAAGTAAAAAGGCAGAGATACTTCTGATTAGAATCATGAAATGATCTAGCAAGTTAAGCACTCCTTCAATCGTAAAAACGCTATTGTTACAATTATTCTCCGACACCATTTTTTGATACATTGTAATGATTTCCAACATTAAATTGTATTGTTGAGAGCCTTATTCCCTCGTGGGCTTATCTGGTAGTATAGCCTGAATTGTATATCTCCCTTAATTGGTCTACATCTCTGGCTTCACGAGTAAATCGATTCCGACTAAAATCTATCCACTTAATGCAAATTCCACATTCTCGGTTAAGAGAATTAATAGATCAGAATGGTTGTCACTACTATGGCTTTTAGCAGTCCCCATTTTAAATATTTTTTATGGAATCTTAAACCGGGCAGGAGATCGAGTGTTTAGTCTTCAGACGAACTTGGACGTTCTAATCCCCTTCATTCCAGGTTTTATCGTCCCTTATTTAATTTGTATCCTTTTATTACCGGGGTATTGGTCGCCATAGCATTTCGGAACAGAATGGTCTACTTTCAAACGTTAATTGCATTATGTAGTGGACTAATCATGTCTATATTTTCTTTGCTTTATTTCAAACATCCATTCAACGCCCGGACATGCAATACGAAACGGGATTTATCGCTCGATTAGTTCAATTCGTATATTCGACAGATCAACCTTATAACTGTTTTCCAAGCATTCACGTATTAACAAGCTACCTTATGTTAAGAGGTGGACGTGTCTTTAACCCTACTATACGTGTGTACATTGCAAGCATTTCCTTGCTTATCATTATTTCAACGGTACTTGTCAAACAGCATGTGGCTGCAGATATATTAGGTGGTATTTTAGTTGGGGAGTTATGTTTCCGGCTGGCCAAATTGGCTGTCCTGCGAAAAAAAGTAATTCTTCTTAATCCAGAATAATGTTAAATCATGTTCAAAAATGTTTAAGCTGTTTACTCGAAAATATTTAGATAACAATCTTATGAGTATTGACACAATGTTCTTGTCCTTTTCGGCAAAGGAACCAAGTTCTTGTCCTGCGACAGTTGAGCAATATGTTGTTTTTTTTGGGATCAAAAGTACTTCAGCTCGTAAACACTTCAGAATGTGTGTATTCCCCGCTTGTAGTATCAATTTGTATATGTAAAACCCCCAGGGCATATAATGTGCCCCTGGAGGCAAAATGATTGTGAACGATATCTGCAGCCTTTACTGTATTGAATTTTTCAGCTGTTTTTTCTTTGATCGTGTTCCAATCCATAGCATGCCTAATGAAGCAACTACCAGTAACACAATAATGGCTGCAATAACAGCAAAAAAGGACTGATCAAACGCAAATCGCGCGGCCTGTTTCAATGTTTCCGAGGCAGTTCCAGACATCCCTTCTGCTGCGATTAAAGCTTCATCCAAACTATCTTTCACCTTTAATGAAACATTCAATCCTGTTGGAATTTTCATGGTTAACGTGTACACAAGACCTGATAGACTTCCGATCATGGCTATTCCTGCAGCTCCACCAACTTCATATCCCACACTTTCCATAGATGCAGCCATACCTGCCTTTTCATACGGAGCGCTGCTCATTATAGAATGCGAAGCTGCAGTCATCCCGCCACCTAAGCCTACTCCAAAAATGGCTAGTCCAAATACTTTCCCAGCAATGTCCGAATCCAATTGTGCAAGATAGATTCCCAATCCTGCTGCTGTAATGAATAGAACAGCACTCTTGATATAAATAACATTGAAGCGATTCAAGAGCATTCCGGTCACTGGAGCTGCAATGACAGATGCAAAAGGGATCGTTAACGTATATACTCCGGCTAGTAGTGGGCTGAAACCTTCTATTAATTGAAGGCGCTGCGTCACAATATATTGGATTCCCGTCATACCAAATAAACCTACCAATGCCGTAATAAATCCCGTGGCAAACAGAGGTATCTTAAATAATGAAAGGTCAATAAGTGGGTCAGAACTTCTGTTCTGACGACGTATAAAGATAACAAGTGCTGCAATGCCGACAGCAGCTCCAATCACTGCAAAAGTTACCGAACCTTCGCGGCGAGTAAACTCCTTGATCGCATAAATTAGAGTCACCAAGGCAATCATGATTTGGATTGAACTGGTTAAGTCAAACTTTTTACTTGTATTACCTTCATGTTTTGGAACCAGCAATATGGTTAGTACAAATGCTAGTATTGCGATGGGTAAATTTATTAAGAATACAGATCCCCACGAGAAATACTCGAGAAGAAGTCCACCTACAATGGGCCCAAGTCCTGCACCTCCTGAGGCAACAGCACCCCAAATACCTATAGCCAAGCCTAACTCACGCGGATCTGTGAACGTAACTCTGACGATTGCCATGGTAGCAGGCATCATAATCGATGCACCAACAGCAAGAAGTACCCTTCCCGCTATCAAAACATAGGGGGTGGGAGCAAAAGCCGCAGTAAGCGAAGCAATTGAAAATATAATCAAACCTATCAAGAAAACCCGTTTATAACCAAGGCGGTCTCCTAATGTCCCCATTGCGGGAAGCAGACCCGCCATAACAAGTGAGTAACCATTTAAAATCCATAATTTTTGTGATGCAGTCGCTCCCAATTCATGTGTTAATGTTGGCATCGCCGTGTAAAGAATCGTCATATCCATGACGATGAGTAAGAGTGCACTGGATACAATGATTAGAATCATCCAGCGTTTGAATGTTGACATAAGTAATCTTCCTCCGTACGAATTATTTTAAACCTGTAACATCTTGAACTATAATGTATAGGGTAACCCTATAGTCAATAAACAATCTCAGTACAACCAATAAATAGCTATAGAGGCATGGAGGATAGAAAAATGTCGAATATATCAAATGAATATTTCACAACCAGTGAACTAGCTAAAACTTGCGGAGTGACTAAACACACCCTTTTTCATTACGATGATATTGGACTGTTAAAACCTGAATTTGTCAATTCCAAAGGTTACCGTTATTATTCCGTTCAACAATGTCTTGTACTTGATTTGATTATTGTGCTCAAAAAAGCCGGGAGTTCACTAGAGGAAATCAAGGTGTTTCTCCAGAAGCAAAATACTCCTCTATTAATAAATATGTTAAAAGAAAAACAGGTGGATTTGGAAAGAGAACAACGTAGGATAGCTCAAATGCAAAATATTCTGACTAGTGCCATCAAGATGACAGAGGAAGCAGCAGTAGAATTACGAAACTCACCAAAGATTCTGGAATGTTTAGAGGAATATTTTATAACTACCCAACTGGATGCAGGTGATGGTGATAAGGAATTTGCCAAAAAATTAACCGAACATCGGGACTATTGTGAAAAACGCTATATCGATCATGAATTTCCGATTTGGACGATTATAAGTAAAGACCGATTTGAATCTAGGGACTATTATCCTGAATACATAGCTAACCAAATAAAGGCCCCCATTTCTGAAGAAAAGCTGTTTATTAAACCTGCAGGTTTATATGCAGTTATAGATCACAAAGGCTCATACGATAGCATGTCACAAACATATTCCGTTATTAAAAAGTACATTGCACGTAAAGGAATGAAAGTAATCGGAGATGTGTATGCATTGGACCAGCTCACCTATTGGGCAGAAAAGAATCCAGACGACTATAAAATACGGATATTTGTTCAGGTATCACATTGATTTCTCTTTCATTTGAAAGCCAGATTAAAAAATAAAATCCCCCTTCGTTTCTAACGGGAGGATTTCGAGTTTAGGTTCCTGCATAAGGCTGCTTATCGGGGAATTATTTTGTATTGCATATCTTTCTTGATTGTTCATGGATCAATCTCAGTCCTTCAGCCCCTCCCTGTTTTGTTGTATTTACAACAAAAAAATTATGATTTATAATCATTCTAAAAGTATGTTTAATTTGTTTTTAATGACAAAATGAATTTCTGAAAGGATTATAAGAAATGAAATCCAAAAAAATAGACTCCATTGAGGAGCTCAACATCGCTTTTCAAATAAGAGAAGAAGTGTAATGCTTTCTCTGTACATTCAACAAGCTCATTTCCAATGCCTGTTCTCTGATATTATGTTCTGCTCATTCGTTTAGCAAAAACAGCCGATCCATTGATCGACAAATATTTTGCATGAGATGGGAGATCATAAAAGTGGAAGACAGCCATAAAGGGAGCGTTATCAGCAATAAGTAAAGAAATCAAAAATGGGGGGTATTTTGTTGAACAAACAAAGAGCAATTGAAATTTCGGAATCGACCATTATGAAAAATGTAACTTATCAGGATGCACCGATCTTTATCCAGCATGTTAATGAGGATGAAACTGCCCGAATCTATCCGATCGGAAACTCGGAGCAGGAAATGACAGTACCTTTGTCCAGTTTAACTGAGCATCCCTAGTTTGTAAGCTCACTTCATTACAGTCCTGGTTCATGTGTTAATAAATCAAACGCCGTATCTCGACACGAGATACGGCGTTTGATTTATAGTGGGAAGATTACCAGAATTTTGTGGCTGAACCTGTGCAGGAGCTTAACCATTTTGCACCGGATTCGTTGTTTCCTATGCTGCTGTTATTTTCATTAAAGACCCTTAAATTCGCTTAATTTAGCATATTGAGGGGTATTGGTTGATCACATAATTCAGCTGCAGGGAATATAATCTTGTCCATTACGGCAATCGGTACAGGTTCTTGTCCTTGACTCGGAAAACGAACTTGCATCGATAACATAAAAGAGCCGCTAAAATAGCGATTCAATGGGATCATGTACCCCGACACTATAACTCGTATCATTAATCAAGTTTTACTCCTGATTGTGTGTATTCCCAATAATCACCCGCTAATCCTTCGATGATTGAGCTGCTTGCCCAAGGCATCAGACAGAACCAGGTACTGGCGGGAGTGCCATCTGCATATTTTTCGGTGACAAGTCCTTCAGAATGGCAGAAACGTTCTGACATCCATCCTTTTTTTCCAAAGCCGAATTCCTGATCATAGCGATTATAAGTCTGACATCCCCAGTTTATCGTGTCCATCATACGCTGAAAAATATAATGATCCTCCCGCTGCTGTAGATAGTAGAACAGCTCGTCTACGAGGTTACTAGACATAGGGTGAATATGTGGATTAGCTACTGAAGTGACACTTCCACCGGAACTTGACCAATTCAATGTACTGAGCGGTGGAACCTTTACCGGCGAATTGTAACAAAATTTAAAACTGAACTCATAAGAGATTGCGTCTCTCATATGATCGAGGAAAAGTTCCTCACCAGTCAATGCATGTAAATAACGAACCGCTTTTATATAAGCCAAAATACCCTCCGAATCAACCGATTTATCCGCATCCAGAGGAGCGCCGTAGCATTCCATATGTTTGACGTACGTATCATAATAATGGGCTTCACTTAGTCTAAGTTCCTTTATAGACGATGAATCCTTGGTTAACCATTTATAGTAAGCCATAGCAGCGAGACACCAGACACCGCTGAACGCATCATATTCGAGGCCAGCACCTGTTCTCTCTGACAAGATGATCGGATACTCTTTATCTGTATTTTTAGTACGTTCCATACGATCAAGTACCTGCTTGACGTATATAAGCCAATCATCGTGCTTATGATTGCGAATTCGAAGCTCATAATCATAGCACTTCAGGATATAGAACATGGCCTGAGCTGCTAGGTATGCAGAATGTCCTGGGGTCCGCATTCCATCGAACCACCAACCCTTTATATGCCATGTACCATCCTGATACGCATCATATGGTAGACCAGATTCAGGATTCATTGCATTTTCGATAATATTTGTAATACAAGACAGCGCCTGCTGCCGCATGGGTTCGTCATTTAACCGTAGAGCAGCCATAAGCATTGGTGCAGCTATGGCCATACCATTCGTCCAACTGATTGAGATAATTTTATTGTACCGGTAGCCTCCAGTTTCAGCATCCTCATATACAAAGGTGGAGTAATGTCGATCCTCTGGCAGCCAAGCGTATTCGTAAATGGCTTTGGATAAATCGAATACGGTTGTACGAATATCACTACCTTTTCTCGGATGCTCATGATACCGATCATAAATCGCTTCGAGTACTGAATTAATGCCAAGCTCTGATGTTGACTCGTAACTATACAGGTCTAATGTGAACTCAACTGTCTCTCCGGCAGCCAGTTCGAAGCAATTTTCTGCAAGGTCAGCACGTTCATGTACAAGCCTTGATTTGATAAATAATAATGGCGCATTCTCATACCCCAATGTGTATCCAACGGTACCTTTTTCAATGGAACAAGTAAATCCCCCGTATTGATAAAACTCTCCCTTCAAGCCGGGTTGCCACTGTTTCTTGTCTTTACCACTGCTGATCCAGTAAGGACTTGCACAAATGCCATACACATGACCCTCATCATAGACCAGTGCTGCCGGATGTGACAGCCGATCACTTCGAACCATCCACCATGGCGACGAAGGGCGAGACGGATTGCCTTCCCTTAATCTCGGAAACTCATTCGGAACATTTTGCGGTGCTTCTCCACGGTTGCGACCGTACATAAATGCAGGCAGAAAAAAATGTGGATTTTGCTTCTTAAACGGTAATTCTACATGAATGACCCCGGACCATGCGATTTCTCCGTAGTTGTGAATCCTTATCCCAGCACACCAAGGATCCTTTGCGTTACCTAACCCTTCTTTTAGATCCACTTCGGCTTCCAGACGATTGTCTGTCAAAGATGTATAGTCCGTACTTATCTGTGTTCTGCTTCGTGCAGTAAAAATTAGTTCCATAATCTCCTCCAATCAAGTGTCCACACATATCTGATAGCGCTTGCATTTTTTGATCCATCATGCTAGGATAATAACATTTTATAGGTTTAGATTTGCAATTTCATTGCACAAATCGCTATATTTATTGCGTGAAATAAAAGGAGATGTTTGATTGGTATGAATGAATCTTCCGAATACCTTTTTGATCCCATTCAAACTGAGATGATGTATCTTCATCGCGTAACTACTTACAACATGGGCACGTTCCTTCATCGTCATAATGCATATGAGCTGTATTTGTTTCTCCGCGGAAATGTAAATTTTTACATCGAAAACCGTTGTTACCATCTACAATCTGGTGACTTAATCCTTCTTACCCCGGAGGAGATGCACCGTTCCTTTGCAATGGACAAAAACGAATATGAGCGTATAACCATTAATCTAAAAAAATCATATTTGAACCGTTTGTCTACCTCGACGACCAACTTGTCAGCATGCTTTGATTTTCGTCCTAAGGGCAAGGGAAATATAATACATCTTGATTCTGATCAACTGCAACAGGTATTACAATTAACTGGAGAGCTTGAGCAGATTCTGAAGTCAAATGAATACGGAGCAGATATTCAAGCCAATGTACGGATTACTCAATTGCTGCTGGTGGTAAATCTCGCGTTTCAGAATACAAGCTTTGTTCCTACAGATATAATGCCCAAACTAGTCCGAAATACGATGGATTATATTGAAGCCAACCTTGCGGGGGAGCTGACACTTAAACATTTATCGGAAGCTTTATGTATGAGCACTACTTATATCAGTCGGCACTTTAAAGAACATACAGGACTTACTATTCGAGCATATGTTCACAGTCGCCGTATAGAGCTGTCTAAATATTATCTATCCGAGGGCATGAGTATTACAGAGGCATGTTATCAATCGGGCTTTAGAGATTATGCGAATTTCATTCGAAGTTTCACTAAGCTGGTTGGGATTTCTCCAGGGAGATTCACTAAGAATTTAATAAAAAAAAATAATGATATTTAATGAGGCTTTAAGCAGCATTGTATTCACTATTTTGATATACATCTAATCCGCACTGTGACTAATTTTTTGTCCTTGGCTCGGGACACGCGGTACAATAAAAAAGACGCTAATATAGCGACTTTTAATGGGAATATGTCCTTGTCCCTTGACAATAATCCGTAAACTCCTAAGTTCCTTGTATTTTAACTCACAATGGTTCAGCCTTCTCTGCTTAGTTGGATCAGCTGTTCTTGTGAACTGTTAAAGTCCTGGGTCAGTGAGTTGAACTTTTCTTGAATTTCAGTCAATTTGTCATAAAGAACATTTCGTTTTTGAATAGCAAGTTTAATTTCTTTAAGATCCGTTTTAGCACGCTCTCTCATGGATCCGTATACTTGCTCTTCAGCATCCAAACCTAGTCCGTAAGCTTCAATAAACATCTGAAGTGTTTGGTTTCTTGACTCATATTGTTCGAGAGCTTTGCCCGCGAGAGAAAGTGTTTCTTCTTTTTCAAACGAATGTTTTAACAGTGATTGTTGAAGTGATTTCGCTTGTTCATCTGCCTTCAGACTAGCTTTTTCTATTTGTTCAAGAATAGTTCTTCGCGCTTGAATATGAGCTGCTGCCTGATCGAGGAACCCAGTAACGTTACTGTTTTTCTCTTTCCCTTGACTCAGAATAACATTGTATAATTTCATATCTTCTTGTTCATGATTTGCAAGGGACTCCAGACCTTTGTCGGTGGCCTGACTATTTTGAGCTAGTTTGTTAATCTGATTGACCGCAGGCTCCTGAGGCTCTCCACATCCGTTAAGTAGGAGGAGTAATACGATAATGAGAACAGCATGTGTCCGTTTTTTACTTATATTGTTCACGGGTTTTCCCTCTTTTACTGTTAATTTATCTAAGTTGAACTACAAGCGAGGATCGTGGCTGAAATTAACGACCACATGCTCATTCGGATTGTAAACCTCAAACTCATAGCCTTTTGCTTTCAGCAGCTTTAAAATTTGTGGCAGAGCTTCTACAGTTTGTTTCCGTTCATGCATCAGAATCACTTCTATATCTCGGTGTACGCCTCTTTGTATCCGGGATATAATTTTATTGGGCTGGCCGGGAAGGTTCCAGTCAAGTGAGTCCGTAGTCCAATCCCACATTTTAAATCCTGCTGCCGCGATATCCCCTCTAAATGCCTCACCAATCTGCGGGCTGCTTCCATAAGGTGCGCGTATCAGATGTGGTGTATATCCAATCAATGCCTCGACCTTATACTGTACTTCTTTAAACTCATTCAAAAAGTTGTCAGTGCTTCCGCTCTTATATAACTTTTTATAACTATGTGTCATACTATGCAGCCCGGGATAATTGCCTTCTTTCACCAAACGCTTCACCGCTTCCGGGTAGTGATCCAGATTCTCTCCAACCATAAAAAAAGTAGCTTTAGCATCATACTGGTTCATAATGTCCAGCAACTGCCCCGTGTATTTGCTAGGGCCGTCATCAAAGGTAATATATGCCACTTTCCTCACTTGGCCGAAAAATCTCGTTGGTTGTTCTTTTACGTTTGGCAATTCCTGAATGAGCCCTAATTGAGCAGGCTGTTTAATAACAGAAATGGGTGGAGGTGCAACCATCGTTTTTATCCAATGTGCCATACCGCTGAATGAGTATGTAATCCCCATAACAAGGAGAATCAAACTCATAAGTACCAAACTGAACTTTCCATAACGAATTTTTTTTCTTCGTTTGCGAATTCCACTTCCGTAAACTTTTGTTGATTCATGATGTAATTTCAAAAACCGTTCACGTCCTATCATCTTGTTATTTATGCTAACGATCAATCTTTAAACTTGTTCTTACATAAGATTAATAAAACTTTGCCGGGAGGCGATCGTTCTGTCCACCATCTCATTTAATTCGTCGGGAATAGGAATGGAATCATACTCCTGCTTTATCCTATTCAGCTTGTTATGCATTATCGTTTCTCCTCTCTTGGTCTTCCTCGTTCATGTTCACACGAAGCTTCTGTGGTCCTTATAGAGCCTTGGTTTCACGGTACTGAGATTCTCGCGGCCGACTCTCATCTAATCAGACATTCCTTTGGGTCCGCGCGGGTAACCATCAATTGCAATAGCCTCACGTAAGCAAGACGGGGGAGTTGTTTGAAAAGTTTGATCTTGCATAAAGAATTTTTTTCAATGTGATCTTATCTGTGATTTGGCGGTCCATTCAGCCGCGCAACAGGAAAAAAGACCGCTGGCGCAAATGATTGCGGGCGGCCTTTTGCTGTAATCGAATATGAGGGCGTGCAAAAAGGAAGAAAGCGCGTTTTTTAATTTCCTGCGTTGGAGATCGTGATCTGACCTTGCTTGTCTTGGATGGCCTTCAAATTCAGAATTTCGGACAGGAACTCAAGCGGCACATACACGTATCCATTTTTCATTTCCGGTGCCGCACCGAGCTTGCGGGGAGCTTTTTTTCCAAGAAAATAGCTGTCCTTGTTCAAGCTGATGGAGCTCCAGAGGGCTCCTTTGGAAATGTCGGCGGTTTTACGTTTGCCATTCCATGTAACGTCGAAATTCAGCTGGCGCAGCACGCTGGCTAAAGGCACCATTAGCTTGCCGTCTTTGCCGATGTAATGCTGGCTGGAAAGAATGATCGATTGGACTGCTCCGTGTACGTCTTTCTGGTCCGGGATCTTCACGGCAAATTCCGGCGTGCCGGTCGATCCTGGAGCGATGCTGTATTTTTGGAACACGATGGATGCATAGCCGTCCTTCACGTAAAAGCTCTGCTCGGGATCTACACTCTGAAACCCGTTCTCTCCTTTGTAATAGAGCTCTTGGTCTGCAGCGATTGCGGAGTTAATATGCGCATCCAGAATGGATGCGTACTTATTGCCGAACAGGTCTTCAAGCTTTACGCGCTTTGCCTCCGTTTCATTCGTGAAATTGTATGTGTCGACATGTGCCTCCGGATTGTTCATGCCGGTCCCCTCCGTGGTGATTTTAAGGGAGACCAGGCCGTTGTCCGAGCCGTTCGAGGTCAGCTCATATTGGATCAACAGCTGGTAGGGATGCATGGTATAGCCATTCTTTTTGGCCAAGGTGGCTGCTTCGGCGGTGGCCTCTTCCCATTTTGCAAGATCCTTGGAGGCATGGGTTTCAATGATATTATTCAGCTCATCTTGATATTCGGTATCTGCGAGCCCTTGGAATACGGGAATGGTGATATCTGCCTTCAGCCATTTCTGAGATGATTGGAGTTTCTTGCTTGTCACCATCTTCGTGGAAAGCACGGGAGCCATGTTCTGTCCGCTTCCGGAAGCGGCCTGGACCTGTGCATGGAATTGTGCGGAAGAAAGCCCGGAAGCGGACACCATCAGAATGCCTGCCAATCCGGCCGCGGCTATGGTTTTAGTCCATTTTGTTGTATACTGTGTCGTTTTCATTGTAATTACCTCCTGGTGATTATAAAAGATTTAGTCGTAAAGTTGTTGTTGCATTCGGACCATTACCGTCTCGCCAGAGGCGATTTCCCGATCTTACGTGGGGCTCGTTTGTTTAATTCCCGAAATGTAACCCGCACAGTTCGCTAAGGAGCGATTGTGCGGAGCAAAACGGCTCTTATTGGACATACTCGTTGCTGACGAGCAAGTCTTGGATCGCGTCCGTCGGAATCGTAAACTGGGCAACGCCCATGTAGCCAGGCGCTACGTCATATTCATTGAAGCTGATGACCAGCTTGCCGTCCTGATTAATGTAGAAATTCTGGTCCTTCGCGATGCTGCGGAACAGATCATCCTCCGGCATATCCGCCTCGATCCCAGGTCGCTGAACCCAGTAAACCTTGCTTGGGTCGTCCTTCATCTGCTGACGCATTTGCTCTTTAATATTGTCGCTGATCCTTTGAATATAGCGATCATCGCTGAAAAGGCTCGGCAGCGTGATGACGATCTGGTTGACTTTATCGATCGTATCGTATTTGCGGGATTCGGCGGAGGATCCGGCTGATTCGACGACATAACGAGAGAGGGTCAGCAGCCGATCCGTATCGGTGACGACTTCATAGCCGCTTTCCAGCCCGAGATGCCCTTCCCCACCATTTTCCAGCTGGGCCACTTCATTCTTGAAGCCCTCGTACAGCTTTTTGTTTTCCTCCACATATTTGGTATTAAGGGACTGTTCCAGTTCAGGATTCCCGGTGCCGGTAATGCCGGGCGTTTTAAGACTTACATCGGTGTTTTCGTTCTGTTCAACATATTCTCGAATGGTGATCACCTTGACAATTTGCCCGAGCACCGGCACTTCAGACAGCGCCTTGGCGAAGGCCGGGCTGGCGTTTACGCCGACAGACAGCAGGATGCAGGCAGCCGCAGCGCTTACGAGCCAGGGTATAACCTTTCTTTTTGTTCGCCGGGAGGCGATCGTTCTGTTCACCATCTCATTTAATTCATCGGGAATAGGAATGGACTCATACTCCTGCCTCATCCTATTCAGCTTGTCATCCATTATGGTCTCTCCTCCTCTTGATCTTTCTCGCTCATGTCCACTCGAAGCTTCTGCAGTCCTTGATAGAGCCTTGTTTTCACGGTATTGATATTCTCGTTAAGCACTTCAGCTATTTCTTCGATCTTCATATCTTCAAAAAAGCGGAGGATAATCAAGATCCGATATTTGTCCGGCAGCTCATTCAGTGATCTTGCCAGATCCAGATCGGCATAATGGTCTTGGCTGCTTGGCAGCACAACCTCCAGTTTTTCTTCGTCCATGATTTGGACTTTTTTCTGTTTCCGTATAAAATCCAGAGACGTTGTTACTATGATCCGAAAAAACCAGCTTTTTAATGAACCCGTATTCTTCAGGTTTTCAATGGATATGAACGCTTTGTGGATGGCATCCTGTACGATGTCGAGAGCATCCTCTTTGTTGCGGACATAGCTGTAGGCCAGTCGATACGCTCTTTCTTGGTTTTCGGTAATGCATTGGATTAGAAGCTTTTCCAGCTTCCGGCCGACTTTCATCTAATCAGACACTCCTTTGGGCCCGCGCGGGTAACCATCAATTGCAATTGCCTTACGGAAGCAAGACGGGCGGGTTGTTCAAAAAGTTTGATTTGCAATAAAAAAATTCAAACAGAGTGATTTTATATGCCGATTTGGCAGGTCAATCAAGCCGTGTAACAAATTAAGGACCCCATCTTCATCGGGGTCCTTAGCTATTTTCTATTCACTTTCTTATATTTGGATATGTATTGCGGAAACATACCCACCGAAGCCTAACGAACTTTTCCAGCCAAAATACTAACCCTTTGGAACTTAAATTATCAGCTGGTTTTTAGAAATATACTTTATTTCATCTAATGCAGTTTCTTCAAGCCGGTACATCGTTCTTGTCCTCGACTCGGTACAAGAACCAGTACCGATAAAACAAGAAGGCCGTTAAATTAGCGATTTTAATGGGCTCATGTTCTTGTCCACCGACAAATATCGAGTTCTATTATTGTTATCCTGCCTGTCTATGTTCTAGCAAACGTTGTGATGTTCTCGATAATGATTTCATAATATATCTGTCTTACCAATACTTATTGGGATGCTTGGTTAAGAGCTTTAAAAATACTTCAGTTGGTTGTGCGCCGGATATCGCGTATTTTCTATCAATGACAAAGAAAGGTGCTCCTGTAATGCCTAATTGTTTTGCTGTGGCTTCATCTGAGCGCACTTCGCTCGCATATTTGGATGGATCATGGAGAACTGCCATTGACTCGTCCCTATTCATTCCAACTGGATTCTGCAATACTTGCTAAAGTATCATGATCACTAATTAGCTTGGCGTCCGTGTAATAAGAATAGAACATCTTCTCTGCTAATTGCTGATCTTTACCCACAGATTTGGCATACTGGGTTAAACGATGCGCATCAAACGTATTGGTGGGCTTTATTTGGTCGATATTATACACGAGACCCATCATTGCTGCTTGTTGTTCAAGTTCAGCATGTGCCTTTTTCGCTTGTTCGAGACTCATACCATGTTTCTCAGAAAGTATTTGATGCATACTTTTGCCTGAGTACATGGATGTTTGCGGATTAAGTTCAAAGCTTTTATATTCAATAAACACTTCATTCGGAGCAGCGAATTGCTCCAGTGCAGACTCTAATCGTCGTTTCCCAATATAACAAAATGGACAAATATAATCCGACCATATCTCGATGTTCATTTTGAATCCTCCCTCACTAACCACCTTAATCGGTGAATGCTGCTTTCTTATTAAACTTATTTGTTATAAATAATTGGCATTTTTCTAATCAATTGGTTGTCACGAGCGGCAGAGTACATAAATTGGGCAGCATTTTCTCTGGAAACAGACCATTTAGCCGATTTATCTCCGAATGAATAGTCGTAAGACTGCCCTGTATATTTTACATTGGGATTAATAATTCGAACGACTGTCCAATCCAGATTCGATTCCTTAATCATTCCTTCCATTTTCTTCATTTCTGCATAACCGTTTGGTAGGAAAACTTTCGCTAAGGCACCTGGAAGTATCGTGGACATGTTTTTCTTATCGTCATCGGATTGCAAAGCTGGCGTCGCAAGTGTAATGAGCCTTTTTTTGTTAAATTTGTTCATAGCCCTAATCATCAGTTCGTGCCCGTCAGCAATCGGCGTGCCTTTAAGCTTTCGTGACATATCCGATGCCGGCCCCAATGTGCTGATTACAACATCGGATTCGGCAACGGCCTTCTCGATGGTTGAACTATTCGAAAGTTCCCCTTGTACAAGGCTCAAGTTTGAATGTTTGAGGCTGATTTTTTTGGCGTTCCTAACGTATGCCGTAACGAAATCTCCGTGATCTAAAGCTAGTTGTGTTACAAGTTGTCCAATCGCACCACTTGCACCAAAAATGGTGATATTCATATTCTTTTCTTGTATCTCCTTTCAAATAAATTATTCAACTCACACTTTATCTTCAGTTATAAACTCTTCTACTCTGTCTTTTTTGGTGTACATGTCGTACCAAATATCAGCGATTTTATCTTGAACTCCTGAATTCGGCTGCATCCAGATTCCGATCGAAAGATGACCTGCATAAACTCCTTTGTCAGCAAGCTCGCTGTTCAAATTAAAGATATAATTGCGAAGTCCCGAGATTGCAATTCCGACATTACCCATCCTTGGAACCGGGTGGACTGAAGCACCTCCAGTTGTAAATAACAGAGCACCGCTTTGCTTATCCAACATATCCGGAAGCACTTGTTTGACACTCGATAAAGCACCTAAAACATTATATTGAAATTGGTATAACGCATTTTCTTCAGTTACATCTAATGTTGGCGCTACTGAGTCAAAGCTCGGCGTTGGACTGTACTCAAGAACATCAATAAACCCGTATTTCTCTTTAATAGCTGCAAACGCCATTTCTATTTGTTCTTTATTCAATATGTCCGCTTGAAAAGAAGCAGCTTCGATTCCCAATTGTTCTAATTCAATAACCAGTTGGTTCAACTTTTCTTCATTTCGCGCAATAAGCGCGACGCGGAAGCCATGTTGTCCGAATTTCTTTGCAATGGACATCCCTAAACCTGCTCCTGCTCCAACAATCGCTATCGTTTTCATCTAAAATCTCTCCTTTAGTTAAAGTTAATTATCAACCAGATAAATAATGGTCAACGTGTTGTATATTTATCTTTTGTTGATTATGATGAATAAAAGGTCAGCCTTCAATGTTTAATAATTTTGATTTTGAGAGATAAAATACAGTTTCAACTTAAATGTCGTATATCTAACAAAAAAAGTTAAGGGAATGAGCCATAATGAACAAAAAAACCGATTTGCGTATCCTTCGCTCCAAGCTCTCGATAAAAAAGGCGTTTATAGAACTTCTTAATGAAAAGGGCTACGAAGGAATTACGATCCAAGATATAGCCGATAAGGCGATGATTAACCGAAATACATTTTACCTTCATTATCAGAACAAACCCGATTTGTTAAATGTATCAATGGACGAATTATTAGATGAGTTAAAGAGTACACTCAAGCTTTGTTCGAGCAGCAAATCTCCTATAAGTGGCTCTATGCTTGAACAACTGATGCAAACCATACTGGAGAAAATTAAGGACAATATCCCCTTTTACAAAGCATTCTTACTGGATGAGAACAGAATTTATGGTTTTCAATCAAAAATGGAGGAGATTATAAAAAATACAGTGGAAGATGGCTTGGATCATACGCCCCTGAAGATTTCGAAGGAATTATTACTTCAATATATCGCATCTACTTTTATGGGTATTGTAATATGGTGGGTTAGAAATGATTTTTCTTATACTCCAAATGAACTTGCTTCTCAATTCGGAAAAATTCTAACTCATGGACATTTAACAGCTGCAGGTATTCCAATCAACGATTAAGTGATTCAATGGTTACGAAAGAAGCTGGTGAGATAGATGTGCTTTTATTCATTCACAATAGTTTCACTTAGGACTTCTTAGATAACTACTCAATTCGAAATAACACAATGTTCTTGTCCATTCAGGCCAAAGAACCAAGTTTTTGTCCTCCGCACGGGACAAGAACTTGGTTCCTTAATGGAAAAGGAATTATAGCAAAAGGAAATCAATTAAGAGGAAGACTGTTTTTTCTGTCATTAAATACATCTAATATATCAAGATCATCAAATGCCAACAGAATAACGTTGTTACAGATGGCAATCCTAAAATATCAGCTATTGTTCCACTTTTTTATTAATTACTCCTTTAATCCTTCTGACTCCAGCAGCAGAAGATTGTTCTTTTTTAATACTGAACTGTCCTAAGTTTGTTGTATCTTCTACATGAGGTCCCCCACACACTTCTCGACTCCAAACGTTCCCTTCGTTATCTTTGATTGTATACACCTTAACGATATCCGGATACTTATCCCAAAAATTCCCTTCAACATTACTTTCTTTCGCTTCGATTTTAGGCATCTCTGAAATATAGATAACTGCCTTTGATGAAATCGCATCATTCACATACTTTTCCACCGCAGCTAGTTGCTCTGGCGTAAGTTTTTCATCATGGTTGAAATCAAACCTTAATCGTTCTGAAGTAATATTACTTCCTTGTTGATGAACATGATCACCTAAAACTTCCCTTAAACCAGAAAGTAATAAATGAGATACCGTGTGCAGCGCTGTTGTTTCCGTTGAATGTTCAGCTAATCCACCTTTAAATTTACCCGCAGAAGCAGTTCTGCTCTTCTCCGTATGTTTCTTTGCCGCCTCTATATAAGACACCTTGTCTTCCATGCTGTAACCATTTTCAGTTAGAAACTCTTCCGTTAACTCCAAGGGAAACCCATATGTTTCGTAAAAATAAAAGGCATCTGCACCTGTAACTTTACCCTTATTCTTAAGATGGTTTTGTATTTCAGATTCTCCTTGCTGTAAAGTTCTATGGAAAAGATTTTCTTCCTTATTTACTACTTCGATAACTTTCTTTTTATTACCGATCAAATCTTCATAAGCTGCTGCTTCATCTATATAAACCTCAGACAACTCGCCCACAAAACTTCTTTGTATACCTATTTTTTTACCTGCACGAATCGCCCTTCTTAATAACCTTCTTGTTATATACCCTGCATCACTATTAGCTGGCTCCGCGCCATCATTAATTAAAAAAACAGCCGCTCTCACATGATCAAGTATGATTCTAAAAGACTTTAAATCGTCAGTATATTGTTTACCACTTAACTCCATCAATTTTTTCTTGGGATTAAGGAAGAAAGCCGTATTATAAATATCCTTGTCACCATTAAGGGCTGCTGCAACCCTTTCTAATCCGCCTCCATAATCCGTATTGGGATTTTGCATTTTTACAAATCCTATGTCTTCTTTTTTGTAACACATAAATACGTTGTTCCCAATTTCTAAAAACCTTTCGCTTGCAGAAGCAGGATGATCCAGTGAATCTCCGCCTGGTTCAAAATCATAGAACATTTCACTATCAGGCCCACCCGGTTCACCAATAGGCATATTCAATGGACTTCCGGCTCTACTCCACCAATTTTCTTTTTCATCATATAAGAATATCCTTCCACCTCTAGATACCCCATATTGATAGGGATCATCTTCAATGATGGGTTCTATACCCACAGATTCAAATTTTTCTGACCAGATTCGAATGGCTTCCGTATCTTTCTGTATATTCAAATCATTACTTCCTATAAAAGCACTGATATACAGCCTGCCAGGATCCATTCCTAATTCGATAATATGCCAATTCCAAATGGCATCAATTTGCTTTTTCTTATAGTTATTTTCATTTGCTTTAAACTCCCATCGACCTATCATTTCAAAAAATGTCAGATGAGACGTATCTCCTACTTCGTCAATATCCACTGTCCTTAAACACTTCTGAATATTAGCAATATCATTACCGATCGGATGCTTTTCCCCCAATAAATAGGGAACCATAGGCTGCATTCCACTTCCTGTAAACAACGTCGAGGGATCATTTTCTGGTAACAAGCTGGATGAGGGCACATGACTAGCCCCTATTCCTTTCATAAAATCAACATATGATCTCCTTAACTCATCTGGTGTCATTCTCACCATGCTCAATCCCTCCATCAATATTATTTATTCTAAGCAATAAAACAAAAAAGCCCTAAGCTGACATGTTTCTTGTCAACTTAGGGCGAACTATTATGTCCGTGTTACCACCTAACTTCAGATTGCTCTGCACTCGATCAGTACGGGATTTCTCCGATACTGTTTCCTGAATAACGGTGGAACTCCGTTGAAGCCTACTAAGATTCTTCTGTTCGGTTCACAGCTCCGAGACTGCTTCACTATTAGATCAATGAAGATTCGCACCAACCATCTTCTCTCTGTGAGATCCCTAATAGCTACTATTTCTCATCATAGCCTTTTTGTTTTAAATTAAGCCAATGCTATCATACTTAATTAACTCCGTCAATTAACATTTATGTTAAATTTTCGAAAGGACGGGAATTAGTCAATCTGTCCTTATAGAAAATCTAGTATGACATTTTTGTTAGTTAGGTTAAGCCAAAATGTTCTGTTAAAATCTCCACTAAACATTGCTTATAAACATTTAAATCATATGAAGAATTGTTTGCCTTTACCTTAGCTATGTTTATGTTATTAAAAATTTCCTCTTCCAATTCTCTTCTTGCCTTAAGAACCTGAAGAGTTCCCTCTAACCCAATGTAACCAAAATTTTTCCCATATCCTTGATTTGTATAATATTCAATAAAACCCTCTGACCATTCTTTAGGTCTTTCCTTAACCGCTTTTCTGAAGGAATGCTCGAGATCATTCTGTTCAACGTAAATCAATAAGGGATTAAGTCTCTCTACAATTTTTTCTAGTTCTTTAATGTAGCTGGCGACATCTTCATGCGCTGCACCATATTTGATCATTCCTATTGTTATAGGATTTTGCATAAAACAGCAATCAAAAATGTAAGTGTCTGAACCATTCAAGGCACGTTTAGTAAACTGCTTCCATCTTTCTGTAATTAGTTCCTTGTTGTGATCTAATGTTAATTCATAAACATCGTTTCTGAAAATTGCAGTTAGCAATTCATTTGGAATCTGGGTCGCATCTTCATTTATCATTTTTCGATATTCAAGGAAATAATGGTTGCCTTCATTAATAATACGATTATTTAATAAATCTCTAAATTTTTCATGGTTATTTAACAATTCATCGTATTCTTCTTTCTTAAAACAAGCTACTCCATCATAGTCAGCAGGATGATCCAAGTTCCCTTCCAAATAAAGCTGAGTTTTAATGTTCGTATCCGTTAGAATTTCATGGACCAATCGAGCAGTTGTTGTTTTCCCGAAGCCTGGTATTCCCTCAATTAAAATCAATTTAGGTTTCATAAAATTTCCTCCATTCAAAAATTTGGAGGATAAGCAGGTACGAAGTAATTCGAGATGCGTTTTCCCAATCAAATAAAAAAGCGAATACCAATAGGTATCCGCGGAATAGGTTTATGAAATACCTTGACCTGCATACCCTGTAAGAATAAATGAAAAAATGCCAAATAAAAGATCGTTACTTTTAAAGGCATATTTTAATTTGTTTATCTTTACAGGTTAATCCACATGATAAGATTATGCTCCTTTGTATGCATCTCATGACTGATTTTACCAATAAAAATGTAGAAATACAATGAAACGTAAGGATCTCCTTTAACGTAACTGTTTTATTCTTTTTTAACTAAGGTTTCCATTAGCTAACGAAAGCCGCAGAGTTGACTTGAGATGATCAATATGATTTGGACACTGCAGCTCTTTCTCAAATTCCGTATCCCTATCTCTTGTATCAGCAATTTTTAGAAGAAATGTTCAATCTTTAATTCTAGAAAGTACAGCAAGGATGCAGCTGATAATCCTGACCTTTGAAAACTTACCGTCTTACATTCGTCAGTGTACTACCCCATTCACCGACTGGTTCAAGCCAGCTTACGATTCTATCATCAATTAAATTGGTGAGCAAACCTTCATACTCAGCACGATAAGGTTTGTTTAGTTCGTGTTGAATCCAACTTTCTTTTGTACCCTGCCAGATCTCATAGATGACAAGATCATCCGGATGATCAAGATCATCGGAGACGATCGCATTGACAAAGGTAGCTTCACTCTTGAAGTTGCTAATCATTGCAAATAGACTTTCACGGAAAGCTTCTTTCTTACCAGGCTTAATTTTAAAACGTATATTGAGAATTATTTGATTGTTGTTTGTTGACATCACTAAACACTCCTTTTATTAATTTTCATCCTGATCACAAGTTTTATTATGTACTATGAAGTACGATTAAAATAGTACGTACTTTTAAGTTATATAGTAACTAAAAAGTAATAATTGTGATGAAGTACAGAATAAATAAAATTATTCTATTCTACATTTAATCTCCGATATTTATCCTTGATCCATGTTTTCTCTGCATAATCCTGCCCCCAATTACAAAGAGCTCGCAAAGTGGGTTCAAGTGACATGCCCATTTCTGTAATTGCATATTCCACTTTTGGTGGTACCTGGTTATACATTTTTCTTTTAATCAAATTATTACTCTCTAACTCCCTCAATGACTGTACTAACATTTTCTGTGAAATTGAAGGTATGAGCCTTTTCAACTCACCGGTTCGTTTAGGTCCTTTTATTAAGTAATACAGAATTAGAGGTCTCCACTTTCCGCCAATGACATCTAACGTAATTTCCAGATCACAATAAACAGTTTTCAATTGAGAAACACCATCTCTCATTTAATTTTCATTATTATAGTACACTTCTGGTGGAACAACGCAACTGATCCTCCTATCAAAAAAGCAGCTCCGTCAGGAGCTGCCTCATGTTATGCTTTATCTTGTAATCTAATCTGTTTCCGCTAACCGCCAGCTTACTCGGCATCCGGATAAGGATTGATCTTCTGGATCGTTCCGTCTTCGTTGTATTTCAGCTCGGAATATTTAACGCAGCGCTTGTGGTTGACGCCTTCCGACAGGGAGCTGTCGTGATAGAACAGATACCACTTGTCTTCAACCTGCACAATGGAGTGGTGGGTTGTCCAGCCGATAACCGGAGAGAGAATTTCACCTTTGAACGTGAATGGTCCCATCGGGTTCTTGCCGATCGCATATACGAGCTTATGCGTCGTTCCCGTAGAGTAGGACAGGTAGTAATAGCCGTTATATTTATGCACCCATGGGCCTTCAAAATATCTCCGGTCCTCATCCCCGGCCAGAATCGGATTTCCGTCTTCATCGACAATCGATATCTCGGCAGGTTTGTCCTGGAAGGAGAGCATGTCGTCGCTAAGCAGTGCAGCTTGGGGTCCAAGCGCCGGCTGGTCAGGAGCCGGTCCTTCTGCATCCGGAACGAAGCTCCCGGTCTGCCATTTCTCCAACTGGCCGCCCCAGAGTCCGCCGAAATAGATGTATGACTGATTGTCATCATCCACCAGTACGGCCGGATCGATACTGAAGCTGCCTTCCATATAATTCGGCTGCGGCTTGAACGGGCCTGCCGGAGAGTCTGATACCGCCACACCCAGACGGAAGATGCCGTCATGATCCCGTGCCGGGAAGAACAGGTAGTAGGTATTGTTCTTATAAGCGGCATCCGGGGCCCAGAGCTGCTTAGAGGCCCATGGAATATCTCTCAGATGTAGCGCTTCGCCGTGATCGACCACCGGGGAATTGATGTTGTCCATCGAGAGGACATGATAGTCTTCCATTTTATACTGGTCGCCATTATCGTTGCTCGGCTCGTCATGATCGAGGTCATGGGAAGGATAGATGTAGATTTTGCCCTCGTAGACATGGGCGGATGGGTCCGCAGTGAAGATGTGGGTTACGAGCGGCTGGTGGGGCTTAGGTAGTTGTTGTTGTTGTTGTTGTTGTTGATTCATAAGGCATCTCCTTTGGTATTGGAATGATAGATTCCTTCATAGTAAGCAGGGCTGGCGTTCTCTGTACCGATGACGGAGGCGTGCAGCCCCAGGCAGACCCCGGTGAAGCTGAGGTGTTCAGCCGCGCCGTGAGTCCTGCATGTTCTCCTTCAGTTTCGGGCGTGAAGTTCAGGCTTAAGCCCTTCTCCATCCGGTGATGCTGCCGGCTGAGGTGCGTGAACATGTGAGGCACTTCATCGTCCAGCATGTAGGTATTCCCGCACTCGGTCCAGGAATAGTGCTCAAATATCGGGCGATTACGGGATTACGGTAAAACTTTGAATGCATCGTACCCTTCCTCTGAACTCAAAGCAAGCGTTTACAATCTTTAATGTTATTGTACAAGCCCCGATTGTTCTTTCCTATACTCATACTAAAGATCTTCCCCCATAAAAATGTACAATTCCCGCCTATCCCATTATACTGGAAATATACACCTATTGCTCGCGTTTTGCTTACTCGGGTGGACATTATTTAATTGTGATTGTACATTCCAATTCTCAGGAGGTTTTCTGCCTTCTGAAAACCAGTTATAACCATTGTTTATCCAAACTTCTCTCCACATTCGAAATGATTCCTCATTAGTGCAAAACTTCAGAACATCCTTATTAATGGATGAGTCAGCGGATATAGGTTCGTTGACTCATCCTGTAATTTTGCAATAATAAACTCGTCCGCAATAACGCCATGCCATTTAATTCATTACGCATCTCTGTATCAGCATTAACATCATCAAGAATGATTCTTTTGTTTCTTATTATAGTACGTCTCCATCACTTGATAAATAGATTCGCTTTTGATGGGTTTACTAATGTAATCATCCATTCCTGCCTTCAAGCATCGTTCCCTATCCCCTCTTAGAGCATTTGCAGTCACTGCAACAATATATGGACCGTCTTCAGAAGATCGATTCTCTTTGAGGGCTTGAGTCACTTCAAACCCATTCAATTTAGGCATATGCACATCCATAAACACAATATCGTATGCATTTCTCTCAGCAGCCTCTAAAGCTTCTTTTCCGTCCACGACATGATCTACGAAGTGTCCCTTTTTTTCAATCATTTTACTAAGGACAAGCCGATTCATTTCATTATCCTCAGCAATCAAAATATGGAGAGGGGTGTCTTTGTTAATAGTCTGAGAGAACTCTATGCGTTGGCCAACTTCTTCATTGTTCATTTTAAAGCATGCCGTGAATATAAACGTTGTGCCAGGTTCATCTGAATCCTCAATCCATATATCTCCATGCATGAGTTCTATCAATTTTTTGCTGATTGCCAGTCCCAATCCCGTTCCTTGCGTTTTGCGGGTCATAAAGTTGTCCAATTGGTAGAATGGCTCAAATAATTGCGGTCTTTTCTCTGCTGGAATCCCCACACCTGTATCTTTGACTTTAAACTTGAGAACCACGTTTTCATCACACTGCTCTTTAACAAGTACTTGAATTTCTATGCTGCCTTCGAGAGTAAACTTCACAGCGTTACCGATGATATTAGTAAGTACTTGTTTTAAACGAGAGGCATCACCATAAAGCGGAATGGGAAGCGCCTCATCCAAACAAATCCGAATATCTAACTTCTTTTCACGGATCAAAGGTTTTACGATTTGCACCGTTTCTGTCACGATTTCCTCAAGATCAAAAGGATCAACTGCTAAATCGGTTTTTCCAGACTCGATCTTAGAAAAATCAAGGATATCATTGATAATCGTAAGCAGGGAGTCACCACTCTTTTGGATAATCTGAATATATTCCTTTTGCTCCCCGCTCAGTCCCGGAGTATCTAGAAGAAGATCTGTCATTCCGATTACACCATTCATAGGTGTTCGTATTTCATGGCTCATCATCGCCAAAAAATCACTTTTCGCCTGATTCATCCTTTCAGCTGTTTCTTTGGCAATGAGAAGCTTTTTCTGTTCTGTAATGTCCTTGGCGATTAAATAGTAACCGACATTGACATTGTTAATAATAATTGGAGCAAGTGTTGCCAGTACTTCGGTCTCACGGCCATCTTTGTGCAAAACAGCATTCATTTTCTTCTCAGCCAAACCATAGTGACTCCGTAGAATGAGGCCTAGATTACCGGCTCCAATAAATCTTCCTATACTTTTCCCAACCATCTCGTTTACTGCATAACCAGTCATTTTTACTGCTGCAGGATTAGCGTTTATAATGTTTCCACTCATGTCGAATGAAATAATCGCATCATGATTATACTTTTTGAGCGAGGTGTAACGTTCAATGGTTTCTTGAAGCCTGAATTCGATCTGTTTCTGTTCGGTAATATCCTGAAGTACACCGTTTAACTCTATGGGCTCTTGATGCTCGTCATCAATGATCAGCCCACGTAATTGAATATATTTTTCTCTACCATTGGACCGAGCGCATTTAAATTCAAAAACAAAAGGGTCCCTTTGTTCTCTATCTCCTATTTTTTCTCGCAAAGATGCTGCATCCGCAGTACTCATTACTTTATAGATATCTTTTGCGCAATAATATTTGTTCGTGCGGTCAAGTTCAAAGATTTCCAATACCTGTTCAGAAATAGTGATCTGATCATGAACGACATCCCATTTCCAAGTTCCAATCTTCGCCAATCGTTCGGCATTTCTGCTAATGCCTTCACGGTGCGAAAGTTTCCGTTCAGATCGGATACGATCAGTGATATCTACCATAAAGCAAATGAAGTAATGGGGTTCAGAAGCTGTTTCATCACTGACTGGAGTTACATGAAATGAACACCAGAATTCTTCGCCATTTTTTTTAATGCAGCGTCTTTCATAGATGTTATCTTTTACTTTGTTATCGAAAATTCCAGCTTCTTCAACATGATACTTCGAGGCATCCTCCGGATGTGTTAAATCCTGGAAGTTTATTTTCATCAGTTCTTCACAAGTGAAACCGGTCATACGGCAAAAAGCAGGATTCACTTTCAGCCAATTTCCTGCCGGAGATATCAGAGCAACTCCAATCGGTGTTTGATTGTATATTTGCTCGAAGCATTCATGATGATTAACCTGCTGAACCTGCATTGAGAGCTCTCTCCCCTACACTTCATTTTATGATATAGAGTCGCTTTTCATAAAAACATCATTCTTTGTAAATCGAATGAACACGTAATAACCCATTTTTGAGATATTCGACTATATTCTACTCTTCAAATTTACCACAAAAAGTATAGGTCCATATATAATTATGCTATAAATATATCAAATAAAGGCAGTGGATTATGACGATCCTCCACTGCCTCTTTTGGTTTTCTTCTTTATTTTTTTATACTATCGTTCCCTTCTGAAAAAAAAATTCTATTTACCAAAGGTAGATGCAGGTAATTATAATTTTCAAACGTAATAAACTATTCGGATTTGGATCACGGCTCAATGCCCCTCTGTGGAACGCAACACAGCAAACGCATATGGATAACGAAATCTTAATATTCAACAGATTTGAGATTCATCCGAGCGTACTTGTGTGTTCCGAACAGGTTCTAAAAGTGGACTAATGCTGTTTTAAGAGAAATATGAAAGGGTGCCCTAATGAAAGAGCACTCCCGAATATCAAAATGAATTAGAGTGTCAGACCGCCATCAACTACGACGACTAAACCTGTCACACAGCTTAGTCGACCTCAACCTATTTCGGCCGGCCTTAACCTTCGACGTGTATCATTTTAAAAGTTCACTGGAATACGCTTTAATTCATGATCTTAAGTCATCAATACTTCGTCTTTCAACATATCCGTGACGTATTCAAAAATAAGTCTAAGCGGAATTCCTAAGGCATTTTGAGGAGGAGAATCCCGGAATGTCAAAGGGATGCTCGTTAGGTCCCACGCATCGGGTAAAAAAGTGAAATACCCCGTATCTTCCTAAGAATTCGAGCGTTCTTCCAGTTCTTTTACTATTTGAGGATACTTCTCATCCAAATCGTACTTGCGCAAGCAGATATACGTAAGAACGAATATCACCAAAGGAAGATATACCGTCAGAACCAGGATGCTGGTAATCGCTGAACTCGCCTGCGTTGCTAACGTTCCGTCGTAGCTGCCCATGGCAAGAATCCAGCCGATCATCGCGGCAGCCAGGCCCATACCAATTTTAACGCCAAAACTGTTTGCGCTGTTGACCATTCCAACTAACCGTTTACCTGTTTTCCATTCACCGTATTCCACGGTGTTGTTCACCAACACCCCGCCCACAGCCATCATAGGAATGGTTGCCAGTGTGGCGATCCCGCCTAGTACTAAAGCAGCTATAAAGTTATATGGCATGAAGCAGCGAATAAGTGATGAAACGATACCAAGAATCATACCTATCCGTGCAGTTCTGGTAAGTCCGAACTTCTTGATCATGGGTCCTACCATAACAAAACCTAAAAATACCGGTACCAATCCAACTGCTCCCATGACTCCTATCAGATCCTCATTTCCAAGAATATACTTGGTGTAATAGATTCCTGTTGAACCGTTAAGCGTATACAACATGTTGATCAATAACTGAGCAAACAGCATGATGACCCAGTATTTGTTCTGGAATAAAAGCTTGATGCTTTCCCAAAAGGGGATGTTATCGCTTTCAATAATACTTACGCCAGCATTGTTTTCTTTGGAAGCTAAGAAGGTCAGAATCAAGGAAACGAAGGACACCATACCCAATACAACCGCAACGATGATCCATGCTTTTTGATTCCCACCAAGCATATTGGTTATTGGAATTAATGCGATCGAGATAATCATCCCGATAATATATCCAAAGATGGTTCGGGTAAGTCCCATTTTACCGCGTTCTTCTACACTTTTGGTACGAATAGAAATCATACTTCCGAAAGGGATCGCAATTCCCGTATACACAATGGCTGAAGCAAAGGCAACGGTAGCTAAAGCATAGACGGTTTTTACGGTTGATGATGCCTCAGCGGGCACTGTAAACAGTAAGATGATCGATACCATTGCGGGTAAAGCCATCCAAAGAAACCAAGGTCTAGCCTTTCCATATTTGGATTTTGTCGCATCAACGATTCTACCCATCAGCAAGTCTGCTATTGCATTAATAAATTTGGTGATGAGCATAATCGTACCCACTGTGGCAGCTGCAATACCTACCTTGTCTGTATAAAAGTAAGTTAACATCCCGATTAGTCCGCTGATGGAGTTTAAAGCAACTTGCGCTACTCCGTCGCCTAAGTAATGGTGAGGACGCATTGTTTTCTGTATTCCTTGGGCATCAAGACCTAATGCCTTGGACTTTTTACTTCCCTTTTCAACTGGTGGATTAAGGATTTCTCGCTCTGTTTTCATGGTTGTTCCCCCTTATTTCATTCGCCCCATGGTATCGCTTTCAAACATAATTTTAGTCCTCTTCGAATTATAAATATGGTAACATAATTATTTTTTTAGTAATTTTATATTGAGCTCAGTATTTTTTAATGTGCTTTTTATGACGTTCTTCAAAACAGAATTTTGTAATACAAAAAGGCGCTGCTCGTTCTGTGCAGCACCTTCTAAATTCAACCCTTTCCTCTTCACGCCTTGGAGGCATTGAGTATTTGAATGACGCTTCTAAATAACTGTTCAGTCTCCGGCGGAGTATTGGCCAGCATTTCGCTTACAGAAAAATCATAAGCATATTGGATCATTGGGTGATCCAGCATACCGGGAGCGTGCTCGTTTAACATTTGAACTGCTGCGGGCTCTTCCACAATCTCTTTGAGTGTGGAGTCCATTGTAAACCGTTCTCTTTCGAGACTCGTTTCCGTCGCATATTCGAAACGGTATGATCCGGAACCAACCTCCAGAGGCACTGGTTTCTCAGGCAGTTCGATAATGGCTGTTGTATTTGCTGGTATCGTTACATTTACAATTATTTTACCCGCCCTACATGACCAAGAGCTTTTTATCTCTCCGTAGACCGATTCAAAAGCAGCATCTACCGAACTGATTCCTCGGATGAATTGAGGTTTTATTAGAATCTTCTTATAACCTGCTTCAATTGGATTGACTCCCGCGAGTTTTCTATACATCCATTCACCAATGGAACCGTAGGCGTAATGATTCAAGGAATTCATACCTGATGTATCGAAATCACCATTAGGAAGAATGGAATTCCACCGTTCCCATATGGTAGTAGCCCCTTTTTTTACGGCGTACAGCCAGGAAGGGAAATCCTCTTTTAAAAACAAGGTACCCGCAAGGTCATGCAGGTCATTGTCCGATAAAGCATGACAAAGATATGGAGTACCAACGAATCCTGTCGTGAGATGGTTTTTATGTTTCGCTATATTGATTTCAAGCGTTTTGCGGATTCGATCCTTGTATTTTTCCTCGGCAAGATCGAAGTGCAGCGCTAACACGCAGGCCGTTTGAGTTTCGCTAACCAGTCTGCCGGTAGAAGAGATATATTCTGCATTGAAGGCTTGTTTGATCTGGCTGTGCAATGCTTCGTAACGGACCGCATCTTCGGTTTTGTCCAGAAGCTTAGCTGTTTTTGCAACCAGTTCGGTCGAATACGCATAATAAGCGTTTGCTACCAGATATATATCTGTAGCTCCTGTTCTTTCGTTACTTATCTCCTCTCTGTCTAAACCGAGCCAGTCCCCATATTGTTGACCCGTCTGCCATAATCCGTTGGCTCCACAACGTGCAGTAATATAATCAATCCAGCCCTTCATGCTGTCGTATTGTTCTCGCAGCAATCGAAGATCTCCGTAGGTTTGATACATGACCCAAGGAACAATAACAGCAGCATCACTCCAGGCGGCAGCCCCTTCCTGATTCCCAAGAATGTTAGGGACGACATGTGGAACCCCATATTCCTCCGTCTGTTCAGAGGCAAGGTCGCGCAGCCATTTCTTGAAGAAGGAGGCAACATTCATATTGAACGCAGCTGTGCCAGCAAATACTTGTGCATCTCCTGTCCACCCTAGACGCTCATCTCTTTGAGGGCAGTCCGTCGGTATGTCAAGAAAGTTGCCTCTTTGGCTCCACTGGATGTTGCTTTGCAACTGGTTTACCAACGCATTAGAGGTTACGAAAGTACCTGTTTCCTCCAAATTCGAATGCAGCACGCAAGCGGTGAATTGATCAAGCTGAATCTCATCCATCCCTTCAATGGCGTTATAGCGGAATCCATGGAAAGTGAAGTGAGGGCTGAAGATTTGATCTTGACCGTTGCAGATCAATCGATCAATAGATACCGCCTGCCTTAACGTATCCGGATAGAAATTTCCTTCCTTATCAAGGACTTCAGCATGCCGTATGGTTATCGTTTGACCTTTCTGTCCTTTGGTTCTAAGCTCTACAAACCCCGTAAGGATTTGCCCGAAATCAATGACGCGTTCACCTTTAGGAGTAGTAATCAATTGAAGTGCAGGAAGTCTTTTTGTGATTTTTACCGGCTCACTTTCCTGAGCAACAAGGCGATTTTTATCGAAAGAGGCCGTCTCCACATAGAAGGACTGACTTTCATCAAAACCAGAGTCATAAGTCTCACCCATGTAAATTTCGCTTGAACGGATGGGTCCGGTAGTCACCTGCCAACTTTTGTCGGTAATAACGATGTCTTTTGACCCATCTTTATAGACAATGTGAATTTCCGCAAGTGCAGCGACTCGATCCCCGTAATGGTTTGGCGTGCAAGTGAAACCAAATATGCCTTTATACCAGCCATTCCCCACCGTAATCTCTATTTTATTCTGACTCTCCAGCAACCCGTCCAAACGGTACGTTTGATACTGCAATCGCTCGTTGTAATTCGTCCACCCAGGTGCAAAGTAGTCTGCTCCTACTCTTGTCCCATTGATCGCAATTTCATAAACTCCGAGGGCACTCGTATAGATTCGCGCTTGTTGAATTTCCTTTTCGACGGAAAATTCTTTGTAAAACACGGGTGGAGCACTTTCTTCGCTCGGGAATGGATGTGTGATCCACTCTGCCTGAAAGTTGCTGCCCTTCAGCAATCCGGTCTCAAAATGTCCTTCCGTTACTGCGTGATTACCTTTGTTATCCCAAACTTCGACTTGAACTTGATACAAAGTCGAGCCTTCTAAACGAGGGCCAGCATATTCCACTAAAACGGAGTTATCTTCATCCCTCTTTCCAGAATCCCAGATGTTTTGCAAACCTTGTTTAACTATTATTTGGTAAGCTGATTGCATAACGTCCTGTTCAGTAGATACCAATTTCCATGAAAATCTTGGGTTTATTGTGTCCAGCCCCACCGGATTTTGCATGTATTCAATCCGAAAATCTTCTAATTCCATGAGATAACCGCCTTTCATCATAGATCGTACACCAATATGTTAACGCTTACTAAAATAGTATAATGAATTTCGCTCGTGCAATATGGTAGTATCGTTGTAATTTTATAATTATGGTATGATATGATGATTAATAAAGGAGGCAAATACAAAATGGATTTAAAACGTCAATGTAAACTCATTGCGGACCTTTTTGATATGTCCATCTTCTTCGTAAGCACCACCGGAGAAGTTAAATTCGAATTGTTGGGTAATCGGATGCTTAATCCGCTGTATAAAAATGATAAACAAATCTTTTTTTCAGTGTTGGGGTTTGATCCATCCGTGTCTAAAGAAGCTCCATGTGTTGTAAGAACGAAGTTTTTTGAGAACTACATTTTAATTCGTATGGGTAACGATCAGAACGATGAAGGGACCATCATCTTAGGACCTTCCCTTCCATTTAGCTTGATTGAGCACAAAATCAATGGGCTTATCAACGACACACATCTCTTTGCGAACCGGGAACAAGTAAATTATTATTATCAGACTGTTCCTGTGATAGCCCTTGAGAGGCTAATCAACATCGCGATCTTGGCTAATCAAATGTTTAATCATGAATGGATCGAAGCTGAGAATGTAGTACAGGACTATTTGCACGGTATGTCTATCGAGGAAAAACCAATACAAGGTTCCGTAAATTCTTCCAAAGGCTATGATGAGATGCTTCATCACAACCCGTTGAATGAAAAGCAATTGTTAACGTTCGTCAAGGAAGGTAAATTGGATATGCTCAAACACTTTACACAACTTGGTCATGAAAATACAGGAGTGCTGTCCAAATCAAGTCATATCCGTTCTAAAAAGAATCTTGGCATTATCGGTATAGCTCTCGCAGCCAGAGCAGCCATTGACGGGGGGCTCTATTCGGAGCTTGCGTTTTCAATAAGTGATCTTTATATACAGCGCCTTGAGGAGCTACGAACCGATAAAGAAATCGATCAATGCTGCTTGGAAGCATTTTTTTCGTTAACCGATAAAGTCTCTCAGATTAAAGAATCGCAGCATTCTAAAACCGTAACCCTTTGCAAAAATTATATATATAACCACCGTTATTCCAAAATTACACACGAAGAAATTGCTGAACACGCCGGTATTAGCCCAAACTACCTGTCTGTATTATTTAAAAAAGAAGTTGGGGTTCCCGTTAATGAATATATTCAACAGATCAAAATTGAGGAAGCTAAGCATATGATTCAATTTACGAGCACTCCACTTTCTGAAATCGGGTCTCTATTGAGTTTTACGGATCAGAGTTATTTCACCAAAATTTTTAAAAAACATTCAGGTAGAACCCCTAAGCAGTATCAACAAACGTATCATATGATAGAGGAATAAGCCCGGGCTACGCCGGGCTTGTTTTAACGATGCATTCTTTTACTGGTTAACTGCGGACAAGATGCTCTGTAGTGTTTCTTCTGTGAACTGACCGCTGCTCATAAGTGATGCATTGTGCAATGTAGTTCCCATAATTAATTCCTGCATTCCCTCACCCAGGCCTGCATCATTTCCGTCATATTGCCCCATTGCTGCCATAATTTCAGCACCAACGGGATGCTGCAGTAATTCACCGAATGTGGAATACCTGGTAATTGGTTTGGTAACAATTACGCTCGATTCTACCTCGATCGTTTCAGAGAGTTCAATCTCTCTTGAAGATTTTCCGACCATTATGTCGAATTTACCCGTCTCCACATGCCAGTCTTTCAGCTTAACATCGTAGTAAGCAAAGGCTCTTTTGCCCAGTTCAAAATGTACGGTGGTCTCTTCACCAGGCTGAAGCGAAACTTTTGTGTACCCTTTCAATTCCTGAAGGGGACGCGGCACAGTTGATTCTACATCACGTACATATAGCTGAACGGCCTCTTTGCCTGCTCTTTCACCCGTATTTTTAACTTTTGCAGTAACCGTTACACTGCCGGTATCTTTAATCTGTTTATGACTGACCTGAAGATCACTATATTCAAATTGGGTGTAGCTCAAACCGAAGCCAAATGGAAACAAAGGCTCGACATCTCTTGTATCGTAATGACGGTAGCCCGTAAAAATTCCTTCTCGATATTCGGCAGTCTCGCCGTCTCCAGGGAAATTCAGGTACGACGGATTGTGGATCAGTTTTTTAGGAAATGTCTCGGCCAGTTTCCCGCTTGGATTTACACGTCCAAAAAGAATATCAGCGATTGCACCGCCCAAAGCCTGTCCTCCAAGGTATGCCTTCAATACAGCTTTAACTTTACCCAGCCAAGGCATTTCAATGGGACCTCCGCTGCTCAATACAACAACGATATTCTCTTGAACCTCAGCGACTGCTTCAATTAAAGTTCTGTGACTTTCCGGCAATTGAAGGTGTTTCCGGTCGAATCCTTCGGACTCATAACGTTCAGGCAGCCCGGCAAAAATCACTGCAACTTGTGCATTTTTTGCGGCAGCAACTGCTTCTTGAATCAGTTCTTCGTTTACAACATCTTCGTCTACTGCATAACCGGCCGCATACGAGATGCTTGCGCTGTTAGTGGCTGTTTTAAGGATTTCTTCATAGATGTTATCCAGCTTCGTCGGCATAATGTGTGAACTACCGCCGCCCTGGTAGCGTGGCTGCTGCGCGAATGCTCCGATAACCGCAATGGTATCTTCGGTGTTTAGAGGTAGAATGCTCTCCTCATTCTTAAGCAGTACCATGCTTTCACTTGCAATTTTTCTGGCTAACTGGTGCTGTGCTTCTACATCAACCGATGCTGACTTCCGCTGGCTATCTACAGCTTTGAATACAAGTGACAACAATCTCTCAACAGACTGATCCAACACCTCTTCGTTCAATTTTCCTGATTGAACAGCTTCAATAATTTTCTTGCATCCCAAACCGCTGCTGGAAGGCATCTCCAGATCCATACCAGCAGCTAGTCCTTCATCTCGTTCATTGACCGCTCCCCAATCTGACACCACTACCCCTGAAAAGCCCCATTCGTCCCGAAGAATTTCAGTCAGTAACCGGCTGTTCTCGGAACAATAATCACCATTTACTTTGTTATATGCTGCCATGACGGTCCATGGCTCTCCCTCTTTCACTGCGTATTCAAAGCTCGCAAGATATATTTCCCGTAGAGTCCGTTCATCCACCACCGCATCTACAGACATTCGCTTATATTCCTGGTTGTTTACAGCAAAATGTTTAATGGAAGTACCCACGCCTTGGCTTTGTACGCCTACAATATAGCTAGCTCCTAAAGTTCCCGATAAATAAGGGTCTTCAGAAAAATATTCAAAATTTCGTCCGCACAGCGGGGAACGCTTGATATTCACACCAGGTCCCAAAACAATCGAAATATCCGCAGCTTGTGCTTCTTGTCCGATGGCTTCCCCCATGGTATGGGCAAGTTCACGATTCCACGATGAGGCCAGCCCACTTCCGGAGGGAAAGCAGGTAGCCGGTATACTTTTGTTTATACCTAAGTGGTCCGCGCTCCCCTCTTGTTTTCTAAGCCCGTGAGGGCCATCTGTCATCATAATGGAAGGAATCCCGAGACGGTCAATGGATTCGGTATTCCAGAAATCTTTACCCGAGCAGAGTGCTGCTTTTTCTTCCAATGTCATTTGCTTGATCATTTCTTTTAAATCTCGTTCCATTTGTATTCCTCCAACCCTAATGATATCGCTTTCTTATATAAGAATAAATGAATCCGTTTATCGAATATGGTAATATCATTGTTTTTTTAGAATTAATCAACGGAATCGTATCGAATCTTTAAGATTTAAGGTATTCGGCTCAATCCGAATCTCCTTTCACCTAGGCATAGTACCTTGTACACCAAGCAAGGCATGAGTAAATTCATTCTGATACAGTCATAAGCGCTCCTTCATTTCAGATTCCGATGATGGATTCTGCCAATTCATTACGATGCTGAATTCGCCGTTCTCTTCTCCTCTTACTATTTGACCATTCGGCAAAACAATCGTGCATGAGATTTGCTCTGGCCAAGCGGCATGCATGCGAAATGTAGAATCGACAAGCTGCCATTGTACGGAAACCATGCCTTTAGAGGTCATTGCACACCCTTCAGCGTGGGAAAGGCGGCCGATTTGCGGACTTATTTTTATCTTCTCGCAGCCTGGGGCAGAGGGCTGAATCCCTAACGTTTCTGTTGTATATTCATAAATAGGCACGGAGCCCCAAGCGTGAGCATCGCTGCGCTTGCTTACAGTATCTTCCATCCACGTTGTTAGCCCTTCACACGCCATTTGCCGCCATGGAGCCAGTAAATCATATACTTTATCGTACAAACCAACTAAAGAAAGCGCACGGAACTGGTAGATGGACATCGCGAATGAACAGGGTACGAAGTCCGGGCATTCGATCGAGTGAAGGATTGCATGCCTGGCCTCTCTTCCTGTCAACGTTCCACTTAACACAGCCCAAATTTGGACATGTTGGCTGAAAAGCTCCAGTCCGGGGCCGTCGGTAAGACTGCCAGGGCGGCTGATCGACATGCAGTTTTCCTTAACAGCTAGCTGCATGCGTTCGGCTCGATCAAGATACTCCTTCGCAACGCTCCTTCTATCAGTAAAAGCAGCAAGCTCAGCAGCTCTTTGCAGTGCGTAAGTATACATTAGACAATAAACCGTCAGCGGGCCTTGGCGGGCTGCGTCAGGGACGCCATATTCTTCCTTCCATTTATCAGCCCAGTCTACAAAGGACCAATACCGAGGGTTCATCTTACCGATCAGACCGCTTGTCTCAATCTGCCGATAGAAATAACCGAGTATGGCATCTACACCAGGCAGGTATTGCTCAACAAGTTTCCGGTCTCCCACAAACATCATGTGGTCATGCAGCATGTAAATCCAATATAATGAAAAGCCTGGTATGACTTGGGTTGATACACTAGGATATCGGGACTGTGTTAATCCCTCCGGAAGCAAGGAACTGTAAAAATCAAATAAAGTTTTGCGGGCAAGCCTGTCATCGCCAGATAGAATATAGGTGAACTGGATTTGGGAGCGGGTATCCATCACATATTGAAGCTGCTCATAATACGGACAATCTTCGTATGTTTCATGCATGCATCGTTTAAGCGTTCTGACGCTAATATCCCATAAAGCAGTTTCTTGAGGATCTGAAGAACGATATTGGGCGATGACATCAAGCGGGTAACCTGTTTCTCTATAAGAAAATTTACGAAGCGTTAATGGTGCTTCTCCTGTCCTGATTTCAACTCTGACATAGCGGAATGTCCGGAACCAGAATGGTTCATATTTCTCTATAAATTCTCCGCTTTCCTGTTCCATGCCACTAGGTCTATAAATATCCAAATCACCATATAAATCTCCATTTGTACTGTCCGTCCGATCCCCTTTGTCGCGTATCCAAGGGACTGATATGGGCGGATTCTCATAACATTCGGCACACAACAGCTTAATTTCACTCCCTTGACCTCCGGACAAATCCATCTCAAGGTAACCTGTAGTCAGCTCTCCGGCGTCAAAATCTATCGTTATAACTGAATGAGGTGCGATCGTTAACGAGCGGTCATACGTCACCAGTTTTAACCAATCAGGCTTGCTTCCTTTTTCCGAGAGTCGGGAAATACCAACAAACCGGCGTTCAGTTTCATAGAGAGGAGGAATGGGACGTTTTCTTAACTCCCACGGTTTTAGTTCCCCATGAACGATATCGAATACATATCGGGAGGCCTTCTCCCACTTTTCTGGAACATAGCCTGCTTCTGTCCATCCAAAAGGACGCTTGAATCCGTCAACGGCTTCCGAAATTCCGAGAAATTGCGTATATACGCCTTGAGATAAAGTAATCGCCTCATCCTTCATACATTCCCAGGATTCATCGGTATGTGCAGCTGCAGCCTGAGTATTCTGCTCATCTCTGATGACAGCATGCACATACAGCCCGGCAAGCCGCGTACGCCATACAGACTGATTTCCACCGCCTGTATAAGGATAACGCAGCACCTGAGCAGCAAAAACGTTTATGCCTTCTTTCAGGTATTCTCCAATCTCAACTTCCTCATAATGCCACGTGAACCGGTCGCCTTTGCAAGGTCCCCGGCTTACGGGTATACCATTGACATAAAGCAAATAACGGCTGTCAGCTGAAATACGAAGCGCACAGTTATGCCTGCCTTTTCGAAGTTCAAATGTTTTTCTAAAATAGACAAATCCTCCTCCCTTAGCTTCATTTTCTTCCTTCCAATGAGGGTGCCATATCCAGCTTGCCTCTTCTTCCCAATCAGGACTCATAAGTGACCTCCTTTTTGCAGATCGATTACTCTTTTACACTTCCTGAAGCGACTCCTGAAATAATTCGTTCCGAAAAGATGAAAAATAATATGAGAACCGGAATGGTTGCAATGACGGAAGTTGCCAATGCTTTATCCATATTGAGCAGAATATTGGATGTATACTTCATAACTGCCAGCGGTATTGTCTTGACTGCGTCGTCTTGAAGCATAATTAACGGCAGGAAAAATTGGTTCCAGATATTAACGGACAATATAATGCACAGACTGACGATTACTGGTGAAGCAAGCGGAAACATAATTCGGTAAAAAATTCTCCATTCTCCGGCGCCGTCTATTCGTGCGGATTCGGCCAGAGCGTCCGGCAAGCCGGCAAAGAAATTCGTGAGCATCAGTACAGCCATTGATAATCCCGCTGATAACACCAGAATTACACTCCACGGAGAATTAATCAGTCCAAGATTCTTGATAATCAGAAATACGGGAACCACACCGAGCTGGACAGGGAACATGAGACCGATCAAAAAATACAGCATTACACCTTGCTTAAACTTAAAAGAGTAACGACCTAAACCATAAGCAACCATGGAGGCTAAGGCTACAATGATGATGATTGTCATCATGAGGATAAATACGCTGTTCCAGATATTGACGCCGAAATGCTCGTTGCGAAAAACTTTGACATAGGATTCCAATGTAAAGGACTTGGGCCAGCCCAGTGTATTTGACAGTACATCCTGCTTGGTGCGAAATGAGTTCCATGTAAGATACCCAAGGATGAGTAAGGTGAAGGAAGAGTACACCCAGAGGATCAGCTTCGTTACATACAGCTTTTTGACATCAGCCATGATCATTTCTCCTCCTTATAAGTGAATCTTAGCTGAATCAAAGCAACCACAAAGATGATGGCAAACATTACGACGGCAATGGTAGTCCCCATACCTACGGAGTTTGTGCTTACCGTTCCTCCCATTGCGCCGGTCGTTCCGAAAGTAATTCTGTAGAAAAACAGTGTCATCACATCCATCGAATTGTTAATACCGCCGCTCACCCCTCCCAGCAAATAGCTGAAATCAAATAAGGTCATGGCAGCGATATAACTGATCATAGCAATATTTACAATACTGGAACGGATCTGCGGTATAATGACCGAGAAGAACCGTCTCCAGTAGCCGGCTCCGTCCAAATAAGAAGCTTCCATCACTTCGTCGGACAGCATCTTCATGGCTGCCACGAAGTAGATCATACTGAAGCCTACACCGGCCCAAGCATTCATAATGAACAAGGTAAGGACCTCGTAGCCCGGAACCCCTAACCAATTTCGAGCATGTTCTCCTAACCCGATTAGCTGGAGAAATTCATTGAAAATACCGATATTCTGGTCAAAAACAAGTGTAGCCAGAAATACGATAACGCTAGTGGTAATAAACTGTGGAGCAAAGATCATTGTTTGAAAAAAACGGTAGCCTTTTACACGTGTATAAATGACATAGGCAAAATAAAGCTGTATAGGAATCAGTAGTCCGACGTTAAGCACGACCAATATCACATTGTTCTTAAGCGCATTTAAGAACTGCCGTTTTAATTCCGAATTAGTGAACAATTCAATATAATTATCAAAGCCTACAAACACCTTCTCACTAAAACCGTTTGACTGAAACAGACTAAGCTGGGCAGCTGAGAAAATGGGATAGATCACGAAAATAGAATACAGAATAAAACCGGGCAATATGAACCACAAATAAGGTTTCTTTCTAAGCCACTGCAACACCTAGATCGCCTCCAAATGATTTGGACGGTTAAGCAGCTCGGCTTAACCGTCCAAAAATCGTTCTGATTATTTTGTGCGGAGCAGCGCTTCTTCCAGCATGTCTGCAGCTTGCTGACCATCAATATGAGAGGTCAACAGTTGCGGCATTACTTGCTGAAGGAAGATATCATTCAACTTGATCTCTTCTGTTGATATGTTCGTTAATACGGAATAAATATTATGACCCAGGGAATCAAACGCACTCAATTCTTTGACTCCCTCATCTCTAGGCGTGATATCCTGCAGGGCCGGCACCATACCTGTTTCATCCTCAAACAGCTGTTGAGCTTTTTGGCTGGACAGAAACTTTACATATTCGACCGCTTCTTCCGGATGCTTGGTTCCAGCAGATACGGCAAAAGTGGTCGCATTACTGAAGCTTTGCGGAGCAATGCGTTCACCAGATCCTGTCGGGATATAAAATCTGCCGAGGTTTATTCCAGCGCCTACGAAGGTTGGATCATTCCAGGTACCATCTGCCATCATTGCTGTCCTGCCGTTAGTAAATGCCAACTGGGCTCCGGCATTGTCTACAGAGGCCAAATCCTTGGTGAAATAACCTTTGTCGGCGAACTCTCTGATCGTTTGGAATACCTTGATTATGCTTGGGTCTTTGAAAGAACCAGTCCCCTCATTAATCTTGCTTAATGCTTCCTCAGCGGCAGCAGGCATTAGCGCAAAGGCAAGCCAGGCCCGTTCGAATTCAGCTTTACCGGGAACGCTGAAAGGTGTGATTCCCTTATCCTTTAATGCCGCGACCAACGTCACGAACTCATCTAACGTTGCCGGAGCCTGCAAACCTTCCTTTTCAAAAATGTCCTTATTATAATAAATCAACTGAGAGTCCATAAAGGCCGGAGGCGAGGAATATAGTTTTCCGTCCACCTTTGCGTATTCCATGAGGTCTTCCCCGAAACGGCTGGTATCGAGTCCGTAATCATCCAGATCAAGCAATGCACCGCTCTGCACATACAGCTTCATTTTAGGCGTCTTGTTTCCTTGAACATAGAACACATCCGGCAGCGAGTTGCTCTTAACAGCCGTATCGATCGCTGTCTCTGACCCTGAGAATTGAAAGTTTAATTTGATATTCGGATGTTCTTCTTCAAATGCTTGATTGATTGCGGTAAATCCCGACTCAAACGATGATTGGTTAGACTGGTCTCCCCACACGGTTAATTCCACTTGTTTTTCAGTTCCGGCTTTGCTGCCTTGATCGGGTGAAGAGCTGTTTGTGTTGTCGCCACATGCTGCCAACAGCAAGACGGAGACACCTGTCACTGCAAGAAGTACTTTTCTGAATAACCCCTTTTTCATTTTTTATTTCTCCCTTCGTGTCTAACGGTTTGTAAGCATGTAATAATCATAGTTCACAAAATAAAGCGTTTCCATGAACAAGTTTTTGTTTATGATTCCACATTATTCGATAGTTGCATTTGATTTAGGGCAAAAAACCGGAACAGTGATGTCCCGGTTGATCGTCATTCCATATTATTAGATGAACATTCCATTTATTTAGTTGAGAAGCCAGTCGAGTTTCTGAATTCAGAAACGGTCATTCCGGTAACTTTTTTAAACACCTTCACGAAATAATTCGAGTTTGGATATCCCACACGGGAAGCTACCTCTTCAGCAGAAAGCGAGTATCGCTTCATGAGATCTACAGATTTACGGATACGAACCTGGGTCAGGTATTCAAGAAACGTCATCCCCATTTCCCGGCTAAATCGATGACTGAAATAATGAATGTTTAAATTCACTAAGCCTGCGGCATCCTCAAGCCGAATGCTTTGGGCGAAATGTGCTTCTACATAACGAAAAACCGGCTCCAGCCATGTTTGCGATTTCATCCTAGCGGTGGCGGATAAGTCATTGAACCGTTTAATCATCTGTAAAAAGCAGGACTTTAATTCGTCCCATGTTCGGATGGAATCCACTGAATAAAAGGGGAGGGTCATAAAATCGGACTTCTCTGTATCAATCAGCATATTCATGTTCGATGGATCATTTTGATAAATTTTAAGCATACACTGGACCAAACGGAACGCAGTATAGGGAGAATAACGTGTCTCTAGTTCGCTGCCTACGGCGTCCAGCCACTTCGCCATTTCTTCCTCTGAAGCTGATTTCAATATGCTTATAAATTGCTGCTGCCATTGTTGAAACTTTATGTCTAGCTGCTCCTGAACAACATTTAGACTCGCATCAAAGCGGTACAAGCCTGGCCCATTGAAAAAGGATCGGTCAATCATTTGCTCTGCTTGGTTTCTTATCACTTTACACTTCTGAAAGATCAGATGATCAGACATACCGGCTGATACTGTAATGGCAAGATTCTGCTTCACTGTGTCCATCCATTCTTTTACCAGACCGGCCATCATCGTTGTTTCTTCCGAATTTGTTTCTCGACTAAAGAGTAAGCCGTGAAAAAAGCCTTGATCAAACCCTAGAGGAATTGCATGAGTCGTTTTATTCATAAGATCTTGCAGGAGAAAGCCCAAGGCAGTCTGGTCATCATCGTTGCCTGAGTTATCCGTTGACCAAATACGAATAGCAACCCAACAAACGAAAGCAGCTTCTTTCAAAAGGTCTGTAAGCACAGGGTACTCTTTGTGAGAGAAATCCGCCGCAAAAGCAACAATACCCGGAAGTATTCTGGATTGTGCCATCAGTCGCTGCCTTTCTTCATCCATGGCATTGGCCCGGCTCTGTCTAGCGCGAACCTTTGAGGAGAGTCTCTCTGATAATCGGGTCAGTGTTGAAATCAATTCATCTGGGTCGAACAGATGCTTTGGAATATAGTCCTGCACACCCAATTGGATTGATCTTCTTGTATATTCAAACTCTTCATAGCTGCTCAGGACTAAAATGATCATCTCTTTATCCGTCTCTCTAATTCGTCTTATCAATTCTAGACCATCCATTTCAGGCATTCGTATATCGGTCAGCAGCACTTCGGGGTAACCATCTGTAGAAAAGGCCTCCCATGCCTCCTTGCCGTTCCGATAAACCCCTTGTATTTCATAGCCATTTTCATGCCAGTCAATAATAGTTTGAAATCCAACCCGAACCAGGGATTCATCATCTACAATCGCGATTTTAATCATTTTCGTTTGGCCATCCTTCTTTCAAGATAGGAAGCTTTAATTCCACAGTAGTGCCTGCTCCCCGTTCACTCGTAATGTTCATTCCGTAGGCAGGACCATAGAACATTTCAATCCTCTCTTTCACACTCAATAATCCGATGTGGCTTCCAGTTCCGCTGCTCATAACCTGCTGGATTTCAGATAAGCGCTCTTGATCTATTCCGCTGCCATTGTCCCATACCCGAATACTAAGCATCCCTTTCTCTGCTTTTGCCTCCAGACGAATCTGTCCTGAATGATCAATAGACGACAAACCATGAACTATAGCATTTTCTAAGAGCGGCTGAATCAAAAATTTAAGCAGCCGATACGGTTTCACCTCATCCTCCAGTTCGACCTGAAATATAAAGTTTTGATGACGTACTTGTTGAATCTTGACAAATTCACGCATGACGTTAATTTCGTTTTCAAGCGAAACAAGTTCATTGGTGTCTCTGATCGAGTATCTCAACAGATTGCTCAATGCATCAACTATCTCTTTTATATGATCCTGTTTTCGTATCATGGCCATCCACCGGATAGTATTTAACGTATTGTAGATGAAGTGAGGAGAAAGTTGATTTTGGAGCACTTTTAACTGCACCTGCCGTTTGCGTTCTTCACTGGCCTTTACTTCACCTAATAGATTGTAGATTTCATACATAACAGAAATAAAGGTTTCATTCAGCTGCGTAATTTCTCTGGCCCCTCTGAATTTGGTAAGGGAGTTAGGCTTCTCCCCGCGCAATCCTCTCCGCATATTGGCAAGAAGCCTCGCGATCGGCAAAGCAATGTCGGTACGAATCAGGTAGGAGGCAGCCAAACCAAGGACCAGACTTCCCCCGGCCAGCCAAGCTGCAAAAACACTCATTCGGTAGACGGTGGCATACACGGTATTTAGAGCATACTCCGCTGTAAGCGTCCATTCATTGTAATCAATACTTTGTTCAAGACGTAAAACTTCAGAAAAGGTATCTTCCTGTATTACTTGTTCTTGAAGCAGCACTCTATCCGGACCGTTAAGGAAAAAAGCAGTATTGGAACCTGCCATAGCAGAGCTAAGAACGTCCCTGAGTACATTAGAAGAAACAATAAGATAAAAATATCCTATAGGTCGGAAGTTCTCATCTTTAATGACACGCCCTAACCTGAAAGCACTTACATCATTATCTGTAGTATAACCTGACCTTACAGAATCCCAATAAGGTGCTCCGTTGGCTGTAACCGTATTTGACTTTCCTTTCTCACTTAAAGGCTCTTGTTCATCTTGGCCGATGATAAAGGTCGTGTTGTCAGTCATAAATACACATCCTTTGATACGGTTGCTGTCTAGTCCTCCAATGATCGGCAGCACACTTCGCTCCAGCTGCTGCTGCAGTTCGATTTTTTCAAATTCGTTATGTACCGGTTCAGACAGAATTGCTCCTATTTCATCTGAGGTTAGAATGTGCAGACTCACATTGTTATAGGTCTCTATGGTTGCTTCCAGTTTGTCTACAGTCAGGCTCGTAATCGAATCGGAATATGACTCGGCGTTGGTACGGATCGCAGCATTATAGTTCTGGGCTAAGAGACTTAGTCCAACGATAGAGGGGAGAACAAATAAGGGCAAGTAAAACAGGACCAGCTTCTTGGTCAAACTCCAACTATTCCATCGACGATTTAACCATTTGTATCCAGGTAGATAGGAAAGGGATTTTCTCATGCCAGATTCTTCTATACCTCCTATGCTGCTCTTAAAGAGAGTAACAGCCCTTACCTGATTCATTTAAACAACCAAGCAGTTCTTTAAAAGTAGCATAGCCGAAAAGGTGCAGCCCGGCAACAAGGTATCTATGTCAGGATGTAGTTAGCTAAGCAACTGGAAAAAACAAAAAGCCGCTATAAGCGACTTTTCTATAAAGACCTGATAAAATTAATCTTTATTTCAATTTGTTTTCTTCGGATATAGCATCCATTAATATTTTCTTGGCTTTAGCGCCATGATCCGAGTAATCAAACATGGACATACTTCCCCACCCACTGTAATCTGGAGCCCAATACCGGATACCTATAAGCCCATGTGTTTTACCCCACTGAACCACATCATGATAGATTGCCGCTTGTCCTTCTTCATTATGCGGATATCCCTTGATCGTGTTTGACCATCCCGCATATGCGCCCTGCACTTCACCTGAAGGATAAGAAAACTCTGCGATAAATACAGGTATACCCACCTCTTTGTTAATGGCAGTAACTATTTTTTTATACATAACCATTTTGTCGATGTACACTCCTGGCGCGCTGGGATAAAAACTAATTCCAGCAGTATCAATAGGGAATCCATTTTCCTTTAACGTCTTGAAATATGTGACTGCTGTTTTCACTGTTGTTACTACCGTGGCGATGTGAGTAGAAAACTTAACATTGCTTGAATCAAGTCCTAAACTCGTGTACGCCTCTTTAATCCCTTTAGCTACCGCAGTCATCTGCACTGCATTGTATTTCCATATATTATTTTTCAACCAATTGGTTCCCATCACAGAATAGACATGTCTCATAAAGCCCGGAACTTTTTCCAACTTTTCGTTTACTGCGGTTTTCAACCCAATGCTTACCCCTGCAAAACCATAGTTTGCTTCGTTACCAATGTTCCAGTTCTCTACTTTGACGCCTGTTTTCAAAAGTTCGGTTGCCACAAATTTTCCGTATGCTTCCAAGACAACGTTCATTTCACCCAAAGTTAATTCTTCCCAAGGCTTTCCATTTTGCAAAGCATATATCTCGGGATATCCTTCGAAATTAGGTGCTTGCTGCCGATCCATATCCATGTATGTGTAAGCCAGCATAATTTCAGGGTTCAACGGTATGTTTA
The DNA here is from genome assembly GCF_040702995.1 of Paenibacillus sp. AN1007. NCBI lineage: Bacteria > Bacillati > Bacillota > Bacilli > Caryophanales > Paenibacillaceae > Paenibacillus > Paenibacillus sp. AN1007. The sequence goes on from NZ_CP159992.1 coordinate 2,399,988, forward strand.
ATTTGGCTGCCATGTGAGCCAGCTCTAATCCCTGCTCCAAGGTATGGAAATTTGCATTTGAGTCTTCCTCACCATTCACGATATTATCTTCAGTAGGAGATCGTTTAGTCGCAATTCTTGCGTACATTTCCGTAGCCCCTGATGAAATATAGATCTTTTCTAATTCCTCTCGACTTTTCGCAGTAACGTCTCCTGCTGTATACGTAGTATTCCCCGTCTTAAATTCATTTCCCGAAAACGGGCTTACCGAAAGCGCTGCACGGAACTTCTCTGTAGTGGCAGCAGGTACATAATCTTTATCTTCCACATATACTGATAAATTTCTTACGATAATCCCTGCTATGATTAAAATAATGATAAGTAAAGAAATCATGATCTTTGTTCTTGTTTTCATGTGATTGAATACATACTTTATTTTCTTCATGATGAAAGAAGTCTCCCTTTATAGCTAAGCTAGGTAGTATTTTAATTAAAGTATAATCTGAAATAAATCGTTTAATATGTGCTTCGTTAACAAAAATTACAGAGACGAGAGATCATCCCTATTCGCCATATTCTAATCCTTCCCCTTTCACTTTTCTGAATTCCTTGAGCTGTAAACCGAGCAACCTGTACCCCCATGATAACGAAAAAGAAAGAAAAAAAATAGTACGAAAGGGCAAGCCCTTTATGTACGATGGGGCAACGGAATCAGCCCGAACTATTTGTGAGCATTTTTCGGTTGGCTTATAACTAAAAAGGATATTATTTGAATTTCTATGTATTTTTGTGATAGAGTTTCTTTGAGGTTGATAGTTTTGATATCAAATCGAAGTTTATCATATTAAAATCAGAGGTGGTGTTGGAAAGATGAACTCAGAACAGAGCAGCATCGTCATTCATGAGATATCAAAGTTACAAACTCCTGAACAATTATGGAATCCCTATGAGTGGTACAACGATATGCTTGTCAATAATCCGATATATTATGATGAGAAACAAAACGTCTGGAACGTATTTCGCTATGATGACGTGAATATGGTGCTTAGTGACTTCAAGCTGTTCTCAAGTATACGGAAAAGAAGTGTGTCACCTATTCCAAAAACAGTCAATACACGTGTAGATATCAATTCTACCGATCCTCCTATTCAACGTGATATACGTAAGCTGGTATCCAGTGCATTTACCCCAAGAAGTCTAAAAGAGTGGGAACCAAGAATCAGGATCATTGCAAAAGAATTAATAGATAATATGAAGCAGATGAAAAAGCCCGACATGATCCGTGATCTTGCCGTTCCTCTTCCTGTCACGGTCATTTCTGATTTGTTAGGCACACCAAGACAAGATCTTCATTATATAAAGAACTGGTCCGATATTTTGTTTTTCCCTAATTCAGATGACAACGTAACGGATCAAGTCGAAAGAAAATACCATGCGAAGTCGGAGTTCAATGATTATTTGCTTCCCATTGTTAAAGCAAAACGTCAGAATCCTGAGAAGGATATTATTTCTGATCTAACTCTTGCAGCGTATGAAGGGACACAACTTACAGATGAGGAAGTCGTAACCTTCAGCCTGGGTCTGCTTGCTGCCGGCAATGAAACAACAACCAATTTACTTGGGAACATGTTCTACACTTTCGCATATGAACAACCAGGAATATTTCAGGAGATTCTCTCCAATCACAGCCTTATCTCCAATGCCATTGAAGAAACATTGCGTTATCGCTTCCCCATCACACTAGATCGGGTATTGACCATGGATAGCGATGTGTTGGGTGTCCCTATGAAAAAAGGTAATATCATTGTTGTATGGCTTGGAGCCGCGAATAATGATGCAGAGCAATTCCCTGAACCAAACAAGTTTGATATACACCGAGAGAATAGTAACAAGCATCTTAGCTTTGGTAAAGGCCCTCATTTTTGTCTAGGAGCCCCTCTTGCGCGTCTTGAAGCTCAAATAGCATTAGAGTGCTTCGTTGAAACCTTTGCTGATATTGTTCCAACTGAAGCCTTTAATCCGGGACTGCATTTACACAAAGGGACACAAAATCTGCTTACTTTACCCGTAGAATTGAAAATTTTGGATAAGAGCATTATTTGATTTTTCTTCCATAAATAAAATAAGCGACCGGCCCTCTTTTGAACACTGAGGGAACGGTCGTTTTTGTATGAGGATTTTATTGAAATTAATCAGGACGTGTTTTGAATTTTATGTTAGTTAGTTCTCAATTCACTTGTTAATTTAATTACCGTTTGTCAAATGGCTTCTCTTATGCGTTAATAATTGAGCCCCCATCGACAAAAAAGGTTTGACCCGTTATATGTCTGGCATCTTCACTTGCCAGAAAAGCAACGACCGGAGCGATATCTTCATAAGGGTCTCCATACCGACCGATTGCCGTGGGCTTGAACCCCAGCAGCTGCGGGTCACGCTGATCTTCAGGCAGTGCATCCAGATGTGCGCGAATCCCATCCGTGAGGGCTCCAGGATTTACGACATTCACATTGATGTTTTCCTTGCCCCATTCTCGGGCAACAACACGCGACAACGCTCGTATTCCTTCTTTAATGGCAGCATATGCGGCATAACCCTCAAGCCCGTCATACCCTGCTCCTGAGCCAAAATTAATGATCTTTCCTCCACCTTGTTTTAAATACGGGTAACTTTCCTTCATCATGAGCCAAGTGGATATAAGTCCTGTTCGGTAGCTCTCATCAAGTGTATCCAATTCATGTTCCAAGAAGGAATGCGGTGTCCGAATAGCAATTGCTAAATTGACTAGAATGTCGATGGTATTGAATTTCTTAATCGTATCTTCAACCAGTAATTTGACCTGCTTAGGCTCAGACAAATCAGCAGTCTTGGCAAGAACCGAAAACCCTGCACGTTCACAACGTGCAGCGGTTTCCTCTAATGACGAGCCATTGATATCAGTAAGTATTAATGATGCGCCCTCTTCTGCCAGGCGTAGGGAGATGTAACTGCCCAGACCTCCTCCTGCACCTGTTACAATGGCAACCTTTCCCTTCAGTTTTCCCATGCTTCAATCCCTCCGCCTTTTTTGGATGCTTGCTGGATCTTATAAGCTGCTGTTTCAACTGGCATCTTCTAGAAGTTGGCTGATAATCAAGCGCACGTTCAGAATTTAGTATGCGACCGGGAACGCTTTGAGTCCCCGAATGATCATACCTGGCCTCCACTCCAGCAGTTCCAGTTCTGTATTTAACCGAATCTCCGGCAGCCGTTGAAGTAATGCATTGATCGCAATCTCGCCTTCAAGTCTCGCAAGTGGAGCGCCAAGACAATAATGAATTCCTTTACCAAAAGCAATGTGGTCATTGACTTTGCGAGTAATGTCAAACGTATCGGGTTCTTCATAATGACTGGAATCCCGATTCGCTGAGGATAACGCGACAAGCATCATATCTCCTTGGCGGATTTGTATTCCCTGAAACTCCACATCTTCTGCAGCCCACCGTACATTGTTTATTTCAGCTGGTCCATTAAATCGCAGCACTTCCTCAACCGCTGCTTGAATCAGATCAGGATCATCCATAAGGAGCTGCTTTTGCTGTGGATGTTCCAGCAATGCCAGCATACCGTTCCCAATCAGATTCACTGTTGTTTCATGCCCTGCAATGATGAGTACGAAAACAAGTGCATATAACTCCTGTTCCGTTAGTTTGTCACCTTCTTCCTCTATACTGATGAGATCGCTGATGAGGTCCTGTTGAAGATGTTTGCGCCGCTCCGTGATCAGTTCTTGTAAGTAATCGACAAAAGCCTTCATTACTTCATCGCTTTCCTGGCTCATCTGCGGGTTGCTGACACTCTCCATAATGGTGTTGGACCAGGCTCTGAATTTATCTTGATCCTCTAGTGGAACGCCTAGCATTTCACAAATAACGATAATGGGCAGAGGGAAGGCATAGTCCTCGATCAAATCAAACTCTCGAGTGCCTCCTGCCTGAATCTGTTCTAACAATTGATCACTTATTTCCACAATTCGTCCTCGAAGTCTCTCAATCATACGGGGAGTAAATGCCTTCTGGATCAACCGCCGAAGCCGACGATGATCTTCAGGACCAACACTGATCAGATTTCGTGAAATAATCGCCTGATGCGGAGGAAGTGTCTCCTCGTTTTCATTGTTATAGTTATCGAGAACTCCGGTTACAAAGCGGCCATCCTGCAAAATGTTGACGGCATCCTCATAACGGGTAACCATCCAGGCAGCATGCCCACTCGGCAGTAAAAGTCGATGCACAGGCTCTTCGGCACGCAATTTTTCGTAGACCGGGAAAGGCTGCTGAATGAATGAATGATCCATGAAATCAACTTTGGACTTGGAACGATCTTGATTTGTATTGGTAAACATCGTAACGCCTCCTAAAATGATAGTTAAAATATCAATACAATATAAAGACTATCATATTTAGGGATTTACTTTCAAATTACTTCGTTTAATTCCAGTAATACGAAATTCAACATTTTCTTGTCTCTAAACCTGCACTCCACTGTATAACTTGTGTACGATATTAGTTAAAAGAGAAAGTACACAAAGTCTGTAAAGAGAGTTTCACGAATTAAAAAAGACAAACGAAGGTCAATCAATGATCTTGGTTTGTCTTTTTAGGTTATTCACAAAAGACATCGATATTTATTAAATCAGGAATTATTGCTTCTGCTTTTTGTAGAAATCAATTAACATATTAAAAATGATTAAGTCATCACGGTAATCCTCTGGAGTTGTTTTTATGACCTGATCGTGAACAATTGCATCATAAAGTGCTTCCAGCTCAATCGTATAAGGGTCTTTATACGTATGGCGAATAACCGTTTCTTTGTACAGGTCCTCTTCTGTCTCTGATACGATTAATTTAACAGGTAGTCCTTGAATATAAGGTGTGTCAAATTCTACTCTAACCGTTTTATCCTTTCCGTACACTTCCAGATGAGCATCAAACTTACCTACGTTATTCATGCCTGTTTCATAAACAACATTGAAAGAAGGATAATTGAAAATGGCATTCATAAAGCCTCCACTATTAATAGCAAAACCGGATACGGATTCCGGCATTCCCAAAGCCTCACGCATGGCAGAAAGATCATGCGACCCTAACGCTGTAAGGAAATAGTACACCATAACTGTAGTCTCATCAGCGCCCTCACCAAGAACTTCGCTAATCCACTTTTTGGATTTTTCAGCCAGTTCTTTATTTAATTCTTCAGGAAAATCATTAAACTTTTTCGGGTGCGCTCCAGATTGCCTTATGAAATAATCATTTGGTCCAATAATATCTCGTACTCTTGCGTACAAAATCTGGTCTAACCCTCCTATTTCTTTAACTGCAGCTTCAAATGCGGGAGCATATCTTCGCATATAACCGACCATAACATGAACATTATTTCTGTTTTTCGCCTTGATCACAGCTTCTGCTTCGGATAATGACAGGACCATAGGCTTTTCGATGAAGACATGTTTACCTGCGTTGGCACCTGCTATAGCAGCATCTGCATGATATTCGTTACTGTTACAGACGAAAACAACATCAATATCTTCGTTATTAACAAGATCCTCTACATTTGTATAGAGATTTGAAATACCAAATTTTTCGCCGTTATATTTGAGGGAATTATACGAAACATCACATAGAGCGGTTACTTTGAATTGTTCTGATAATTCTTTAAGGATAGGCAGGTGTACGACTTGTGCAAGTTCTCCCGTACCAATAATTCCTACATTAAGAACTTTACTCATTAGAACTCATCCTCTCCGTATGGAAATGGCAAATTTCAATTTAAAATTTAATCGTGTCATTTAATTCCGCTGAACGATAAATCGCTTCAAGTATCTGAGTGACGACTAGTGCTTGTCTTGGTTCAACCACAGGATTTTTGTCTTCAAGAATTGCGTCGATCCATTGAGCCATTTCTCGATCAGCATCTGTTTCTTCTACGGGTGATATATACGATATACCGGCTGCATTCTGTAACTGGGTGTTAACGAGATTTCCATACATTTCTGTATTAAATATCAGTTCATTTGTACCTAAGGCTGTATTTCGGCGCATTTCGGCGCCTCCTTTTGTTCCAGATAACGTAGTCATTGCTTCTCTTTCATCTACTGAGTTCAGAGCCCAGGAACATTCTAGATAAATGGATGCGCCATTCTTCATTTTGATAAAAGAGAACGCTGACTCTTCTACGTTAAAATGATCCGAATCCCACGGGCCAAAAGGATTGGCTTTATTCTCATATCTTAATTTGTTGTGTACTACGCCGGTTACACTGTCAACTTCATAGTTATTCATCAACCATAGAGTCAGATCAAGTGCATGGGTGCCAATATCAATAAGAGCACCGCCTCCTTGCATTTCTTTATTTAGGAATACTCCCCACGTTGGGACACCTCTACGTCGAATTGCGTGCGCTTTAGCTACATAAATTTCTCCCAGATCGCCATTAGTACACGATTGTTTCAAAAGTAATGAATCTTTTCTGAAACGATTCTGATATGCGATTGTCAATTTTTTACCTGTACGCTCAGCAGCTTTTACCATTTCCTCAGCTTCTTGACTATTCATGGCCATTGGCTTTTCACACATGACATGCTTCCCTGCCTCTAAGGCCTCGACAGTCATTGAACTGTGTAATGCATTCGGTGTACAGATATGAACGACATCAATTTCAGGATCTTGCAGCATATCTTTATAATTGGTATAAACTTTTTTATCATTTCCTACCGAATCAGCAGCTTTTTTTGCTTTTTCTTCATTTCTATTAGCAAAACCTTTGACCTCTACCTTATCAGACAGTTTGAGTAATGCTGGTAGATGCTTTTCCATAGCAATTGCCCCGCAGCCAATAATACCTACATTTAATTTATTCATACTCAACACCCAATAAATCGGATAAGGCGCTAAAGCTTATCTCAACACTTTTCATTTCATCTATCGATATAACATCTTGCTCAACAATGATATATTTAGTGGCTGTGTGCTCTTTTACTAATTTGATAATTTCCTTAATATCCAGCTTCCCTTGTCCTATTTCTACAAAATTATCAGAATTAAACAATGGAATGAAATCATGTAAAGTTATCGCTTTTTCCTCGTTTAATGTTTCGAGTATATTTATTGAGCTAATTGGATGAGGCAAATCTTTTATATGAATGAATTCACATCGAGTTCCAAGTTGTTTTAGCAACTGCTCGACATTTGCCCCTCCTCTAATAGCCCAATAGATATCTAATTCAAATTTCAAATAATCAGGACTCGTATTTTCTAATAGGATCTCAAATACCGTTTTCCCATCAAACTTTTGAAATTCTTGAAAATGATTATGATAATACAGCTGGATCCCGTGTGTCCAAAGTCTCTTTCCATACTCATTTAATCGCTTACTGAAAGCGATTGCGTCATTAGCTCCTTGAAACAGCCTCATAGGAATAATGGCTCTATTACACCCCAACTCTTTGTGATAAGAAATTATTACATCGAGTTCTTGCTCATTTAATTCGGCTGGAATATGTGTTCCAATTACTTGTATGCCTGCCGTTTCAGTCATTCGTTTTAAATCACTGGCAGACAGAGAGTTGATATTAAAAGCGCTATCGCTTTGAAAATCAACTGGGATTTCAATGTGCTTGTACCCAATTGTTGATAAATCCTGTAATGTTTTAATTCGATCTTCATTGAATTTATTTCGAACAGAAAACATTTGTAAACCAATTTTAATAGACAATAAAGTGACCTCCTCTTTTAATCTTTTCCCAATACTTTAGCTTAATCATGGGGCCAAACTCCCCAAGAGCCTGGACCCCAACGATTTAATTACGATGTCTTTATAACGCTTGAAGGACGGCTCCATATCCTTCGATGTTGAAGACCGTCAAAATCCAGCTTCAGATTGCCATACTCGTCTTTTCGGGCCGGATGAAGATCCACGTACTCGATTGCAAGGCGAGGAATATGACCATCCCCTCCCCCAAAGCTTGAAAGGTTCGGCAAAACGTCCTATTTGTTCGGGAACGCCTTCGAAATGCGATTGCGTTTCTCCTGGTTGTCAAGATAATACAATTCCAACGGGACCAATCAAGCCGCAATCTAGCGGCAGCCGGTTAGGATCGAAAATGCTTAGCGCATTGTTCAGCGTAGTAGCCACTTCGACCTCTAGCACGTTGTCTTCTCCATAGCGTAAGTATTCTCCGATCGGAATATGACGCCCGATCTGATCCACACCGTGGATCTCTTGGCCATTAACGAAGACCCTGAACGTATCGGACACCTCACCCATCTCTAAAATAACGGCAGCGGAAGTATCATTCCGCTCTTCAATGCGGAAACTTGTCCGATATCGTCCAATTCCGGATACTTGCCGAAGCACCGGAATGTGAGTCCAGGAGCGCAGCTCGTCAAGTTCAAGCTCGATCCTTTCAAGCTTCGTCTCCGTCGGATGCGCGCCTGCAGTCCAACGGTCCACGACGAGAGACCAGTGATCTGGTATGATCCGCGTACCTTTCGCAATCATATCGCGATATTCCTCGCGCTGAAGCGCTTCTGTCCATTCATCTGCAACCGCGATCAAAGCAGTTCCGTTCGGAGCGAGTCGCAGCTTCGCCGTCGTTTGACCGGAGCCTGTATGAACAGCGGCCATCGGGCATATTGTTCCATCCCAAGCGTTCAGCTTGAAAGGATTCCCTGTCCCTGTGAACTGCACTTCTCCCTCGAATGCCTGCACTTGACTTGGATTGTAGATGAAGTAAAAGGAAATACCGTTTTCGTACCGACGGGCATTCAACAGAGGCGACTCGCACTGGACTTGAACAGCAGGAATGACGGAAAGCTCGCCCAGTGCCGCGACCGCATCTTCTTGAGTCTTAACCGCTCTTACCGTCGGCAGGTTTAACAGATGCTCGATTTGATCGCACAGCTCGACGTCTTTGGCTCTCATCTTGTCCTTGCTGCCAAAGAACGAACCAGCATGATTCGGAGCTTCTCCAACGACCACGACAGGTAGTCCGCTCTCCGCGAAGGCGATCAGTTGATTGGCTGTTTCAATCGGGAGATCGGACGCTATCCAGTCTCCGGTCAACGACTTCTTGCGCATATCTACGACGATAGCGCGATATGCCGGACCGTCTGCTGCCAGTACGGATTGCCCCTCGAATGTACCAATCTGGGCACGCGGTGAATCCAACAAACAAGGACTTACAAAGTCATACGTGAAACCGGCTTGTTCATAAGAAGTCAATTCCGTTCCCATCGCGCCATGAATTCCATCAATATGATAACGATAAATCGCCAGATCTACCTTCGGCTTACCAAGTTGAAGCAGATATTGAGTGCGCGCGATATAGTCTGTGAGGGCTCTTGCATGAAGGGAATTTGGTTGGCGTCCTCCCCATTCGTTCGAGAACCTCGACCCCATGAGCGATAAACCCGGCCATTTGAACATCGCTTCGAAATGTTCCGAAGCAGATGAAGTATCGTAGGACATACCGTGAAGAACCGCCTGGTTGACGCCAGCCGCAAAGCCTCGATGCAATTGCCAGAGAAGGCCGAAGTCCTGTCCGGTCCACGTCTGCTTGTAGCCATAACCCATAACAGCGCCTACCTCAATCGAATAGATCTCGCGATCATATAGATGAACTGCCCCCGATTGGATTCGGTAACCATCGGTCGAATCATGGAAACCGAGCGATTCCGTCTCCGGGATGTCAACTTCGTAAAGGCCCGTGGAGAGCTCGGTAGGCATGCCGTATGTTTGATAACGAAGCTTCATATGATGTCCGTTTGCCCACCTTCTTATTGTCCGTAGGTGATTGTCCCGGAACATATCTGTCAAGGTTTGAAAGAAGTCGTTCCTGATGCGCAGGTTTGCCGAGCGGTCAGCAAAATCGTAATCCGAGTCTCCGTCCGTCCGATTGCCCGCACCTAGCTGATACAAACCTTTGACGAATATCGAAGGCAGATAAGCAGTCAAATCATAGCCTCGACGCATACGGAACTCCTCTAATACGGCGGGAGACCAGATCGCGACGGGCATCGGCGCTGCACCGTACATCCCGCCCAGCATGGTTGCGTTCAATTCAATGGAATCACAGAACAAGCTTCCGGCGTTCTTCTCGTATAAGGCAAGAATCTCAGGGTCCGCAAACAGGCGTTTGTCCCAGAAACCCGTAACTGCATCGGCTGCAGCTTTCGAGAAGTGATCGATCGCGGGAGCCCCGATCGAGTCATTCATCTGTCCGTTCGTTTGGCTCCAAAAGCCGAACAAGCACCATTCTCCGTCAAGAGGAGCTGTCCATTCTATCTTTCCGTCGTCAACGCTGAAGGTAAGATCGGTCGCCGTTTCCAGTTCTAGCGTTACGACTTCGCCTATGGACTCGCCTCTGTATCTCCGAGCAGCCGTCACAGCAACAAGTTTATAAGGACGTGACGGATCGATCGTCTCTGGGATAGGAATTGCTTCGTTGTAAGTCCCTACAACTACCGCCGTCCCGATATGCAATCCATGTGTGCAGCGATCGTCATTCTTGTCCATGACAGCGGGCGTTGCGATCGGCCATAGCGGTCCTACAGTGAAATCCAACTGAAAGTTAAGCGGAATGGCGGCTTCGAGCGCATCTTTCATCCGATTGTTCCATTCATCACTTCCGAAAACGAAGCGGCCATAATCCGCTGGATTTACATCTGCCGAAGGGATCGGGAAGAAATGGATGATTTCCGCACCGCCGTAGCCTGCCTCCGCCATCCACTCGATCTCCCGTTTAATCTCGTCTTTGTCCATGAATGCGCCGGGAAGCCACCACCTCATTTTCGGGCGATAGCGCTTGGAGGTAGTTTGGAATTCTGCTGGATTCCATGTATTCATTTCAAACACTCCTTAATTGAGAAGATTGGGAAACTTTAATTTTTCAAAACTGTTATACATTCATTATAAGAACTTTGATTTAGAGAAACTGTAACGGAAACCAAACATCATATAACGCGATCTTAATCTGTGTTATCAATTAGAATAGAGAGGAAGCAAGTCAAAAATTCGCATTTGCTTCATGAAAAGAGTACAATTAACTTCAAGTTAACTTTAACTATTAAAGGAGCATCTTGATATGTACAGTATTAGTGAAATTGAGAAGATCACAGGTTTACGTCCCTCCACCCTACGTTATTATGAACAAGAAGGCATCTTACCACATGTGGAACGGAATGCTTCAGGTAGAAGAGAATATTCAGAAGAGGTTTTAGAGTGGCTTGAACTGGTTATCGCTTTAAAAGATACGGGAATGTCTATTGAAGACATTAAGACTTATACAGAGCTGATTCGCCAAGGTGATCCTTCCCTAGATGCCAGAAAACAATTTTTGCTTATGCATAAAACCAAAGTGGAACGTACTCTGGCTCAGACTCAGTTCCATCTGGAAAAGATTATTCGGAAGATAGCGATTTACGATATTTTAATGCATAAGAAGATGACATAGTCTATGAATATTCTTATTTCAAAAATGAGTATTGACTTCAAGTTAACTTTAAGAGGTAGAGTAAAGTTATTACCTTGAAGGAGTGATTACATTGTCAGAATCAAAAGTTTGGCTTATCACTGGATGTTCAACAGGATTTGGGCGGCACATCGCGCAGAAAGCGATTGAAGCAGGTTATAAAGTTGTCGTGACCGCACGTAATGTGCAGCAGGTAACAGATCTTGTTGCCGGGCATGAGGATCAGGTAATTGCTCTCTCACTGGACGTGACTAATCCAGATCAGATCCGCAATGTGGTTGACCGTACGATTGAGAAGTTTAACCGTATAGATGTGCTTGTGAACAATGCAGGTATCGGATATTTCAGCTCCGTTGAGGAAAGCGTAGAGGAAGAAACCCGTAAGATGTTTGAGGTTAACTTCTGGGGTCTCATGCATGTAACTAATGCTGTTCTTCCACATATGAGATCACAAAAAAGTGGTCACATTATAAACTTCTCATCCATTGGCGGTCTGGCTTCATTCCCGACCCTGGGCTATTATCACGCTACAAAATACGCTGTTGAGGGCATATCCGAGAGTCTCTCCCAAGAATTAAAACCTTTTAATATTCATGTGACTTTAATAGAGCCAAGCGGTTTTCGCACAGATTGGGCTGGCCGTTCTTCTGTCAAAACAGAGACAAGCATCCCTGAGCTTAAAGAATCCATCGTCGGACAAATGCTGCAAGGGATCGAACTCGGTGTTGGTCAAGAAAATGGAGATCCTGCAAAGGCTGCCGATGCAGTTATTAAAGTGGTGGAAACAACGGAACCGCCTCTTCGTTTGCTGCTGGGACAACAAGCCTACGATACAGCGACCTATAAATTCAACAGCCTGCTTGCCAGTATAGAACAATGGAAAGAAACAACGATAAACGCAGATTACAAATAATTAAATCTTGAATTACAAAATTTCACAGGGCATCACTTTTTGATGTGATAGCCTTGTGAAATTTTGCTGTTTGTCAGAAAGCGCATGCTGTTTACGATTTTAATTTCAATGCATAGTCTGGTTTGGATTTAGTCTTGAGAGATAAAGCAGCTGAAGGTTTTTGCTCCACGCAATGCATGCTCCGTACCATCTGGAAGCTTAACTATAGCCGAAGTTGCTATAGGCAATTTAGCTTGAAGTAAAAATTGATGCTCCTTTATACGCCATTCGATCTCAACCAATCCTTGCTTTGTTGCAACACTGCCCTTCGCCCACTCTAACTTCCCCACGTGCGGCTCGATTTTAATGCTAGTTGATCCCGGATCGGCGGGTGATACACCAAGTATAGTAGCTGGGAATTCAGCGAGCGGAACTGCACTCCAAGCATGACAATCGCTTCTTGGATTCACTTCCATCTCTGGAAGTGTCGTCAAACCTTGTGAAGTGAATACACGCCAGCGATCCCACAGTCCAAATATTTTATGCTGTAGGCCCACTTTCTTTAAAGCTTGAATCATTAAATACGAGAACGGCAGCGTTACCTGGTGAATTGGCTCATCCAGTGTGCGTTCCATCAGTCGTCGGGCTTCTTCTCCTTCGATTGCTCCTGCAAGGATCGATATAATCTGAGTGTGCTGACTATATATCTCCAGCCCAGGCATATCGCGAAATAACTGACGTTCTTCAGACCAGGCAAGCTTTCTCAAGGCATTACACACTTGTTCTGCTCTCGATTCCATCGTTGATGCAGTTTGACTCCAGCCTGCAGCATGTAATAATGCTGCGGATTTCCTTAACGCTGCTGCATACATGAAACTCAGCAAAAACATGGGACGATCCACGCTCTCAGGCGGGGCACCCAGCGGCCATGCATCAACCCAATCGAAATAGGTCCAGAATCGGTTTGAAGTTACACCAACGATTCCGTCATCCGTTAATCTTGTATAAAACCAATCCATTAATTCAATGATGGCAGGTCGATATTGTTCCACTAATTGCAGGTCTCCATTAAACTCAAAATGCTCTGAGATCATATCCACCCAGTAAAGTGAAAAGGATGGAATGACTTGAGGCTCTACCGATGGAAAACGTGCTTGAAGTAATCCGGAAGGTTGTCTGGATCGATAAAAATCGTCTATGGTTCTCCTTGCCATTCTGTCATCGCCGCTAACATTATACGTAAACAACATCATGAGTCGACTATCCATCGCATACTGGAGCTGTTCGTAATAAGGACAATCTTCATAAGTTTCGTGCATACAAAGTTGTAAGGTTCGAATGCTCAGATCCCATATCTTGTTAAGTTCTTGATCTGAAGATTCAAATTGAGCTTTTACTTCTAATGGATATCCGGTTTCTCGGTACGACAACTGCAGCAATTCAAGTGGTGTATCTTCTGTTTCAATTTCCAAACGAACGTAACGGAATGTTCTGAACCAGAAGGGCTCGTATACCTCATCCATTACATTTTCATTTACTTGTCCTGCAGCAATATAGGTATCGAATTCACCCATTAACTGTCCGGTGTTATCTTCTCGATCTCCTTTTTTTCGCTGCATTTCAGTGCTCTCGTGAGGTTCATAACACTCGGCGCCCATCAATCTCACTTTAGCACCTCGGCCATTGCGCATCCGTATGTTGAGATAAGCGGTTGTCAATTCTCCAGCATCTAAATCCACCTGGATTTTATGTCCGCTTGGGATTAGCAGCGATGATGTGTTATCAAGCGTATTTTGTAGAAACTGTTCAGCCTCTTCGACTCCCACACCCGTTGCTTTTGTTACTTCAACAAATTGTTTTTCTTCTTCGTACATAAATGGTATGGGTCGAGGTAACAAGTTCCATGGACTAAGGATCCCGGCGAATCCACGTGTCTCGGCAAATGGGACAGCATGTTCCCAGCTAGAATCATCATAATAAGGGAACTCCCAGCCTTGCGGTGCGCCATTCCCTTCTACTTCTTCTACGCCTCCCATCCAACGAATTAGCTCTTTGGATACATGTCTGTATCCTTGATGACGGTAGGTACGCCAGTTTGCATCAGAGTGGAGTGGCATTATCTCAGTGCCGTTTTCGTCTCGTAAAGAGGCCTCTATTAGCAGGCCAGCAGACTGTGAGCGCCAAACGGAAATGGGGCCTCCCTCTCCAATTTTGAATGGTTCCATCGCAGGATAACGGAGCACCTTTACTGCGAGTACGTTGTTACCTGGAAAAAGATATTCACTTACATCTACGGATTCGTAATATGTAGTATGCATATCGCCTTTACAAGGGCCGATCGAAACGGATGTACCGTTAACATAGAGTCTGTATCTGCTATCTGCAGAAATATTAATCACTAATTTGGGTGATATCGATTCACCGATGTGGAAGCTTTTTCTGAAATACACAAGGCGATGCTCAGTATTTGCCTGCTCCTCCGGCTGCCTTACATCCCATATCCATTTCCCTCTCCAGTACCGGTTCTCCTGAACAGAAGTTTCACCATATTTCTGAAGCTTCTCGTTTAAGGAAGCCCCCCGCCCTTTTTCACCTGAGAACTGAACTGTTCCCATGTATGGTAAAGATATTGATCCAGTACAAGTTTGATGTTGAAAAGTAAGTTCGATGTCATAAGACTGACCTGATGGATCTATTCCTTTTGCCGAAAGTACGTTTTCATTCAAACGAACCTGTTCAAAAGAAAGGTTTAGATTCATCGGTTCCGTTTCTACTACAAGCTGAACAGCCCCGCTGCTGTCTTTAGTGATTGTAAATACGGCATAAAACTGAAGGTAGGGCGTCTTAATGGTTCCATTCCATAATTCATGCATTTATTTAACTCCTTTCTTTTTTTATTCTTCTGCATATTAAAGCTTCAATTCAGCGTGAATTGACTGTAATATTTCTTGGGATACAGGGGAATGAGGAAATGAAGAAAGCATTTTAAGAGTAAAGCCTTTGGTATAATCAAGGTGCGGAGACTGTACCAGTTCGGGCAGGTATTTATTCAATATTGCTCTAGCCTTCTCATTACTCAACATATCGCCCAAAGTCGAAAATGATCCCCATTGGGCATTGGTTGCAATAAACCTTCTTTTCTTCAACCATTCCTCGCACAAAACGGGCCAATGCTGCGCCTCAAGATGATCTTCTGCCAAGCCAATTCCATGCATGCCACTTTCGAACAGATGTAGTGCAAACGGAATATTATGCTTACGGAGACCATTTGCGAACAGGAGACTGTTTTCCAAAGGTACACCGTTATCTTCAACCGTATGCCATAAAAACACCGGCGGCGTATCTGCAGTAATTTGCTTTTCGTTGGATAACAGATTCAGTAGATCGGGATCTGTTTGCCGCTCTCCCAAAAGCGCTTCTCGACTGCCTTTACTGGTAAATTCATCGTTCATTGTGATGACTGGATAGCCAAGGACCATGAGGTCAGGACGACTGCTTTGCTGATGGATTGGATCATTCGAATGAGGATTTCCGAGATCAAAATGGGTCCCTACTGTCGATGCAAGGTGACCTCCTGCGGAGAATCCCATGATGCCAACCCTTTTTGGATCCACATTCCATTCAGATGCGTTTGCTCTAACAAGACGGATGGCTGTCTGAGCATCCTCTAGCGGAGCAGGGTGTTGGTGTGGAGATACTCTGTAGTTCAATACAAAAGCCGAGATACCTATACGATTAAGCCACAATGCGACTGGCTCCCCTTCATGATATGCTCTTGTGGAGTAAGCACCACCTGGACAGATAATCATGGCAGGGAAAGAGTTATTTCCTTCTACTATATATGGTGTTAGCAAATCCATAGTAATCGCTCCTAGTATGTGATGGAGGTGCAACAATATAAATTTTAGTGGACAGATCTAGTTCGGAATATAACTATTTCTTAAGGTCGAATAATTCAATCTGAACTAGCTGTTATATTTCAAACTTATTGCTCAGATTATTGTTTATTGACTGAACGTTATCATAAACAAAAAAGGCACCTCCCTGGAGAAGTGCCTTTAATCTATATTAACCGAGAGACATATCATTGGCTGAGTAACGCATAAAGATGTTAGAATGCTCCGTTATTGAACACTATAAATAAAGCTTGCTTCTTTGTTTTCAAGCATGTACCTTGCATCTATTATCCGAATGTTGCTCGCATGATCGGTTAGAACTTGAAACTCTGGCCAGGCAGTAACAATGACACAAATATCACTACCTGCTGCGATTTCATCCAGGGAGTTTGCCATCTTTAATGGATAACCGTAGTGCTCTTCAAAATTCCTCATAGCCATCGGATCATAAGCAGAGAGGTTCGTACATCCCTCATCCAGAAGTGCTTCGATAATCCCTACAGCAGGGGAGTGTCTAACATCATCACTGCCAGGTTTGAAAGCTAAACCGAGTATGCCGATTTGTTCATCCCGATGTTTTAGACTTCTGATTACTTTTCTGACCGTGTGTTCAGATATATCAAGATTTACTTCCATAACAGCGTTCAATACCTTTGCTTCAACACCATGTTGATTTGCCGCATTTTTCAGAGCAAGAGTGTCCTTAGGAAGACAATATCCTCCGAATCCGCAGCCGAGATAAACATAATTTATCATTCCAGCCGGAGACCCTGACCAACGTTTATCCATGTGCAAGAGGCGGAATAACTCAGGTATATTCACCTGTCCTATATGTTCTGCAATTAGTGCCTGTTCATTTGCGAAGCTGATCATCGTTGCGAGCAATGCATTGGAAGAAAATTTGAGCATTTCTGCTGTTTCTGCGCTCACTTGGGCATATGGCACAGTAAAACTTTCATAGAGCTTTACAAGTGAATCTGACGTTACCCGATCTAATTCACCTATGATGATTCGATCAGGATGCATAAAGTCATCCCAAGCGTTACCTTCTCTCAAAAATTCCGGATTGTATGCCAAGCCGATATCTTGTCCAACTCGAAGTCCGTAATCCTCTATAACTGGCTTGATCTTGGTGCGCATCGTGCCTGGGGGTATAGTTGATTTGACTATGATGCTTGGATATGAATCTTTAGATGAAAATCGACATATGTCTTTAACCACATTAAGCAGCATAGACAGATCAAGGCCTGCTCCTTCAAGGTAAGGAGTACCGACACTTATAAAAATCAGTTTAGCATCGGAAAGGGATTCCTCCAGACTGTCACACAGTACTACATTTTCATTCAAATGTTTGTTCAGCATAGTGGATAAACCTGGCTCATGAAATGGAAGTTCACCCTTGCTCAATTCTATTGTTTTATAGATATCCGAGTCATATGCCTTTACCGAATAGCCTTTTTCCGCAAACCCCAGCGCCGCGGTTAGTCCAACAAAACCTAATCCAACAACAGTAATATCTATGGAATCTTTCACATTCATCTCCCCACCCCGCAACTGATCAAGTAACGCCGGATTCCTTGTTCTAATCCGATTTCAGGATTGAAACGAAGTAGTTTTCTCGCTTTTTCAATGCTGGGGCATCTTCGTTGTGGGTTATGAGTCAAATAATGGGGATCAGCTGATTTTTGATATGTAACTGCAGGAAAATACCCTGTTAGTACCCTTGAACATTCAGCAAATAGTTGTGCCAGACGGGATACGCTGATTTCTTGGGAATCGGCTCCAATATTAAATACATCAAATTCAGAATGAGTTATGACTTTAAAATACCCCACGATGGCATCCGCAATGTAACAATACGTTCGGGTTGGTGTACCATCTGATAGAATATCAATTGCTCGCTTTTCTTTGATCGCTTTGGCAAAGTCTGCAGCAGCTCTCTGATCACTCAGCTCAAGCCCGGGACCATAATTGTTGAAGGGGCGAACAATACGCACCGGGAGCTGATGCTCTTGATAATACAACGAGCAGATCGTTTCTCCCATCCGCTTGGACTCATCATAACAAGCCCTCGGCCCAATGGTAGCTACATTACCGTTGTATTGTTCTGAGGTGGGTATATACTCTGGATCGGGATTACCATAAATCTCGCTGCTTGAAAAATATAATATGCCTTTCGGTTGGTGAGACAGACAAGCATGTAACAGACGCTGCAAGCCAAATACATTAGCCTCCAGCGTACGCAGTGGATACTTCCGGTAAAATGATGGTGATGCGATGGATGCCATGTGAAAGATATAATCAGTCCCCGAAATATAATCAGAAAATGAATCCGTAGTCACGTCAAAGACAGCTGCAGTTAAGGGCTCCCCTACGGCCTGAAGTCGTTCAAGCCATGAAGGGATTCCTTTAGGAAAACGATCCAAAACAGTAATATGTTTAATCGGCATGCCTGACCTGTTTATATGTAAAAGGGCAAGCACGAGGTAGTAACCAATAAAACCTCCACCTCCGGTAATTAAAAACCGACATCCTGAAAATAAATGTCTCTGCTCCAATTTTTGAGTTATATAGTTCAAGTCTTCTTCAATGATTTCGTTTCCGAAGAAACCAGGCTCCCAGTGAAGGTTGAATGTACGAGATTGGTCATGTTCTATTGAATCTAACCCCATATTTTCCATGGTGCATTCCCTTCCTCCCATAATTGTTCCAATTCCTGTTTGTCCCGAATCGTATCCATACATGCCCAATAACCTTCATGATAATAGGCCATTAATTGTCCCTGATGAGCAAGTTCTGGTAACACATGGCGCTCTAATTCTGTCTGATCTCCATGGATATAATCCAATACCTTTGGTTCCATAACAAAAAAACCCGCGTTTATCCATTCATCAGATAACTGCCCCTTCTCTTGAAAGGAAGTTACTGTACGATCCTGACATTTCATTATGCCAAAGCGGGCTTTGGGTCTAACTGCTGTTACGGTTACAAGCTTGCCATGACTTTTATGAAAGCTTATCAGCTTATGAAGATCGATATCTCCGATACCGTCGCCATAAGTTAACATAAAGGGTTCACCGTGTAGACGCTGTTTCAATCGCGCTATTCTTCCCCCGGTCATTGTGGCTTGTCCCGTATCGATTAGATTGATTTTCCAGTTCAGTTTTGTTGCTGTTAGTAAATCGGTTTGATTTTGATCCAGACTCACCGAGAAATCATTATATAAAAACGGGTAATCCAGAAAATACTTTTTGATATAATTAGATTTATATCCCAGAGCGAGCTCGAACTCATGAAACCCCTGCGAACTATAGATATGCATAATGTGGCACAAAATTGGCATGTCACCGATCTCAACCATAGGTTTAGGGCGTACTCTCGTTTCCTCTGCAAGTCTTGTACCTAAACCTCCACATAGAATCACTGTTTTCATTAGAAGTGACTCCCTTCGTTTCCGGTTTCGCGATTCATTGTTGCATGTTGCTGTGCGTATTCCATAATCGTTTGATGCCATATCATTCGTTCCACACTTAAATGTCCTTCAGCTTGCCGAACATCAGGGTGAAGACAGCGATTGGCGAAGGCCTGTAGTTGATTCACATAATAATTCATGGGTTCAAATTGTTTTAAATAAGTCTGCGGATTAGAATCGTTCAGACGGATTTTCAAGCTGTAGAAGCCTGTTAATGGTTTGAAAAAGTTCGGAACAACCACTGTTGCCCGCTCAAAGTAAAGCGTATGCATGGCTTTATAAGGGAGTTCGAATGAAGTCAAAACATTCGCTTCAAACCCATTACCATATCGAAGTTTGGCATTAAACGTCCAGTCACAGCCATCGGGGCCATCAAAATTAGAAAAAGCTGAAACTCGACTTCCTTCCAGGCCTACCAAATGCTGTATCCATTGAAGCCAGTAACAACCAAGGTCATTAAAGCAGCCTCCGCCTTTAAGTCTCACACTACGATAATTATCACGATGACTTTTGGGTGCTGGAATGCTAATACGGGTTTCTGTCCGATTTAACAAGCCGTATTGACCAGAGTTTACAATGGCTTTGAGAGCAGCTTGCCAGGGATGATGTGCAGTTATTATCCCTTCCATGAAGACGAGTGAAGGAGATTGCTTCAGAGCACTCGCAAGCTGCTGGGCATCCTCCTTCCCTAATCCTGCAGGTTTTTCTACAAGCACATGTTTGCCAGCCTCAAGTGCACATAAAACCCATTCCATATGGAGGTCATTGCTAAGTGCAATATAAACGGCATCAACATGCGGATGCTCCAGTACCTCCTCAAGAGAGTGCAGGACATGAGGGATGGAGTATCGTTGGGCCAGGTGAAGTGCCTTCGAGCGGGTACGATTAGCTATGGCTACTACCTCCACCTGTGGTATATGCGAAATGACATCCAAAACAGCACGGCTAACGATAGCTGCACTGCCAAGTATGCCAAGCCGGCAAGTGTTTTTGTTGAGCTCGTTCATATATGAGTCAGCGACGATGAGCCATGCAGGTATAATACATTGCATTTTGAACAGGCGGGGGACAACTGTTTTCCTAATGTGGTTCGTATTTGATCATAAGCTTTCGAATGCCAAATATCGGATAATGATTGATCATGCAAGTTGCCTACAGAAAATTCGGAGAAAAACTTACAGGCACTTACATTGCCTGTTGGTGTAATATCTGCTCTTGTGCTCAGTGCCAAACAATTCGAAGCACAGCGTGAAGTCATTGAACGACCACTCACGAAATCTTCAATTTCATCAAAGTCCAGTCCAGGCTGATATCGAATCCGTGTTTTCCATGTATGTTCATTAATTGCACTGAGTTCCATCATTAATGCTGGAATATGCTCGGGTTTGATGTGATATTTAAAAGCATGCCAGCTGCTGCGGTGCTGCTGGTCCATGGGATGAAGCCAATTAAAGTTTTCCTGAAAAAAGGTATCCATTTCTGCCGACGTTTCATGTGAGATATACCAGGGGAAACATAATAAAACCAGATCAATCCCTTTTTCTTCAAAGAATTTCATTAATGGATGTAGTTGACCAATCATACTGTCGTTAATTACCGTGTGTATCGATATTTTCCCCTGAAACTTTCCTTCTTTACGCAGCTCCATCAGCCGGTCGATCTGTTTCATCACTTTGTCAAATGATCCTTTTCCACGTATCAGATCATGTTCTTTCTCAAACCCTTCAATGGCAATAAGTAACTCAAGGTGAGGTGAGATACGACACAACTCATCTTCAAATTTCTCGATCAGGTATGCGTTAGTACAAATCGTTGTTTCTCGGGGGTCTTTTTCAAGCAAGTCGAGAATACCACGAATATCCCGGTGGAAAAGCGGTTCTCCACCCCATAAATACAGTCTGGACTTCGTATGATGAGTTTCTTCCAATACTCGCTGAAAAACAGCAAGGTCCATGTCCATATTTTGTTCCGTTTTATCCATATCATGATGGTAGCCCGACTCATTCCACTGATAACAGTGCTTGCATCGCAGATTGCATCGATTGGTCAGTTTTAACGCAACCACTTCGGGCATGTCCATCTTAAATGAAGGGTTTAGCTTTCGCTCTCTATGCGGAATAACCACATTTCTCATCGTTCGTTTCAAAATCTCAAATGATTTATCATCCATTTCTACCCGACTGTTAGGCTGCATCATATCTCTTCCTTTCAGACTGAGATTTTGTTAAAAACGTTATGTCCGCGTTGTTGCCTTTTACGGTTTTTCGTTATAAAACAGGCAGCATCCTTGGCATATAGGCAAAAGATGCTTACGAAGGTAACGCCGATATTGCTTGTACTTTTCCCCTCTCCAGATCGCAGCAATGCTCTCATCATTAACGTTGCCCAGCGTAAGATCATAATAAGCATGACAGGACGTAACATCACCTCTGGCGTTAATTTCGGTGCTTATCCACGGAAAAGGGCAGCGTTTTTTGATATGCGTCATCGAATGCCAGTCTGCGGAAAAGTATTTCCTGATGTTATCCTCCGACATCATTTGAGGATACGTATTCATATATTTGTTGTTTTTTTCGCAAAATTCAGCTAGACGCTGGACTTGTTTCTCAATCAGACCCGCATCCATGTCCGAAAAAATGGCTGGATCACAAACAAATCCTTTGGATAGAGGCGCCTCTTGTACTCCAAATTCTTTTCTGAGAATCCCGCTATACTGTTGATGGTTTTCCTCCGTTATATAAGCCTGCAGCTCAATACTGATGCAATCCAGCTTGGAAATATCAATGGATTCAAAGAAAAATCGTTGCAGATGCCGGTGATTTGCAGGTGTAACAACTGTACTAATACCGATCTGCGGATACGCACTTCCTGCTTGTTCTCTCAAGGAAAGCAGTTTGTTGATTCCGCGAATAGCTTTTTTAAACACACCCTTACCACGCTGAGCATCATTAATTTCTTCAGGACCATCGAGTGAAATCCATATTCGCTCAGGCGCATATTGAATTAACATCTCCGCATGTTTCTCCAAAAGCGTTCCATTCGTCGGGAAATGAACTTTGCTTCCTGATTCATGAATGGCCTGAAGTATTTCACCAATTTGAGGATGCAGCAGAGGTTCCCCTCCGTAGAGCTCATAGTAAGGTTGTGCAGGTTTACAGGTTGCGATAATATCACGAATCACATCGATACTTAACTGGTTTAAAACCTTATACTCACGATAAGGACCGTTCTCTCCCCATTCGTAACACATTCTGCATCGAAGATTACAGCTCTCAAGCAGTTGTAAAAAAACCCACTTGGGTAATGAGACATCAAGCTTTGGCATGGTTATTGTGGATTCGATCTGCATGTAATGCCTCCTTCTCGGAATGAATGAAGCGGCTCATATATTCTGTGGGATAATCTTGAATCTGTTGTCGTCTAGAGATCAGATTATGAGCAAGTTGTGCTAGTAGATCTTTGGAGTAACCCTGCTCAGCCCATACGTTGTACGGTATGCCAAACCCGTTTTCCTCCCAGATGGATGCATTGCGCTTCTCATGCTCACCAAATGGTTCAAGCATAATGAGTGGTGTGCCTGATGCTAAAGAATCCATCAAAGCCCCTGCACCAGGCTTGGATACAACCGCCATAGCTTGGCGAACCAATCCATAGAGTCCGTGATGTTCAATGGGTGTCTCATAAACAAAAGGTTTACCAGAATCCGTAACAACGTAGGGAGGAAATGTGTGCAAACCAGACTCGTCTCTGAACCATGTTCGCCAGTGAGGATCATTCATTACATAGCGTAAAGCTGGCCTATTTGAAGGAACCACCTCATCTTCCGTGTATGCTACAATATCCAGGTCATACCCGTGTTCGGTGTCCAGGAGTTGACGAAGCTTTTCCCTGAAGGTTCCAATGCCCCATCCTCCTCCGTGAATAACGAGGCGACTTGCGCGTTCTTCATATGGAACCGACGGTTTATCATCCACATCAAGTCGATACATAATCTCAAGCCTGTTCGGATGATACAGCGGAATTTCCCGATAAAATGAGGCATAGTCCGGTTTAAGCTTCAGTAATTGTTTCCATGAGGGGGATAGACTGGAGTCCACATACAACAGATCCACGTCAATCTCATCCTTTGTTCGTTCACGCAGCATATCCAGCAAGTGGACCCAGTGCCCGGACAACACGATAAATCGAGTACGTTCTTCCTCCAGCCACTGGTCAAGTAGAGACTTTACTGCAGCGGAGTTCAGACTTTGGCGAATGTCTCCGGGTATTCGTTGTGATGCAAGAGCGACAGCGAAATTTTCACGATAAGCCTGTCTGCTTTGGTCTGTTTTGAATTGCTTGTCCTCATCCATCACGTTTTCGAATACTTCAATGCAGGTTTCCAGGCCGAGTTGCTGTAACCTTCTTGCGATGATTAGCCCTGGGATATAAAAACCCAATCCAAAACCGGAACATAATATAGTAATCTTTTGACCCATTTGCACCGTCTCCCCTAGCATAGTAAGTTTGGAATCCCGACAAACTCGGGCTAGGTAATCATGTTTATCCCTGAATCCAGCAATGACTGGTTAACTCCAGCAACTACGTTTTGCATATGCTGCTGGCTCTCATAAATAACTGCAAAATAGAGTCGTCCCATGGTACGTTCATTCTGATCACGATTTGTCAAAGGAGATATAAGAGTTCCCGAGGAGAGTGGCAAGATTCCCATCTCTCTCTCTTTGGTGTACAAGATCTGCTGTTGATTTAAATTTTGAAGCAAGTGTTCATATTGGAAACGGGCAGGAACTGCGAGATTGAGCTGTATCAGGCTACTATGCAGCTGTGTATCGGTAATTAAGCCATCCACACCGTGTTTAATTAAACTCATGGATTTTCGGGCATTTATTTCAACCAGAGGTTCAATTGAATGATCTTGTAATATCATAGAATCGATACAAACATCACCAAAATAGCCGTCTTGATATAATAAGCGTCCGATTTCTAACACTTGATCCGTATAACCGGAATCATATAAGTGCGCTTTGAAGGATTCACTCATCGTATGTGAAGCACCGAATGCGTATCCATGATTATCAAGTTGTTGAAAAGAAACGAGTTGAACCTCGCCCGATTCATGAATATAAAGCTGGCAAGAGAAATCAAATTTACGATCCAGTAGAGGTTCTACGACAAAACGAATCAACTTTTCCTGTGCAGCTTGCTTATCCAGATGCTTGATCAAACGAAGCAAGGCTTTTTCGGAGTGAATGACGAAATTTCCTTTTCCGGACACACCAAACTCATCTTTTAGCATCACAGCTCCGTCACAAAGCATTTCTCTGGTGATCGCAAGTAGTTGTTCCCTCCCCTCGACCACTCTGCCGACATTCGGCAGATTCAACCTATCGCGCATTTCAAGTGAGTACGATTTAGCATTAATTCGCTGTATAATATTTTGCTCGGGATAATGGGATGCAAGATGATACCTTTGTGCAAAAGCTAGCGTTCCGGGTATTGCTGCAAACGCTTCTAAAGTTGCTTTTTCCAAAGAGAAGCAAGATAGTAGTTGATCTGTAACATTAGAGATATTCATGATTTCAAAGACATTTAAGTGATCCATTTCGTTCTCCCTATCTGAGATAAACCATGGATTTCGATTCATATGGATGTCATACCCGATCGAGCGAATGTAATCATATTGAACGGAGTCCATGACATGGCGCGTAAGCAGCAAGTCTCCGGTTTTACAAAAGACAAACAGAAGCTCGTCCATGGAATCAGTAATCTTCTTTGTTTGTATATTCTGTATGGCAGGAATAGAAGCAAGCCGGGAATCGCGCCAGTACCGCTCTGCTTCAAATGATCCACAATGTAGAGCAAAATTCATACGCTGGCCATCTGATGGATGAATTGTGAAAATTTCTGCACGGATTGCAGATGCTCCAGACTGAAATGATCAAAATCAACTTCGATATCGAACTCTTCTTCAATACGTAAAATAAAATTGATAATCTGCAGTGAATCCATTCCTGCATCATGAGTCAGATCAGAGGATTCATTCAGCTTGTTAACCAGGCTTGGGTCTTCCTTGATTTCAGCTATGATCTCAATAATTTTAGTTGTCATTGTATACAGCCTCCCTTTTTCGCAGTACCACTACGATATCTGTCTGAGGTACAAATAAATTGTAATTCGTTACATGCACTTGTCTTGTTTCGGTTACGGATTCAATCTTTAATTCAGGAGGAATACAGCGCTCAATGTGAGCAATTAACGATTCTTTCGTAAATCTCCAAATTACACCATCAATCGAAGAGTTCGCCATATAGCCACTTTCCATTGTAGAACCTGAAAGAGGCTTGAGAACAACCGGGTCGGCAATAATGATAGATCCACCGTCACGTAACAGTCTGGAGCTCTCAACGAAGGCTTTTTTGTGATGACGAATGTGATGAAAGCTTCGTGCAAACAAAATCATATCGCAGCTATGATCAGGTAAAGAAGTCGGCTTATCAATGAAGGCATGGATATAAGAATCAAACCTTCCCCACTTCTTTCCAAGTTTCAGAGCATTTAAATTGGGATCCATGTTGAAAAAACGAACATCCTTCTGCTTGCGAAGATACTTGTTTAATAAACCTGTACCACAGCCCACCTGAAGAACATCGCCCTTTAAACGGGGTAAAACTTTGTAGACATTACGAGGAATAGGGAAATTTTGAACGTACATGGCCAATTCGTAGAAAATCGGATAACGCTCTTGCAATCGAACCAATTTACTGGTATAGAAAGGCTTCCGCTTTTTGTGACGTTTAAAGTCCCATTTGTTCAAATAGTAGACAGGGGTTAACAGCAGGAACAGAATAATAAAGACACCTTGTACGCCATAAATCCCCAATTTTTTAAAACGATCATTGGAATTACGAGGCATCATTTGTTCAGAAGTATTGAAAATGATCACTCCCCTCTCACAACGCTATAAATGGTGTAGAACCCATTCTAACAAGATCAGAGAATCCAATATATGGTTGAATACGCCAAAAAATATAGATATACTGTCCGTAAGCAATGTTCACTACCAAATGACTTACGAAGCGGAGGGAATCTGATCATGCACGATTCAATCGAATTTAGAGAAGAGTATTTTTTTGACTCTATCACCCCCGTCCATTTGAAGCTGACAAAAGAAGAGCCGTTTACGATGATGCATCACCATGATTTTGTTGAAATCGCTTATGTATATGAAGGAGAAGGGCTTCATCAGATTGGGGATCAATGTATCCTGGTTTCCAAAGGCGACTTGTTTGTCATCCCTCCTGGCGTATCACATGTGTTTCAACCACTGGATTTGAAAGAAAAGGCCCCGTTATATATTATGAACTGTCTCTATAAGCCATTTTTGGAGAAATCATTTTTTCGTGGAGGACGCACTTGGTCTATGTTCGTCGAGCGGCGTAATGAATTTCGCAACGTATTCAAACAAATGTTACATCAACAGGAGGCTCCTGCTGCGCCTTATTTAGCTGCTGCTCAATGCCAGTTACTGAATAAACTATTCTACATTCTCTACAATAGTAATCAGCAGAAGTTGTACAGAAAGACCGAGATTAAGGATTTTTCCATACACCAAGCCATTCAATATATGGGGACCCATTATAGGGATACACTTACACTTGAAAAAATAAGCCAGCTTGTTGCGATGAGTACAAGAAACTTTCAACGAATGTTTAAAAAAGAAACGGGTATCAGTTATATTCAGATGTTACAACACATTCGTATTTTATACAGTTGCAAACTGCTGGAGTATTCAAACTGGAGTGTTCAAAAAATTGCTCAAGCGATTGGCATCGATGACATGAAATATTTTTACAAATTATTTAGAGAACATTATGGAACTACTCCAGGGGCATACAGGCAATACATAGGGATTTCTGCTGAACTACTTCGGGAGGATACAACATGTTAGATATACAACCGCTCAAAAGCTTCAATACCCAATTTCAAGTAACGTCTTGTATTGATGATCACTTCAGAACGATTTCCACTTGGCTAGGAAGAGATACGAGAACGATGTATGCAGATGCATGGGCTTTTGAGTACGATGCTGATGCACAACAACTTTTGCTGGATCGCGTCGTCTATCCTCGTTTAAATCTGAGTTACCTGGACACCTATCATGGTATACAAGTTGATTTTAGAGACAGAAATTTCAGTGGGACTATGCTGAACAGCAACGAGGATGAAAAGCCATTTCTAGATATGCTGCAGTCTGAGTTAGATGCTGGCATGGCTGTACTGGTAGGTATTGATGTGTATTATTGTCCATGGTCTGACGGGTACCTCCAAACGCATGCACGGCATTCCTGTCTTGCTGTAGGCATAGACCAGAAAGACCAGAGAATAATGCTGGTGGATGCGTATTATGGACAAAAAAATATAGAGATGGAACTCCAATTGTTTTTGAACATCTCATTTTACTATGCTATCTTTCGTTTAACGGATCCCTGCTCTTCTCACAACGATTGGAAAGGACTGCTATCTTCCAGTTTACATGATCAAACGAGCATCCAAACAATGCAAAACAGTATTCGGAACTTAAAAGATTTTGCCAAGGCTTACTCAGAGGAAGGAATCGTTATTTCAGATCCCAAAATAGATACACAACACGCTATCTTTCAATGGATGAGGTTTTCATTGGCCAGACTTAGATATGCGTCGTTTATCTTTTATTTACATGAACTATCTCAGGAAGATATGTTCCATACGATTGGAGGACACTACTTGGAGCTTGCTAGAAAATGGGATGCTATCATGCATCAGTCCATCAAAAGTAGTTTTTCCGGCGATCCCGTGGATCAGCGTCAGAAAATATATAATAAAATGCTCTCTATCATCCAAAGTGAGAGTGAATTCCTTAAGCAACTGCAGGATTTGGCGTAATCCACTATATATCTTATTTGTTCGCTTCTGTAAATTTGAAGTTAGATGAAGTTATCAAATCATACAGGAGTGATTTTTTATGTTTCAGCATCATCAGATCGCATTGAATCAATTGGTCGAGCTTTTAAAACCTGACCCTACGATCAGAGCAATTATAACGGCAGGCTCAATCGCTCAAGGTAAAGCCAGAGAAAACTCGGATATTGACGTTTACATTGTCGTTACAGATGAATCTTTTGAAGAGAGAAAATTGCAGCATCAACTATCATATACCAATCATGAGATCTGTGATTATCCTGAAGGGTATATTGATGGCAAGATTATCAATTATCGTTTTTTGGAACTCGCTGCTGAACAAGGCAGTGAACCTACAAGGTATTCTTTCTTGGGTTCCAAGGCAGTGTATTCAACAATTCCTCAATTGGATGAACTTCTTCAGCGAATCCCTGTTTACCCGGAGCAAAATCGCAAGAAAAATATAATGGATTTTTATGCAGAAATTTACTTGCACGCTTTCTATTTTGCTGGAGAAGCCGTCAAAAAAAACAATCCTTATCTGCTCTCCCATGCTGTTAGCAATTTAGTTTTATTTTCCGGTCGGGCAATTTTGGCGATAAATCATCAGTTGTTTCCCTGCCATAAAGGTCTGATGAATGCAGTCTCTGGAGTAACGAATAAACCGGAAGGCTTTGTAGAATTGACTAATGATCTCATCGCTCATCCGAATTACGAAAAATGCATGGATTACGCGAAGGTCATGCTTGGATTCTATAATCCTAACATTGCTTTCGAGCAAGCGCTTACTATTTTTGTGGCCAACAATGAATGGAACTGGATCGATCAAGAACCGCCGCTAGCGGATCGTTAAGTAGAATAAAGCCAATACGAAATTTTCAAAATATCATCTCCCATTGTTAGGGATCGAATTTGAACAAACTAAACAAGGCCATCACTTTCTGAGTGTGGTGGCCTTGTGGGTTAATTGTTGGATTCTGTTGAACGTATTTGCTTAGATGTTAGAGAGTAAGTCCGCCGTCTGCTAAAATTATGGAGCCGGTCATATAGCTTGATCCATCTGATGCGAGGAATGCTACAAGCTCAGCAAGTTCTTCGGGCTCGGCATAACGTCCCATACGCATATTAGGGAATTCTTCCGGCATATAATCGCTATCCTGAAGCATCTGCGGCACTCCTGCTGTGAGTGAAGTTGCTACACCGCCAGGGCATATTGCATTCACACGAATTCCTTTCCTTACGTATTCAATGGCAGCCGCTTTGGTTAAACCTGCAACACCGTGTTTACTTGCTGTATACGCGGCCAGGCTGTGCTCTGCACGGATTGCAGTTGTGGAGGCTGTGTTAATCACATGGCCAAAGCCTTGTTGATCCATCACCTTAAGCGCATGCTTCATACCGAGGAAAATCCCCTTCAGGTTGACATCAATAATTCGTGAAAAATCGCTCAGCGCTGTTTCGTGGAAAGGTTGGAATTTCTGGATGATTCCGGCGTTGTTAAATGCTACATCAATCTTGCCAAACGTTTCTACCGCTTTTTGAATATAGTTTTGAACATGCTCTTCGTTAGATACGTCCGCTTGAACGAAGATGGCTTCCCCCTCTTGCTCTTTCACAAGTTCAAGAGTTTCGTTACCCGTGGCCTCGTTAAAATCAACCAGTACTAGTTTAGCTCCTCTTGAAGCCATAAGTACTGCACTTGCTCTACCGATGCCACTACCCGCCCCCGTAATCGTAATCACTTTCCCAGCCAGAGAATCTGATTTTTTCTTTACTGCTTGAGTTGCCTTTGAAGTCTCTTCTTCTACAAAAGTTACATTAGCGAGATCTGCTTTTAATGCAGCCAAAATCGTTTCAGGCAAATCCACCTGAGGAATAGCGGCAAGTTGATCGAGTGTAAAATGGGAAGCCATTTTGAATGAAGGTTCGTTAATAAACTCTGGCAGATGTTTAGCAAGAAGTGCAGTTGCTTCCGCGTTATTTAATAATTCCGAAATTTTGATGTTCTCGTTGTAGTTTGTCATGTGATCCTCCCTAGATGAATGTATTTCGCTGTTACTGCAATTTCTAAGAATGATTTACCGGAATTTGCCGCAGAGAATCATTCAGTTGCATTATCTTTTCTTCGTTTAATACGTCCCCTGCATATTCTATAATTACACCCAGTGGTACTCCCATGGCATCCGGATGAGGTTCCTCTCCAATCTCCGGCATAGCAGCAAGAATCAACATTTTACAGCTGTCATTCTTCCATAACGCCCCTAGTTTTACATCCAGACTGTACTCCAATACCTCTTCCTCAGGTAAGTGTTCGAGATCTGCAGCAAATTCTCCGAACACACGAGTCATCCAGTTTGTACATAAACTAAACCATTGTGCAACCGAGGGCTCCACCATGCTGATCAGACCCATTGACGTTTGTGGACGGGCAAGGGACAGCCCATGAGTACCTGTAGGAAAAATATGCATCTCAAAAGGTACGTTTTGGCGAGTCAAAGCATCAGCAAAAGCAAGGGAGTTACTCACAGAAACGAGCTTG
This sequence comes from Paenibacillus sp. AN1007, assembly GCF_040702995.1. Classification (NCBI taxonomy): domain Bacteria; kingdom Bacillati; phylum Bacillota; class Bacilli; order Caryophanales; family Paenibacillaceae; genus Paenibacillus; species Paenibacillus sp. AN1007. The sequence goes on from NZ_CP159992.1 coordinate 2,431,209, forward strand.
TCATCGAATGTGTGGAATATAAATGTCGGTGGTGTGAGATGGTCCACCTTCTGATCTACACCTGGGACAGGATTCGGAAAAATCGCACTCATTTCTTCGAGAATACAAGGATAACCAAGAATCAAAGCATCAGGACGATCAGAACCCATCGTACTTAGTGCTGCAGCCAAATGTCCACCTGCGGAGAAACCGCAGACGGCAATTTTTTGCGGATGGATGTCCCACTCTGCACTATGTGTGCGAATAAGCTTCATTGCCTCTTCTGCATCGTTGAGAGGTTGTGGAAACGCAGCATCTTGATTGAGCGAGTAACGTAAAATAAAAGCCTGATATCCTTCGGCCAAAAAAGCCATAGCAATCGGTTCAGCCTCTCGATCAGAGCAGGCTCTGTACCCTCCGCCCGGGAGGATAAGTACCGCAGGCCGTTGTTTCATATTTGGCATCTCGGGTGATGAATCCAGCAGATAGCCAGTCAGGGTAACATTTGTATTGCTCAAGTCATACGATAGAACTTTCATACACGTGCAGGTCTCCTTTTTTATAAGTGTGGTTTCAAAGAAAAAGGGATACTTCCATTGTAGATTTCAGAGATTGGCCCTGCTATAACGCGATACAAAGATCAAATAGCGAAATCCGAAGAAATCATTTCAAACAAAAAAACCGCAAGATCGCGGTTCAATTGTAGTGTTCATCGAAGTGTCCAACCATGAACAAAGGGATTTGAATTTAAACCAGTTGAATCGTCATCAACTTGAGATCCAACTCATCCAGTTCTTCCTCTGGTGTGTTAAACGAAGGATAACTGGACAGATCGCGTATGCTCGCTTCTCCCATAGGACCGATGGTTGAAGGGTCCAGAGAGGCAAGCGTAGGTGAAAGTTCTTGCAGCATACTCCGACTCTCTTCATTACGAAGCAGCACATTGAGAGGTGTACGTGTACTCAGTGTTTGTTTGTATGGAGTAGAAGGCATATAATTAAAGTCGTAATTGCCGCTTGCTACTTCAATACAGACTTCATGGTCACCCTGTAATACCGGCAGGCCGGCATCAGATAGTGCAATCCCGTTCATAAGGACTTGGTCAATAATTGCGCGTGGCAGCTTAATTGTTGCTGTTGCATTAAAGGGAACGGAGAAGCTCAAATATAATTTGCCATGCTCATCAAACTTCCATTCACTTCTGTAAGCTCCAGCTGCTGTATCAATGTGGGCTTTTGTCCACTGAATTCGGAAGTCTGGCATTGGTGCAAGCACGGTATGACGGAAACCAGGCTGATCTTCAGAAGGATTGATGCCAGCCATGTGACGATACATCCATTCCACGATTGCACCATATGCGTAATGATTTAGCGAATTCATACCGCTCTCACTAATTTTCCCATCGGGTAAGATGGAGTTCCACCGTTCCCAGATCGTTGTAGCTCCTAAATTAACGGCATACAGCCAGCTAGGGTAATCATCATTAAGCAAGAGTGTGTAAGCCACATCATTACTTCCGTGTGCTGACAGAACACGATTCAAATATGGCGTTCCAACAAAACCGGTTCTCAGATGATTTTGATCCTTGCGAACACGCATGCGGAGGTCTTCCTCAATTCGTGCTGTATACTGTTCGGGTACGAGATCCATATACAAGGCGACCGCATATGCAGTTTGGGTATCCACTGCCAAACGCCCGTTTGCTGTGAAAAATTCATTTTGAATTGCTGTTCTAACTTCTTGGGCCAGCTTTTCGTAGGAGGCAGCAAGTTCCTCATGCCCTAACACCTTAGCAGCTTTGGCAACGATGTCCGAGGAGTACGCGTAATATGCAGAAGCGATGAAGAAATTATCTGTCCCGCCCATCGGTGAATCGGGATTATCTCCATCTAGTGCCAACCAATCGCCAAAATGGAAACCTACTGTCCAGAGTCTAGATCCCCCGGACTCTTCGTCTGAACGTTTGATGTAATCCACCCATGCTTTCATGCTATCGAATTGTTGCTCCAGGATAGCCTTATCTCCGGAATGTACATACGTATTCCAAGGAATAATTGTTGCTGCATCTCCCCAAGCGCTTGAGCCACCGCCCTGCACTCGGCCCACAGGAACGACCATCGGAACCATTCCATCCCGATCCTCTTGCTCCATCCACAAATCATAACCATATTTATTAAAAAAGGCATACGTGTCCATATTGTAGTTAGCCGTGCCTGAGAAGACCTGTGCGTCTCCAGTCCAGCCCATGCGCTCATCCCGCTGAGGGCAATCTGTAGGCGTGTCCAGGAAATTCCCCTTTTGTCCCCAAAGTGCATTTTGGAATAGACGATTTACACCGGCGTGACTGGTTTCCAGATAACCAATACGATCCATATCGGAGTAAACTACACAGCCTGTAAAATCATTCAGATCCAGCTCTCCAGGCCAGCCTTCTACCTTGACATAGCGGAAGCCGTAAAAGGTGAAATATGGACGTACAACGGCTTCCTCACCATTTGCTGTATATACGTATTCCGCTTTGGCTGACCGAAGGTTTTCACGGAAAAAGTTTCCTTCCTGCAATACTTCGCCGTATTGCAAGCGGATCATGGTTCCTCGGGGTGCTGTTGTGCGGAATTGAAGCCAGCCGACCATATTTTGTCCCATATCAATCACGGTTTCACCCGCTGGTGTGGTCAGAACAGATACAGGTTTCAAAGTTTCCTTGATGACTACCGGGAGACTTCTTCTGGCTTGAAGCCGATCGTATCCCAGATCGCTTTCACGAACCGGATAAATTTCCCTTACGTCCAGTGTGGCATCGTAAATTTCTCCATCATAGATATTGCCATCCAAGACATGGGAGCGAGTGGCGTGCCAAGATGTATCTGATGGAATGACTTCTTCCGTACCATCGGCATAAGTGATCACGAATTCGGACAACAAAGCAAAATGATCACCATACAGATTGGCTGTCGTATCACCTTCGAAACCAAAACGGCCCTTGTACCACCCGTTTCCCAGTCGCACATCTACCGAATTTGTTCCTTCCTGCAGCAAATCTGTAATATCGTATGTCTGATATTGCAACCATTTGTGATACGCATTATAATGCGGAGTCAGATATTCCTCCCCTGCTTTGACCCCGTTTAATTCCAATTCATAGATGCCCAAACCGCAAATGTAGGCTCTTGCTTGAATAATCGGACCTCTTAATTCGAAGCTTTTCTTCATCACGGGATGAATATCCCTGTCCAGATCAGGTGTAATCCACATGGCCGTCCAGGATTCATCCATTTTCGCTGTTTCAAACCAGGCAGTTTCACTAACGGCTTGTTCACCACGTTCATTCCACACGGTCACTCTCCAGAAGTATCGCGTCCGTGGAATTAATTTCAAGTTTGGTGAGTACGAAAGTGAATCGATATCCTGTTTCTGCCCGCTGTTAAATACGATCTGTGAAAAAGATTCATCAACAGCGATTTCGATCTGTGCCGCAATTTGTTTCGTTGCCGTAGTATCCGTAACCATGTAAGAAAAACTTGGATTGGATATCTCAAATCCTAACGGATTGGAGATATGATTTGTTTTTAGCTTCGTAATCTTCATCTAAGTAACCTCCTGTGTTGATTCGCGAAATTCAGCTGTAAATGATTCAATGTTATGGCCTAGTCTCTGTGGAGCGGTACCACTCGTTCACTTCGTTTGTAATTTGTCTTCCTCCGGAATTCATCCACTTTTGTACAAACTCATCAAACGCAGCAAGTGGCTCCTCTCCATAAATGATCGAGTTAAAAGTTTCCAGCTCATTTTTTTGCAAATAGGCGTTTCGAGCTTGCATCGTTTTGGTCGGGGGACCTTGAAACAGATTGCTGCGATCAATCTGCCTCTGCTGCATCACTACAGCATCTGCCTGCATGATAGGGGATTGAATTTCATCCTTGGGATCAACCCCCATACTTAGTAAAACAGCGCGATCATGTGAATTGAGATTCTTCCCTCGGCCCATTTTCAGTAAAGCTGCTTTGATTCTGGAAGGGTAACTTGCGTATTGTCCCATGAGGGTGTACTTAAACGTTTGCACCTTCCCCCCAGGAATATCATTGCTGTTGCTATCTAAGGATCCATCAGGGTTTAGAACATAATCGTAACCATTTTGATAAGCGCTGAGATACAAAGGATCGTTGGTCACTGTTGCTTCGTATAAATAGTTCTGATACCTGAAAAATGCCTGCAATGCTTCTTCTGAAATATGCCGATTAATCATCAATGCTCCACTGTATGAGTTTCCTTTCAAGCGGGCCGCGGTTCCGTCCATCCCGGCAGGAATGGGATAAGGTACAAACTCGGCTGACGGCTCCTTGGCTTTTAGTTGCTGGAAAGGATAGTCACCAAACCAGCGGGGGCCAGCAACTATCCCTACTTTTCCATCAATGATGTTTTGATTTACTTGACTAAAGTCTTGAAGTGCTAGGTTATTTCCAATGTAACCTTTTCTCTTCCATGATTTTAATGTCGCAAGCGCTTGTTTGATCTGAGGCTGAACACTTCCATACACGAGTTGGCCTTTTTCATTCTTGCTCCATATACTCGGGATCGCTCCATATGCACCGAATACCCATGAGATATCCCCTATCGGTGAGACGACGTACTGGTCTTTAATTGCAAAATCAATACCGTACGTGTCCTGTATGCCATTTCCGTCCGGGTCGTCATAGGTAAAGGCAGTCATGACCGTTTCCAGTTCTTTCAGATTGTTAGGAGCTTCGAGGTTCAAGTGCTTCAGCCAGTCCTTGCGAATCCAGAGAACAGACTGTGATGCTTGCTCCGTAATGATCGGAATAGCCATACGCTTTCCATTGATCTCGAAAGGCTCCCAGGCTTCTGGCACCTCTGCCATTGCTGCTTTCCATGTGGGCGAAGCATAACGCTCCCAAGCTTCTCCTGCATCCAAGAGTTTTCCTGAAAGCATAAACGTGTTGACCGTATCCATCACATTCGACGTAAAAACATCAGGTAATACATCATCGGAAGAGAGCATTAGCCGAAGCTTCATATCATAGTCTTCAACTGGAGCACTCCATTTTGTACGAATGTTTACACCCAGTGTGTTATAAGCCCAGCGGATATGTACATTATCTGCAACATTTTCGCCGTTTTTATATACGGTAGTCGGGTCATTCATATTGACCGTTGTCAGCACAACTGCCGATTTATCGGGCTCAGGTTGTGGCGTTTTAGGGCTACATCCTGCAGTGAGCAGGATCAGACATAAGAATGAAAGAGAAAGATAAATTTGTTTCCAGTTCATACGAATCAAGCTCCTTCATCATCATCATATCGTGCCAGTGGTTGAGTCTAAATAACGCTTTATCAACATTACATAATTCATTATTAACCTTACTTCTATATGTAAGTTAAATGGCTTGTAATTCAGAGTTGGCAAGCCTACAATAAGGTGAATTTAGTTCTTGTCAGGGGGAATTTCAGATTGAGAGAGAAATACAGAACATTTCTGAGTATGGTAGCAATTACGTTTATTATGCTTGCTGCTGTTCTTATCATGTATACCTTTTCTGTTCAATCCAGTGTGGATACGGTGCAGAAGGATATTGAAACGAATAATCTCAATCGTGTCCAATTTGTAGTGAATTCGCTGGATCAAAGCCTGGACCGGTTAAACATGTTATCCATCTCGATGGAAACAGACAACTCCATTGCTTTGTTACGCTCGGTTGATGTGATGAGCTCCTACGAACAGGTACAATTAATTCAGAATATTGCTACAAGAGTCAATCTTCAAAGTTTGTCAGAAGGATGGAACAACAAAATCTCCATCTATTCTACACTTTTGAAACAATGGATTATTTCTTCCGAGATGGGCATGAAAGCTCCTATCGTTAACTCCAATAATACAGGTTGGCATTTTGATAAAGCATCAGATAAATACTACAAATATAAAGTGATGCCCCAGACTATTATCCGACTTGAGTTCCCTCGAAGTAATCTTGAAGATATTGTAGAGAACTCCCATCAGGGAGAGAATGAGTCTGTATTTTATAATACTAACGGGGACTCCATCACACGTAAGAAGGCCAGTCCGGTAACATCTAATATTGTAAAGGAGATCGCAAAACATCTTCAACCTACCTCCGGTTCTGAAACCGTGTCTGTAAACGAAGAAAAGTATATCGTAAACTATGTATACTCTCATCAGCTCGGATGGTATTTAATTGACTTCATGCCGCTTGACAGGGCTTTACAACCCATTCGTTTCACTCAGATCTGGTTCTATGCTTCTTGTATCATGCTGTTTATCGCAGGAATCACGATCATTGTGGTTCTCTTCCGTAAAGTACAGATTCCAATTCTCGCCTTATTGAAAGGTGTTCGACTTTTGAAGCATGGTGACTTCTCTTATCGAATACAGCGGGAGAGCAGTAACGAGTTTGATTTTTTATATGGACAATTTAATGATATGGCTGGGCAAATCGAGGATCTGATTGAAAAAGTGTATAAAGAGAAAATTGTAGCAAGGGAAGCCGTGTTAAAGCAGCTGCAGGCTCAGATTAATCCTCATTTTCTGTATAATTGCCTTTTCTTTATCAACAATATGACGAGATTGGGCAATGAGGAAGCGGTGACAGCCATGACACAAAATTTGGCCGAATATTTCAGGTATACGACGCGATTGGACGAACCTATGACAACCCTGGAAAAAGAGATGGGGATCATACGCAACTATCTTAAAATTCAGAGCTTGCGCATGGATCGGCTCTCCTATCAGATTGAATTTCCAGAGGAATTAAAGACTGTGCCGATTCCGAAACTGCTCATTCAGCCTTTGGTGGAAAACAGTATCATTCATGGGATTGAAACAAAGCGTGATTCTGGCGTCATACACGTCTCAATAAAACGAATTGAACATGGGATCTGCATCAAGGTAGATGATGACGGGAAAGGAATGAGTACGAATGATATCCATGCGCTTAAGGCTAGGATCTCAAAACCTCCGATCGATACGGTGGGATGTGCGCTTTGGAACATTTCGGAACGCCTAAGAATACATGATCCTGTTAACTCACATCTCGAGTTTGAGCAAAGCCCGCTTGGGGGTCTGCGCGTCCAGTTACAGTGGTCTCTTGAACCTCAACGAAGTGAAAACACGGAGTGAGTTATGGAACTGACCTCATGGACTCTCGTACGTTTAACCAATAAATCGCACCAAAACAAAGGCACCTGGATTATTATAATCCAAGTGCCTTTTCTCTGGTCTATTGTTGCTTCACGGTATCATACCACTCATTTACTTCTTTGATGATGTTATCTCCTCCAGATGATTTCCACTTTGCAACAAAAGAATCGAATTCATCAACGGGCTTTTTGCCATAAATAATTTCAATATAGGAGTCTATCTGCATTTTGGTCAATAATTCCTGCCTGGAAAGCATCGTTTTGGTAGAAGGACCTAAGAAATACTCTGGTACATCGATATCACTCTGATCCATTGCAATCAGCAAAGCTTTTGAAGAAAAAGCCTCCAGAGGATTAGATGTGTCATTGCCAAGAATGCCTGTTGGTGCCAATGCCGCTAACTCTTGATTACTCAACGTTTCGTTTTTAGCCATTTTAACATTGGCTTCCAACCTTTTGGAAGGATATACGGCGTCCGAGCCAGTAATCGTATATTTCATCGTTGAAACTTTGCCACCTGTAATTTTACTCTCATCCATAACGGCTTTGCCATTCTCAATCACATAATCGTATCCATCCTGAAAACCCTTGAATAGCAATGGATCATTCGAGTTATATGCCTCATACAATTCATTTTGATAATGGAAAAACGCTTGTAGAGCTTCTTCTGAAATATCTTTATTGATCAGGATCGCACTCGTATATGGTTCCGCGATAGTTCGCATATTTTTGCCATCTGCTCCCTCAGGAATCGGATAAGGATTGTAAATCGCATTGGGGTTAGATGCCAGAAGCATCGAGCCCGGATAAACCATCATCCAGTTTTCTCCTCCAAGCATACCCACTTTTCCAGAAGCAACGTTCTCAGCTACTTTATTAAAATCGTGCAGAGCAATGTCACTCGCAATGTATCCCTTGTTCATCCACTCATTGAGTTTGCTCAAACCTGACTTGATCTCTGGTTGAATTGACCCATACTTGAGGTTGCCATCCGTGTCTGGATACCAGCGTTCCGGTATAGCTCCAAACATTCCAAAGAACCATGAAGTATCACCCATAGGTGAGCCGACTACTTGATCTTTCATCGCGAGTTCCAGAGCTAAAGTGTCCTTTTTTCCATTGCCATCAGGATCTTGATTCACAAAAGCATCCATCACCTTCTCCAGCTCATCCAATGTGGTTGGTGCTTTAAGGTTTAACTTATCCAGCCAATCCTGTCTGATCCAAAGTACAGACTGGGTTCCAGCTGTAGGGCGAACTACCGGTATGGCAAATTTTTTGCCATCTTTTATGAAAGGATACCAAGCGGTGGGTTCCTCTGCGAGAGCTGCTTTCCAGGTATCCGATGCGTATTTGTCGAATGCTTCTGTTACGTCAAGCAATTTACCTGAGTCAATAAAAGTATTGATCGTGTTGGATTGGCTTGAGTTGGCGACGAACAGATCAGGTATCTGGTCTCCAGAAGACAACATTAGCTTCAATTTGGTGTCGTAATCTACCGCAGAGGATGTCCATAACGTTTTCATTTCTACGCCGAGCGTATCTTTGGCCCAGCGGGTATGAACATTGTCCATATAGTTTTCACCATTTTTGAATTTGACTGTAGGGTCCTCGCTTCTCACCATTGTTACCGATACCGCAGGCTCGATTTTTCCATTCACAATTTTAATTTCTTTTGCAGGCTCATTCGATTTGGCTGCCTCTTCTTTATTGCTGCAAGCGGTTAACAGACTAAAGCTCATCGCAAGAAGCAGGCATCCCCACATCATTTTTCTTTGTTTTTTCATACTTTTCCCCCCAATGGAATTATTCTTTTACTGCACCGATAACAATCCCGGCTGTAAAAAACTTTTGAAGCACAGGATAGATGAGCAAAATCGGTATAGCCCCAATTAAGACCTGAGCTGCCCGAATAGAGCGATTGTTAATTTTCGCAATGTCATTCACATTGCTGGCATCGACAACCGGTACAGCAATTAGAGATTTGAGGAGCGTACTGAGTGGTACATTGTCTCCCCTCATATAAATGGAGCCCGCAAACCATTCATTCCAATCGTTCACCACCATAAATAGGCCTACAGTTGCAAGGACAGGCAAGGATAGCGGCAGAAACATATTGAAGAACACCTGCCAATGATTGGCTCCGTCCATAAAAGCAGATTCTTCGATCTCCTTCGGTAATGCTTTGAAAAAATTCATGATGAGAACGAGATAAAATACGTTGACCAAACCTGGAAGCACAAGTGCCCAGACGGAATTATACAAGCCAATTTTGGTGACGAGCAGATAGGTAGGAATTAGCCCGCCATTAAACAACATCGCAACCACAAACAGACTTACAAACAGTTTGTATCCAGCGATGCCGTCCCTCCCGCCGCCTTTGGATAACACATAAGCTGCCATACAGTTGATCATAAGTCCGAGCACCAGGCTTAGCACGGTACGCTGTATTGAAATCCATATCGCTGGCAGGAAAGCGGGATTCTCAAGTGCTTTCAGATAGGAGTTAAAGGTAATATCGATCGGGAAAAAAGTAACTCTGTTTGCCATAACGGCTTCTGTTGAACTTAGCGATATGGCAACAACATGTAGCAATGGTACAACACAAATTAGTGCTAGTAATATCATGAGTACATTATTAAATGTCTGAAACCAGCGCTGAGGCGTAGACATCACTTGCATAAAATCCCACCTTAGAAAATTTTATAGTCAGCTACTTTGTAGGCAATCCGGTATGCACCCAGAATTAAAATCAGGCTGACAATGGATTTGAATAAACCGATTGCAGTAGAGAAGCTGTAGTTACCATCAATCAGACCGATCCGATAAACAAAAGTATCGATGATATCACCTTTTTCATACACCAGAGGGTTATACAAATTAAAGATTTGATCAAAGCCTGCATTCAGTATTTGACTGAGTGAAAGTGTTAGTACCACAGCTATTGTTGGAATTAGAGATGGCAAAGTGATATGCAGCATCTGTTTCCATTTGCCTGCTCCATCAATCTGTGCTGCTTCATACAGTGCTGGATTGATTCCGACTATGGCCGCGAGGAAAATGATGGAACCATATCCGAACTCTTTCCATACTTCACTCGATACCACTGTAAACAGAAACCAGTTGTTATCACCCAGAAAGAAGATGGGGTTGAGTCCTAATGCCTGCAGTGCCTGATTAACAAGACCGCTGTCCGGGTTAAGCAGCTCAATAAAAATACCGCCTAGAACAACCCATGAGAGAAAGTGTGGGAGAAAAACAAATGTTTGAACAGTACTTCTTAATACTTTGCGGCGGACTTCATTAATCAGCAGTGCAAAGCCCATCGTCGAAATAAAACCAAAAACCAGTTTTAACACCGCGATCCGAAGTGTATTCCAGATGACCTGCACGCTATCTGGATATTCAAATAGAAATTTGAAATGTTCCATGCCTACCCATTCGGACCCCATTATCCCCAGATAAGGTTTGTAATCCTGAAACGCCATGACTAGTCCGCCCAGGGGCATGTAGACAAATACAAGAACCAATAGCACGGCGGGGCTTAACATTAAGTAGAGCTGCCAGCGATCTCCTCGTCTATTGATTTTCACTTTGTCCTTTTTTGGGGCTGCCAACTCCATATGAGACCTCCTCATGTCTGATGTAGAATAGTATTAATGGATTTATTGTAAGCGCATACAAGTCTGCGGGATATAATGCAATACAAAGGGTGAATAGCGTTTTCTTAACTTATAGATGAAAAAGCTGATCGTAAAAAAAGCCGCCATACAGGCGACTTCATTACGTAGACCGTTCTCTGGACTAACTTAATGTACAACGATTTGCTCTTTATAACTTTTTTTTACAGGAGCATTTGTATTCAAGGAGCATCGGAAGCTGTGCTGTCCACTCGTCAAAATGTGTATCTCTTCATTGGGCATGTGTAAAGAGCATGTTGTAGAAACGGGGACTGTAACCTCGACATGGAATTGATGTTCATCCCGTTTCCAGTCTACACTCGCCAGGCCATAAGGGGTTATCGTAGAAGCTTTAGCCCATGTAATGCCTCCTCCAATCATAGGAGCGACTCGGAAAGTCTGATATCCGCCGCTGGTGGACTCCAAACCTGCAAGCCTTTTATAAAGCCAATCGCCCACAGCTCCATTCGCGTAATGATTAAAGGAAACCATTCCCCCATTCGATTCTTCTGCAGATTTATTGCCGCTTAGTTCTTCAATATTTACAGTTCCATCAGGTCTCAGTGCATCCCAGCGCTCCCAGATCGTTGTCCCGCCAGCCTTCACCTCGTATAGCCAGGATGGACATTCCTCCTGTAACAGCAGTTCATATGCTGCGTCAAGCTGTCCATTGTCAGACAGGGCAAACAGTAGATAAGGGGTTCCGGTAAAGCCTGTTGTAAGGTGATTTCCCGCTTCGTGAATTAATCGAGTCAAATTATTCACCATTTGCTTTGTTTCCTCACCTTCCGTCATGCCAAAATGAAGGGGGAGCACATAGGCCGTCTGAAATTCTTCTTTCATATTCCCCTGTTTATCAGTAAATACGTTCCGGTACGCGGTGATAATTTTTTTTCTTAAATCGTAGTAATAGGATACATCTTCGGTGTGCCCTAGAATGGAAGCGATCTTTGCCATAATGCCACACGAGTTAGCGAAATAAGCGGTGCCTACCCATTTCCCTTTTTTAATCCATGCTTTGGCATCTCCTTCCGGTGCAGCCCAGTCACCAAAATGGAACGGGAAACGCCAAACATAACGATCAGCAGGCGAGACTGCTAGGAAAGAAGACCACCATTTCGCTGCTTTTAGAAATTTCTTCATGGAAACATATTGTTTTTCAAGAACCTGTTTATTGCCGCGTGCCAAGTATTCAGCCCAAGGGACCAGAATACTGCTGTCTCCCCAACATGAATTAGCCATTGCAGGCCAGTGATCTCCACCTCGGGGAATAACCATAGGAAATCCGCCACCTTTGGATTGCTCTGCTCGCATATCCATCAACCATTTATCAAAGAATCGGCTCATGTCGAAGTTGAAACAAGCCGTTGAAGCAAAAACAGCAATATCCCCTGTCCATCCCTGACGTTCATCCCGTTGCGGACAGTCTGTTGGAATATCAACAAAGTTGGAGCGTCCTCCCCAACGGATGTTACTCTGAAGCTGTGTTAAGAGTGGATTGGAACATGAAAAATGACCAATCTCCTTGAAATCAGAATGTAGTACATAAGCCGAAAGTTCAATCTGGTCCGGATCTATCCCGGTCAAACCAACATAACGAAATCCCATATAAGTCAACCGAGGTGAATACGTTTGCTCTCCTTCCAGACAAACATATGTCGCAGCAGCCTTCGCGGTACGCAAAGATTTTACGAATAGTTCTTGATCAACCAATACTTCAGCGTGTCGAAACACAACCTTTTGATTGTGTTTCCCCACAATTTTGGCTTGGATAACGCCTGCAAAGTTTTGACCAAAATCATAGATGATTTCACCACTCGGTGCTATAGTGCGGGATATCGGTTTCAATTCTTCCTGTACACGCACGGGCAAACCATACTGGGCTAATAATGCCGGCTTTTTGCGAGGGTGGGTTATATCAACCCGCTTCCAATGAACATGGTTAAGATCAATGGTGGCATCATAATGTTCACCGTCATACCATTCTGCCATACGATAGTTTCCATTCAGAGTAACTTCCCAGGTTGGATCAGTAACGATTAAATCTGATGTACCGTCTGTATACTCGATGTACAGTTCCAATAATAATGCTTGACGATCAGCACTAATTTTATTTTTACGAACATAATTGAATGAACCGACAGCCCATCCCCCCGCTACTACAGCTGTGACTGCGTTCGATGATTTCAGTTGATGTGTAACATCATAGGTCTGGTACTGGATCTGATGATCATATGAAGTGAACCCTGGAGCAAAATAATCTTTCCCCACCTTTTCACCATTCAGAGTAAGTTCATATACCCCCAGCGCCGTTACGTTGATCCACGCCCTTGTCACCGTCCGTGTGAGTTCAAAGTTACGGCGAAATGTCATAGGTACAGGAGAAACCTTTTTAGGGAAATCGTAAGACATATCGGTAATCCATTGAGCAGACCATTTTGAACCCATTCTGCCTGTCTTGAATAAAGCAAAATGCTCTGCCTGTTCTCCACTGGTTCCAGTTGCTATGATCCTGACATGATATTCCGTATGCGGTTTTAGCGGCCCCGTGTAAAGATTGTTAATCTGATCTGAGGTGGTCACACGCCAGTCACCGACTTCAATGATGGCTTCATGCAACTTTTCTCCAGCTCGATCCGAAGAAAGTGCAAACGAAATCATGGGTGCATGATCTGTAATACAGCCGGATTCCAATCCGTTGATCTTGATGGAAGATAGCATTAACATTGAGGCCTCTCCTGCCTTGTCAAAATATTATACATCCAGCTCAGAAACTATTTTTTTATAAACTCTGGTCTCATTCGGAGCATGTAACGGAGTCCATACTTGAGCAAAAAATGGATCTACTTTTGCACGTTCAGCATAATTCCAACTCTCACGTTCACATTCAGGGCACCAATGACCAGCATGCAGCACCAGCTTCGGACTGGCTTGGAATGTATGTCCAAATGCACATGTAAAACTCAACTTATTTCTCCAGTTTCCTTTTTCCATCTCTGAAGACAAACATTGTCCTCCCCGAAATGCTGCGGCCGACTTCACATCATCAATTTCGAGATCCCGCTCAGGTTTGGTGTCATCATATCCATGATCAATATGAACTACGGTGTTCCAATCTTTGAAATGCTGGAACTCGCTTAATTTATCAGGTATGTTGTTCCATGCCTCTTTACTGCCCCAATACGCATCAATGTGGTCTTCCACATTTTCTTCAATAAACCGCAGTGTGCCATGTTCCGTTCTGGCCGGTTTTTCAAACATTTTTTTCATGACGGTTCCCATGATTCGTTCTCCAAACGGAAGTTTACACAAGATTTTCGCTGCCGTTGCCTGAGAACCCAGATTTTCAAGGTAACAATGATAAAAATAATCCATCCCGTCCTGACGGAAATGCAAATAATCGTTTAGCTTGTCCGAATCGAGGTAATACTGTCCGTGAAAATTACGAGTGGCATACCATTTCGGATTAATCACATGGTCAAGGTTTTTGAAACCAATTGCCCCGTATAGTTTTTGGTACATCTCATAGGTACTGACACGGCAGGATTCCCCGCCTCCTATATTGTAAACATGACACCAGAAATCCTCGGGCAGCTTGCCTGTAAACTCATAATTGCACAAATTCTCCATCATTCTGCCAGAGTCACGGTCTGATACATACTCCAGGACGTTGTCCAGACAGTTGTGAAACATAATCGCATCCATAATTTTACTCATGGCGGGTCCCATAATTCCGGTTTGACGCAGGCTTACCCAGTATTTGAGCCCGGATTCAATCACAAGACGCTCGGCTGCAATTTTAGAAACGGCATAATAGTCAAACATGCTTGGTTTAAGGGGATCACCTACGCGTCCCCAATGGATAGGTGGCATGCGATCGCCGGTTTCTGCGATGGTTCCGATAAACACCAGCTTGGTATGTTCCTCTTGGCCATGTTCGTATATAGCACTCACCAGATTTTTGACGGCACCGTAATTAATTTCCATAGCTTTCTTGGGGAAATAATCTGCAGCAGGTGACACAAATGCAGCAATGTGAAGAATCAAATCTACGTCTTTGACACATTCAAGCACCTTTTCATAATCCAGTATGTCTCCATACTTTATGGTTACTTCTTTCAACTCTTGATACGGCTCCAGGGCCTTACGATCCTTTTCCGTATCCAGACACAAAGTAACAATGTCATACAAATGGCTGTCTTTGATCATTCTTTTCAAGCTTTCCTGCCCCATGCCACCGGATGCACCAGTAATAAAAACACGTTTTTTGCTGATCATGCGCTGACTCATGTTGTTTCCTCCTGTATGTTCGTGGTTTAAGGTGTAGTCACTTCTGGTCCTTCGGCAGAGGGGACAAACGTTCTTTTCGAAGCATGCGTTTGATGCCTTGCATGATCTGACCATTCAGCAAGTCAATCAGCCCTGCTGCGATATGGTAGCCAAAACGGCCTGTACTGGACACGGACATGGAACGAATGCTGTTATTCGGCATCATTTTCATCAGAAACATGCCATTTTTGCGCTGCATATCCCGCTCGGGACCTTCAGGCATCTTTTGTGATCGATTAAACTGTTTTTTGCCAATACCGATAACGAATGTATAAAATAAATTCCCTATAAAGGATTCCCGCAATTCATCCAATCTGGAATCCAGAGTATATTTCGTTGATTCCTTATTAGATGATCTCGTTACTTTCCTCCCAAGTAGAACTTCGAATTCTTCCATACTCACTTGAGATAACAAATGTGGAGAGAAGTAATGCTTTAATTGTTCGCGAGAATACGGGCTTGCAATGTCAGGTTGGCTGGTGATAGACAGGCTGGCTGACAACCGAATATCGGTTGCTGAAGCAGCAATCAAGACCTGATAATCCCCATTTTCTACAACCCACTCTTTCCGGTCCACATGATAGTAAGCGAGGTCGCTTAGGGTAAAGCTCATTTTTACTTGCTTTTTCTCACCTGGCTTCAAATATACTTTGCCAAAAGCACGAAGTTCCTTGGTAGGCTTAAACACATCTGAGGTTGGGTTTGCAACATACACCTGTATGATTTCTCCACCCTCCATCTGCCCTGTATTCGAGATTTCACATGTGACGATGAACGTTTCTGAATCTTGCCGGACTTGCAGCGATTCATAAGCAAACTGTGTATAGCTAAGTCCATGACCAAATGGATAACGCACACCCTCTCCCTGCAAAAAATCATAATAGCGATAGCCTACGTAAATAGATTCCTTGTAAAGCTCGGACTTCTGCTGCACAAACTGTTCACCAAAGGGTACATCTGTATAACTTTTCATCCATGTCTCCGCCAGTTTCCCGGAAGGATTTTTTTCTCCGAAAAGGAGTTGAGCCGCAGCTTCTCCTCCTGCTTGGCCAGGCAAGTACATATTCAAGATCGCATGAACCTCATCTTCAAAAGGCAATTCGACAGGTGAACCCCCAAATAATACAAGAACAATTTTTTTGTTCAGCTGGACCAGCTTGCGCAGAAGAGCAAGTTGATTATCAGGTAATGTCATCGACTCCCGGTCATACCCTTCACTTTCTGTATAATCGGTTTGTCCTGCGAAGAATAGAACAACATCCGCTGACTGTGCCTTTGCCATAGCTGAATTAACATATTCCGGTTCTGATTCAAACTCGGACTCTCTGTAGCCACTTGCATAATCGTAGCGGATGCCGCGTTGATCAAAAGCAGTTTTTGGAGAAGTAAGCTTGCTTGGGTTGATCAAAGAGCTTCCGGCCCCCTGAAAACGCATCTTCTCAAACAATTCACCGATGACAACATAGTTTTGGGACGAATCTAATGGCAGGATGCCATCGTTTTTCATAAGGACAGCACTATCGGCTGCGATTTCACCTGACAGGTTATGATGTTCTTCTCTGTCATATGCAAGGCCGTACTGAATATCGTGTGTACGCTGAATCAGCTTCAAAATATTGCTCACCGACTGATCCAGCGCAGAAATTGGTAATTCACCACTATGAACTGTATCTATAATTGACTTTCTAAAATATTCGTAATCACCTGGCATCTCCAGATCCATTCCCGCCTTAATGCCATCTACCCGATCAGATACTGCACCCCAGTCACTGATAACCGCACCATCAAAACCCCATTCTTCTCTTAGAATTTCAGTTAATAGTCTGTGATTTTCGGAACAGAAGACACCATTAATCTTGTTGTATGCACTCATTACAGTTACTGGCTTTGTGTTTTTGACAATTCGTTCAAATGCTCTGAGATAGATCTCACGTAATGCACGCTCATCCAATACAGAATCTCCCATAAAACGATAATTTTCGTTGTTGTTTACAGCGAAATGTTTCAGGGAGACTCCAATCCCTTCATTTTGAACACCCTCGACAAAAGCGCTGCCAAGAATTCCCGAGAGGTAAGGGTCTTCAGAGAAATATTCGAAGTTTCTGCCGCACTTGGGATTTCTTTTAATGTTAACAGCAGGACCAAGGAGAAGATTAACCCCGAAATGGTGACACTCCTTCGCTATAGCTGCACCCATCTTACGAATATTATCCCGGTTCCAGCTGGCAGCAAGCGTAACTCCTGTGGGAAATGATGTTGTCTGCTCGCTGTTGTTTAGACCGAGATGGTCTGCCTTTTCTCCTTGTTTACGCAAGCCGCAAGGCCCATCCGTCATATATATAGATGGTATGGATAATCTCGGAATAGAATTTGTTTTCCAAAAATCCACACCAGCCATTAAAGCCGCTTTTTCTTCTACCGTCATACGTTGAATTAGTTCATTAACGGTCTGCATGATCCTTCTCCCTTCGCTCCGGATGCATTAGTTAAGATTTATTGTATTCCATTATGGAAATGCTATCTTTCATATATGTAATGTAAATTTCAGATTTGTTCTTTAAATATATTGACTGCCTTAGACGAGTTTGATATTTTTGAAAATAATGATTAGAATGCTCGCACTTCAACCATTTGTTTAACCCGGAGGAGATTTTGTTGAACAGCATACAAAAAACATTGAAATTTCTCTACCAGTCTACGTTGATTCCGACATATTTGTATAACCAGCAGCACCATACATTTAGTCATCCTGCTCAGAGCGAATTAACTTATCCGCCACTTGAGTATTTATCCCAACTTTTGCTTTCACACGAAGAGGTCGCATATTTATCTACTTCCTTCTTTGCTTATTATGGTGCGATCAAAGTCAGTTCCCTTCCGGGCCATGTTATTCTTGTCGGACCCGTCAGTCAAACACCTTATTTGAAAGACACACTGCGTATCGCTAAAAAAGCCTTTGTCGTTTCCGGTCAAGATGAAGCAAACTTCGAAAGTTTTCTAAAGCAGATCACTCCAATGCCGCTGCAGCAATTTCTAAATCATCTTGTGACCATTCATTATTTTGTGAACGGCCAAGAGATGAGTTACTTGGACTTACTTCAAATGAATTCGATGAAGGAAATTAACAACGAGCAAACAAAACGAATTTACGAGAATAAAGAAAACTTATATTTTAACAATTCCTACGAGATTGAAAACCAGATGTGTTATTACATTGAGAACGGTAATGAAGTTGGCCTTAAACAGTTTTTGGAACGGCCTTTTATGGTTCATGAGGGTATGACCGCTGGGGACACCATTCGTCAGACGAAAAATACATCGATTGTCGCGATTGCCCTGGCTACGCGAGCAGCCATTCGGGGGCAATTAGATACAGAAGTTGCTTTTCAGTTATCCGATCTCTATCTCCAAGAGATTGAACAATTATCGACGCCTGAATCCATTCAAAATTTCATGAAAGAGGCATTGTTTAATTTTGCTAGGAGAGTCCAAGCCGCAAGGTATGATATAGCAGATGACGTAAGTATGCGAAGTTTGATTCAATATATTTATAATAACGTGCATCAGAATTTGACCGTTGATCATGTGGCAAAACATTTTGGTTACAGTCGTACGTATCTATCGACCACTTTCAAAAAAAAAATCGGCAAAAGCCTGCATCAATTTATTATGGATTGCAAGCTAAAGGAAGCTCAAAATTTGCTTGTTTATACGAACAAACCCATTAGCGAAATTAGCAACTATCTTTGTTTCTCCAGTCAAAGTCACTTTCAGACCGTCTTCAAAAAATCATTAAATATTACACCTGCTCACTTCAGGCAACAGAGCAGCCATGGTGTGCGCCAGAATAAATGGTCCTAATATTGAATTAAGTGTCTTGAGCCAGTAGAGTTTATCTTCTAACAGAACGTATTTAAAACGGTCAACAAAAAGAAGCTTTCCCTTATGGGAGAGCTTCTTTTTCTAATGAATCAGGACTGTTTTCTGGCGTCTAATTCTTGAATGATCTTAGGATATTCTTTATCAAGTTTATATTTATACAAGGCTGCAGCAAGAATAATCAAAATGACTATGGGCACGTAAATGTTCAGGGCAATAATCGCTTGTTTAGCTCCTGCTCCCTGCTCGGAAGCCTGCTCCACATATCCTCCTAATGCAAGCAGCCAACCGATCATAGCGGTTCCGACTGCTGTTCCTACTTTGGAACCAAATGCGATAACACTATTGGTCAATCCAACCAGACGTTTATTGAACTTCCATTCCCCGTATTCAATCGTATCCGTTGTCAGAGCTGTACCAACGGCCATAAGTGGAATCGTACCTAGAGCCTGAAAGATGGAGCAGACCAGTCCCAGAATAATGCTTTCCGGTGAGATCAGTCTAATCGCAGCTGCGATTAGAGCTATAATAATGCCGCCCAAGGCCGTATTGCGTTTCCCAAAACGTTTGATGAACGGTCCAGAGAGTGCGAATCCAATAATAACGGGTATCAGACCGATCGCCCCCATCAAACCAACCAGGCTGACATTTCCCCAAATGTATTTGGCAAAGTAGCTCCCTGCAGCTACGTTAAGAGCAAACAGGATGTTTACAACTGTCATCACGATGAGGATTTGAACCCAGTACTTATTAGCAAACAACATTTTAAGACCTTGTGACAGCGGAACTTTATCCTGGAAAAAACCAAGTTCATCCAGCTGCACATTATTATATTTTTCTTTGTTGGATAAAAAGGCGACGAAAATACCGATGGCAGCAACGGCAGCAAATACACCGGCTAAGATCGTCCATTCCTTGCGTCCTCCCCCCATAGCTGTTACCACCGGAATGAAAGCAATGGCAACAATCATACCGGACAAATATCCTCCTGCGGAGCGGAAAATCCCCATCAATGATCGTTCATAGTTGTTACGTGTCGTTAGTGCCATTAGGCTGGAATACGGAATAGATGTTGGTGTATACACAAGAATATAAAAAATAAGATTGGTCACAACAGCATATATTATTTTACCAGTTGGACTGATATCTGGAACAGAAAATACGAGCAGCAGCGAGACGAACATCGGGATGGTCATCCATCGAAGCCATGGACGAGCCTGCCCGTATTTTGACTTGGTGCGGTCAACAAGCACTCCCATACCAACGTCTGCAAACGCATCCAATATTTTAGTTAACAGCAGCACTGTACCGACAATTGCAGCGGATACACCGACTACATCGGTATAATAATACGTAATTAATCCAAGCAAGCCGCTGGAGATGTTAAGACCAAATTGCCCCATGGAATCTCCAAGTAATCTGCGTGTGGGAATTTCTCGTTCAGGTTGTTTGGGCTTAACGTTCTCGGTTACAATGGGTTGTTCATTTACTATGGTTCCCATACTGTTTCCCTCCGGTATCTAGTTGTTTTAATGCTCAATTGAGTTCTTTATCTTATAACTTTATTTTAATAACTGTTTGAAGAGAGGGATATAACTCATAACAAAGATGGAATAGCGTAATCTAAATGATTGGTTTAATCGTTACAGCAGTTAGAATTTAGTATCAACTCTCCCGATTTCTCTCCATACTCCGAATCCTTTTCATTTTTTCTATTTTCGCCCTCATCCTCACATATATCAGGTTTTGTAAATGGAGATTTGATCTCTCATATTAAAAGCAGAATCTCGAATGTTATCGGAAAAATGCTGTATTTCTTCTGCAATAACCATCTGCTGTTCAACGGCCTGAACCATCGTTGTGCTTTCTGTATGTGCTTGTTTGGCAATAGAAGCTAAATGCTGCATCGAAGCGCTGACCTCCTCAGAGCTTGCGGATAATTGCTCAGAAGCGGATGAGATCTCTTGCATCTGACTGGCAACGTCTTTGGCAGATTCAAGGATCATTGCGAATGCTTGACCTGCTTGTTCAACTGCATTTATCGTTTGTGCCAACTCTTTTTTTCCTTGAACTACGATAGTGTTTGCTGATACCGTATCTTCCTGAATGTCGTTAATCGTATCAAATATGTTGCTTAACGATCGACGGGTTTGATCTGCCAGTGAGCGAATTTCACTTGCAACAACGGAAAATCCTCTTCCTTGTTCCCCACTTCTTGCAGACTCTATACCTGCGTTAAGAGCGAGTAAGTCAGTTTGACGAGCAACTGTCGCTATAAGATGAACGATTTCTTGAATAGTAACGGAATGCTGTTTCATTGTCGCAACAGATCTTTCTATTTCATCCATCGTGTGATTAAAGCGGTCAATGCGAAGTTTAGCGTTCTTTAGAAGTTCCTCTCCCTTTCTAGCTTCTTGTTCAGTAGTGGATGAACATTCTGTAGCTTCATTATTTGACTCACTGATCAGGGCAATGCCTCGGGCTACTTCATCTATGGCTCGTACCGTTTCTTCTGCTGACTGAAGTTGTACAAGCGCTCCATCGGAAACGGAAGCTGCCGACCGACCAATTTTTCTCATTGAAATGGAGGACTTCTCCAAATTCTTTATTAGATTCTGACTGGTTTGTACAACCACATCGGAATTATCCTGGGCTGAACGTATGAAGCCTGTAAGGCCAGTGCGCATGACTTCAAACATAATTGCAAGTTTGCCAATCTCATCTGAAGCGTTTGAATGAAATGACTGGCTTAAATCTCCATTATGGATCCGTTCCGTTCCTTTAACGAGACGTTCAATAGGCTTAATAATAGAACGCGCGAGCAGCAGGGCGATGACGATAACAAGTAAAGTCACTAATAACTGATATGTGATGGACTGCCAAAATACATTTTTGTTGGACGTGATCAATGTATGAATATTGGAGTTCACATCAATCACACTTTTGGATTTTAATCCAAGGATTAATTCGTTTAGTTTCTGTCCTCCCTCCAAATGACCTTGGTCAATGTAACTGGAATATGCTTCCTGAATCTGAACTGCTTCATTTTTTTCGGATGGATTCAATGCAGAATACTCTTGCAAAGCTTGCTTGAATTTTGTTAACAATTGTGCACTTGCTTCTTCAACGGATTCCTTAGACGCATATCCAATCGATGGAAGCATCATTTGAACCTGGTATTCCATCAGACTCTCCTGCATCTCCTGTGCTTTCAGCGAGGAGGTAAATTGAACTTTTCGTATCTCTTCCAACTTTTCATTTTGGATTAAAGATTTGTAATTTTGGTAACTTAGTGCCACGAGATACAGTACAATAACAGTCCCAAACACGAATAGCATTTTCCTACGAATACTCATTTAATATCCACCTTCTCTAAAAGTTACATATTAATAATTCTTATAAATTTATACATGTACGAGTTAAGTATAAAGACTATACAAAGGATAAAAGTCGCCTTCATGGCGACTTTTATCTGAAATCAAGCTGAAAAGAAAGATCAAATTCTATGTTTCGCTTTGTACTGCCTGATTCAATGCTGCAAGTAATTGTGATAAGGTTTCCTCTGTCATCCCTGAAAAAGGAATCAGGTTCCGCAATGGCAAATACTGCATGGAAGCTTGAACCATCTCAGCGGATACTGCACTGGATTGAATCTCACTTTGATCCTGATCCGCTTGAGGTTGCATTTGAGAAAAAATTGCCATCGTTTTAGGATTTGCAAGCAGCTCACCAAAAGTAGTATCACGATGGTATGTTGGGATAATTTCACGGGATGTCGAATTTACGACAACTTTTGTTGTAAGCCTAATCTCTTGAGAAGATGCACCTACCAATATCTCGAATTCGCCGCTGTCCACATGCCAATCGGATCGCTCTACATCGTAATATGCAAATGAACGTTTATCGAGACTTATTGTGACTTGTTTCTCTTCACCTGGTTTTAAGTCGATCTTGGTGAAGCCCTTCAACTCTTTGTCAGGACGTGTAACACGGGATGCTGTGTCATGAATATAAAGTTGAACAATCTCCTTACCCTGCACAGAACCAGTATTCTTAATCTTTACCGAGACGTTGATGCAATCTGTATCGTTGATCTTCCTTTTATCAACAGTCAGGTTGGAGTATTCAAATTGTGTGTAGCTTAGTCCATAACCAAAAGGAAACAGCGGTTCTATATCTTTGGCTTCATAGTACCGATAACCTACAAATATCCCCTCTCTGTATTCAACCTGGTTTCCATCACCAGGGAAAAACAATGCGGATGGATTGTGTTTGGTTGAACGCGGGAACGTCTCGGCAAGCTTGCCGCTCGGGTTGGCATCACCAAATAAAATATCAGCGATAGCGCCTCCAGTTGCCTGTCCCCCCAGATATGCTTCCAGAACGGCTTTGACATTGTGGAGCCAAGGCATAACGACAGGGGCACCATTGCTCAACACTACAATTACATTAGGTTGAACAGCAGCTATTGCGGTAATGAGCTCCTGATGATTGTTTGGCAGGTCAAGATGTTTGCGGTCATATCCCTCAGATTCATAACGATCGGGTAGTCCTACAAACAAGATGGCCACATCAGCTGCCGCTGCCGTTTCCAGAGCAGCTTGTAATAATGGAGCATTGGTTTCATCCGAGCTCAGTTCATATCCCTGCGCATACGTGAGTTGTGCTTGGTCTCCTGCTGAAAGAAGCAACTGCTCATAAGGAATATCAATTTTCGTTGCATTAATGTGTGAACTTCCCCCGCCCTGATAACGGGCAGATTGGGCTAGTTCTCCAATAACAGCGATATGGCCCGTTTTCTGCAATGGTAGTATCCCATTTTCGTTTTTCAGCAATACCATGGTCTCTTGGGCCACCTGTCTCGCAAAAGCATGATGCTCTTCAGCATCGTATGTCGCATCTTGCTGCATATGATCTGCACATTTAAAAATAACCGTAAGCAAGCGTTCGACCGCTTGATCAAGTAATGAGATATCGAGTGTGCCCTCTTCAACCGCTTGAATAATTTTAAGTTGTGCCTCCCCATTGGAAGGCGGCATTTCAAGTTCCATGCCTGCCGCCACGCTAGGTACAATTTCACTGACTGCTCCCCAGTCTGACATAACAATTCCGTCATGACCCCATTCTTCTCGCAATATATCATTCAGCAGGTAGGGATTCTCCGATGCATAGGTCCCATTAACTTTGTTGTATGCAGACATAAGAGTCCATGGTTGAGCTTGTTTGACCGCTTTTTCAAAGCCAGTTAAGTAAATTTCGCGTAAAGTCCTTTCATCCACTACCGCATTAACAGACATTCGACGATCCTCCTGATTGTTAACGGCAAAATGCTTCAACGAAGTGCCGACTCCCTGGCTTTGCACACCGCGAATGTGAGATGAAGCCAGTTCACCTGTAAGATACGGATCTTCAGAAAA
Source organism: Paenibacillus sp. AN1007 (assembly GCF_040702995.1). Classification (NCBI taxonomy): domain Bacteria; kingdom Bacillati; phylum Bacillota; class Bacilli; order Caryophanales; family Paenibacillaceae; genus Paenibacillus; species Paenibacillus sp. AN1007. Next base: position 2,455,666 of record NZ_CP159992.1, read on the forward strand.
ATACTCAAAGTTTCGTCCGCACAGCGGGGAGCGCTTGATATTAGCACCTGGTCCCAGCAAAACAGATACATTCTCAGTCTGGGCTTCTTTACCAATGGTACTTCCTACCTGTTCAATCAGGTCGCGATTCCAGGAACTTGCCAGCCCGCTGGCTGTAGGAAAACATGTCGCGGGTACACTTTCGTTCAGACCCAGATGATCCGATTCTCCATCTTGTTTTCGCAGTCCATGTGGTCCGTCAGCTAGCATAATGGATGGAATACCTAATCTTTCGATTCCTGTGGTTGTCCAGAAGGTGCTGCCGGAACACAGACTGGCTTTCTCCTCGATTGTCATTTGATCTATGAGCTGTTTAATATCTCGTTTCATCCATGGATACTCCCTTTCGTTATGTATCATTTAAAGGTATCCATTTTATTTTACGGTTGAGGGAGAAGAAGGCATATAACGCATTCTTAAGATTGCATAACGCATTTCGCAAGATTCATTTTGACTTTTGTGTCCTTTTTTACACCTATAGATAACTACATCCAAACACGGATAACAATATCTTAATATTCGCAGGTTAAGAAGGAGATCCGGATTGTAATGCCCGTGATGATTGCCTACAATAAGGAGACCAATCATCAGGAAGGAAGTTGTTGCACTTATGTATGCGCTTTTAATTGTAGACGACGAGAAGTCTGTGGTGGACAGTCTTGCTCTCACGATTCCTTGGGAAGATAGCGGCATCGAAGAAGTGCATCGTGCCTACTCTGCCGAGGAAGCACTGGATATCACGTCCCGGTTTGCGATTGATGTGATGATTACGGATATACGTATGCCTGAAATGGATGGCCTTGAATTAATCCGCCTTATTCGCTTATCAGCTCCTCGCATTCAGAGTATTATTTTGTCAGGACATGATGAATTTGAATATGCGCAGCAAGCCATTCGCTATCAGGCGATGAACTATATGCTTAAACCTGTGGACACTCAAGCGCTTATCAAGACTGTTGAAGACGCCATTAAGAATATTGAGCAAGAATGGGAAAAGATAAGTTCAATGCAGCAGATCCAGCACATGTTACATGCTAATCTTCCCGTGTTGCGAAATCAGTTTCTTAATGATCTCCTCCAAAATAAGCCTATGAGTCAGCATATTTTGGAGGAGCGCCTGAAGATTCTGAATCTTCCTATCCGTATGGAAGACAACTATCGAATGATGGTGATCCGAATGGAAGAGGAATTCTCAGGATATGATCTTCAATCTCTATCCCTCCTTGAATATGCGATTACCAATATTGCAGATGAAGTTTTCACTCCATTTGGATTATGGCATTGTATTACCGATCAGGGGTATCTGGTGTTCCTCGTTCATCATGAGGACCGCAAAACACTAAATTCTGTTGATTCTTTTGCAGTTAAGCTGCAAAATCATGTGCAAAAATTTCTAAATGGGGCAATCTCCATCTGTTTGGGGCAAGAGAGCTTTTTCCTAGAGGATTAAGTGAAGGTTTTAATCGGTGCGTGGCGGTTATTCAACAAAATGTTGGTGACCATAAAAGCTATTTTATTACCGTCGACGATCAGCTGCCGAGCCCCGTGATGGATCAAGGTTATCTTCAACTTTTGGAGCCTCCACTTCTGCCGCAATTGTTGGAAGCTGGAAACTGGGAAGAAGCGATTGCCAAAATCAAACGTGTGCTTGTAGTGGATGAAGAAGGGGCGGACCTGTCTCATGAAGTTCTCTATACCTGCTTGCTGTACTTATCATCCACCTTTGCCATTGCATTTCGCTCACAACATGTTACGGTAGATGAACTGCTTAATGAAGAGTTCGATTTGATGATTCGAAAAAAAAGTCAAATTTCCAGCCATCGTGTATATGGCTGGGCTGAGAAAATAATTCAGTTTCATCGAAGCAAAGCGATAAATCAGATTAGGCATACTCACGATGATATTGCTTCAAGTGTGCATGCCTACATTCAGAATCATCTTTCAGATGGGATCTCGTTGCAAATTATTGCAGATCATGTTGGACTGCATCCGGTCTACTTGTCTAAAGTCTACAAAACAGCAACAGGAGAAACGATTGGCGATTATCTGTTTCGACTGCGCATGCAAAGAGCGGTTCACCTCCTGACCCAAACCGAACTTAAAGTTGCTGATGTGAGCAAAAAGCTTGGGTTCATGGCTCCCCCTCATTTTATAAAAATTTTCAAAAAACAATATGGCTGCACACCTCAGGAATATAGAAACCGTTAATTTTTCCAATACGATCATTGGACTCATGGAAACAGAAAAAAACCTTCTACACCATATGAATTATGAGTGGAAGGTTCTTCTTTGTTATTATGCAATTTGTTGAAGTTGTTTTAAGAATATGGTCCGTATCTATTGTTGGTATACAAGATCCTCTTCCGTTGACAAACCATACTTAAGTTGATAGCATAATTTAATTGAACTTAAGGAGGTCATTATCATTCAACCCAAGCAAAGGTTAGAACAGGAGCGCACAAGCTTGCGGCAGAAACGCCGAACCGCAATCATTGAAGCGGCTACAGCAGTATTTGCACGACAGGGTTTTGAGCAGACGACGATGCAGGAAATTGCCAATGAAGCGATACTTGGCGTCGCGACAATTTTCCGTTACTTTCCTAAGAAAGAACATCTTATTGTGGAAGTTGCGGCTAACATTGTGCATTCAGAAATTGAGATACTTCAAGACGTATTACATGACGAAGGTACGTGTTATGAGAAAATGGAGCGCATTTTTGACGCTTTGGTCTTCTATCATCAAGCTCATTACCAACAGAATTCCAAACTTATAGAAGCATTTGAATGTTATGTTGCCTTGTCTAAAGCACCTTTGGAGAACTTACAAATTTATCAGGACGCATATGATCAGCTGATCCATCTGTTTACGGAGCTGGCCCATTTAGGCGAACGGGATGGTTCTGTGCGCACGGACATGAATACAGTAGATACACTAATTACGATGATGAATGTATTCGGTAACTTTTCTAAAAAAATGTCCTCGCTGCATGATACGGATGCATTCCATACCCGGGTAGACTTGAATCAACAATTTAACATTCTTAAAACAACTTTCCTTTCAGCGCTTAAGGCTTAATTACATTTTTGTTATTTAGATGTGTGTCTCCGTCTGGACTTTGGTATTTGGCGCCACTTTGTTCTCCTTCCTATTCTCTTGCATAATGGATTCGCCTTCAATATCGATATTAGGCAGAAGCCGATCCAACCATTTAGGCAGATACCAAGCGTGTTTACCCAGTATTGTCATGACAGCGGGTACAAGTGTCATTCGTACGATAAAGGCATCTACCAGGATACCAAAGGCAAGGGCAAGTCCCATCGATTTGATGATCGTATCTTCGGCAAAAATAAAGCTGGCAAACACCGCAATCATGATGAGGCCAGCGGCTGTAACCACAGGCCCGCTGTGAGTTAATCCACTTCTTACTGAACGGTGGGCGTCGCCCGTGTGGGTATAATCCTCACGCATTCTGCTTACCAGAAATACTTCGTAATCCATTGCCAGTCCGAACAAAATTCCGGTCACAAGAATAGGTAGGAAACTCAAGACGGGTCCAGGTTCTGGAATGCCGAACAAGCTGCCGAGGTATCCATCCTGTATGACCCATACGATAAAACCAAGTGTTGAACCTAACGTGAACAAGAAGCCGGCAACTGCTTTAATAGGAACCAGGATTGAACGGAATACGAGCATTAGCAGAACAAAGGCGAGTCCAACGATAAGCAATGCAAACTTAGGCAGTGCCTCCTGTAATTTTTCGGAAATATCAATGTTGACTGCCGTCCCACCGGTTACCATAATCTCTACGTTGTCTTTTTTCAGCACGTTCTCCGATTGATCCCGAATAGCTTGTACTAATTCAGTTGTGCGAATATCATGTGGTCCTGTCTCAGGCAATACGGTAATGATTGCTGCTTGTCCCGAAGGACTAGGAATCGCAGGTGATACACTTGCAACACCTGGAATATCTTTGATGTAAGTGGCTGCCTCCGCAATCTTCTTCTGGCCATCCTTGCTGTCACTGGTCTTGGCTACAATGACAAGCGGACCATTAAAGCCGGCTCCAAATCCCTCTGCTAATAAGTCGTAACCTCTTCGTTCCGTGGTTTCAGTTGATTTAAGCCCGCTATCGGGCAAGCCTAGCTCCATGTGCAGGAATGGCAATGTACATACCGCAAGAATGACTATGGATACAATCGAGGTTAACCACGGTTTTCGGGTGATCATTCCTCCCCAAGCGTTATCTTTTGTTTTATTTTTCTTTTGACCCGACCATTTGCGCAACCAGCGATTTTCCCGTGCCGGACTGATCCGATCTCCTGCAACAGCCAGAATAGCAGGCACAAAGATGATGGCAATAAGCACTGCGACAAATACACTGATTGCTGCAGCCAAGCCCATCATGGTAATAAACGGAATTTGAACAACGGAGAGCCCTACAAGGGCGATAATAACGGTCAGTCCCGCAAACACGACGGATCCTCCGGCAGTAGCATTGGCTTGCGCAATGGCCGTCTCACGGTCATAACCTTCGGCCAGCTGTTGACGGTAGCGGGATATAATGAACAGAGCGTAGTCAATACCTACGGCTAAAGCGAGCATGACAGCGAGAGTGATTGAAAATGAAGACATCGATACAAAGTTTGATCCAACGATTACGGTCATCAAGCCAATTCCCAAACCGATCACTGCTGTCAGAATAGGTAATCCGGCTGCCAGAAATGATGTGAAGGTAAAAGCCAGAATCATAAACGCAATCAGAATTCCGATGACTTCAGAGATGCCGCCTACCTCAATTTCAGAGAAAGCCACACTGCCTCCGAGTTCTGTCTGCACTCCATTTTTGGTTAACATTTCTGCTATATTTAGTACGTTTTCTTTTGAATGTTCTTCGACTTCACTTGCGGCTTGTTTGTACGTAATATCAGCATATCCGATTTTTTTGTCTGGACTTAGTGTCATGGTTTCGTATGGATTTGAAACGGAGACGACGGACAGGTCCGTTTTAACATCTCTCAACGCCTTTTTTATTTTAGATTGATTACCCTCTGAGGTGAGCAATCCCTGATCCGCTTTGAAAATCAGACGAATCTGACCACCACCATCCGACGCGGGAAATTCGGATTTCAATACCTCGGCGGCCTGGTCGGATTTTGTTCCGGGTATGGTCATCTCGCCTGTGAACGCAGTCCCCATGCCTAGGCCGAGAGATGCCATTACAATGAGAAGTGTAAGTGTTGCTGTAATTACTGTTTTTCTTTTCCTCGAAGACCAGGCTCCGAGACGATATAACCATTTTGCCATAATAAATGTCATGCCCCTTTCAACTTGCTGCAATTAGGAAGTGTGTCATCACCACCCTATGTCTGTATTGTATTGAAAAATAGACGAAAAAAAATCGTACATAAGGGCATTCCCCAAATGTACGATCGGGCAAGATCGGGCATGTACGTTAGATTGTGTCAAGACGTACGCGAGTATTTTTTACTTAGAGGTGCAGGAGTCCCTTTTCGACAGCGACAGCAACCGCTTCAGACCGCGAATCCACGCCAAGTTTGTTGTAAATATTAGTTAGATGAGCTTTCACCGTACGTTCGGCAATGCCCATGTCGAAAGCAATCTCCTTGCTGCGCATCCCTCTTGCGATGGCTTGCAATACAATCGTTTCTTTATCGCTAAGCAAGGTAGGTTCCGTTTTTCGGGCTAGCGATCGGGTCTGATGAGCAAATACTCTGGCCGTAATCTCTGGCTGAAGCAAGGTCTCTCCACGGAGAGCAGAGTCCAATGTACGGAACAGATTTTCACGGCTGGTATCCTTTAAAAGATATCCTTTGGCACCCAGGGATAAACCTTCGATCATAAGTTCGTCCTCGTTATATGTGGTAAGAATGATAACTGGAATAAGAAGGCCTTGCTCCTGCATCCGTTTCATGGTGTCCAGTCCCCCAAGCCCCCCTGGCATGTTAAGGTCCATCAGGATGACATCCGGTTCTGAACTTTCCATCAGTTTTAATGCCTCAACACCTTCGTTTGCTTCTCCTACAATGCTGTAATTGTCGTCTGTTTCAAGAATAAGCTTCAGACCTTCTCTTACAACCCAATGATCGTCCACAATCAGGACTTTGTGCTTCATGCGGTTATCCCTCTCCTGCTCTGATTATAATGGAACACTTAAATGTACAGTTGTTCCTTCTTCATTACTCTCAATCTCAATACTTCCACCAATGAGTCTGGCGCGCTCCTGTATACCAATCAAACCGTAGTGGCCATGTAATTTTCCGATGTGACCCGTGTTAAATCCTTGGCCGTTATCAACGATGTTCAGGGTGAACTTATTGCTGCTTTGGCTGGTAGTTACTGTGACAAGGTTCGCTTGTGCGTGACGGGCGATATTCATAAGGGATTCGCTCAAAATATGCAGGATATGCTCCATCTGCACTTTCGATAACTGTGAAGAAAGCTCTCCCTGAAATTCAGTAGTAATCCCAGTCGCCTGCCGGAATCGTTCCAGTTGTTCTTGAAACGCCTCGCTGAACGTGATGGAAGGGTTTGATTTTGTGCGTAAATCATCTATTGCTCTTCGTGCGTCTGCCAATGATTGTCTGGCCTGTACCATGGCATTACGTATAATTTCCTTTGCTTTGAGCTGGTTCCCCTTTTCTTGATGAATGCTTGCAGCTTCCAGCTGCATAATAATTCCGGCAAGGCCTTGGGCCAATGTGTCATGCAAATCCCTAGCCATCCGCTGTCTCTCACCAGTGAGTGTAAGTTCCTCTACTTTTTGATGAGCCAGCTCTAATTCCCGCAAGAAATTTTGGGTTCTGACACGTGCATTAACTTGTTTGTAAAACAATGAAGCGTATGATATGACTACAACCATCATGAGTAAAAGTAATAAAACAAGCAGTGCCGCCTCAGGGCCAGTTCGATTAAATAAAGTTAGAGAACAAAACATGACATAGAGCACAAATGCAATAAAAACTACTTTTGCTGTTTCGAAATAGATCGCAACGGTTTGCCCGATCAGTACAGGTATAAGACCAATCAGAATCGCCGGCATGCCGTCCGGCATAAGAATAGCACTACCGTATATTAAAATTGCTTGAATTATAATATATAACGGTTTGGAATAAGCAACGACTGAACCTGTTATCCAGTAAAAGTAACTATGGGCGAGCATTACTATCACGAAAAAAACACTCGGAATAATAATGGGCGCTGTCATGGTCTGTAATATAAGAGTTGCAGTGGTAACAAGGCATAGCCATATTAACACAGGGAGCCGCGAAGCGGATAAAGGATCGATAGGTTCCTCTACATCTGAAGCGGCATTCAGTCTTTTCTTAAACCACATTGGATTCACCTCGGTATCCAGTATACCTCTTTTCACCAGAAATAATAGTACGTTAGTACATGCCCTTTCGGACATTTCCCGCTGCCTTTTATAATACCTAGCGGCTCGTGTCAGTTGTTCTAAAAAAGTTGAAGAATTTCATGTATTAGGGTACTTTAATGAAATTTTAAGTACATTTGATGTGTGTTTAGATGTACATCTAATCGGAACTAGGACCTTTTCTTGTCCTCCGACAGATAAACAACGACTTTCACCGACTTTTTTCAATACCCACCAAACACTTTTCATTGCCTTTCTTGTTAATCAAAGCAACTTCAAAATCAGATTCCCATTTAATTTCGCCTAAATGTTTAGCATAAGCAAATTCATCCGGTTGTTCTGATATGACCTTTTCTAAAAGTACTTGGGCACCATCTCGTTGTAGAATAGATATAAATATATCCATGCTTTCTACAGTATGATGGCATATGACTTTAGCATTGTACTTCTTATTAGGGCTCTTAACCATTTTTTTCCACGTCCACTCATTTACGTAACCTAACTCTTCTATTTGTATTGCTGTTTTTCTAAATGGCTCGATAGCCCAACGATTACGTAAAGCTAGTTTCTCGAGTCCGTCCATCAGTAGTCGAAGCGCAGCCCTTTTTTTCTCCATCTCATTTTTGGCAAGATAGTTATTCAAACTAAACTGGATTGGCGCCGAGCACACTCCTGAATCATTAACAATCCTTTCTTCCGATATGTTCTCTACACATTCTATTAGTACTTTCCAACAATCGTTTGTTTTGTATTTCCCAAACAAACGTTCAAACATCGCTGTAATACAGCGAGTTTCCAACCTAAATGAACGTCTTCTCCATTTCCAATTTAATTCATAATCTAATTTTGCTGCTTCTTTGTAATCACATTTTTGTAATTCCATTAGCGATTCAATGCTTTCAGTATCCTCAATATATGGTAAGTCCAAGTCAAATTCTTTTAGGTACATGTGAGTCTCTCCTTACTTATTTCCCTTGGGCGTGTCCCCTGCAGATTTTGTGCTGGATATGCTTTGTGTGTTTTTTACGGAAGGCGTGGTGAGTAACCATTCATTAAACAAAAAAACAGCCCATCACAATGACCAGCTGCTTTCTTGTTGTTGGAGCTGTAATTTCCCGTTATTTCAACAATATTTTCCCTTTAAAATCTGTACATACTTTACATCAATTCCAGTGATTTTGGATATTGTGCCCGTATCCATTCCCTCTTTGAGGGCGTTACGGGCAATGTTTAGATTATATTTCATTTTTGAGATCTTATCCTTTAATAAAGTATCGCTAAAATCCAAATAGTCATCAGCAATCTCGCCATCTAAATTAAATTCAATGTCATAACTACCTATTTCTTCTTCCAAATAAAATATATCGACTGAACAAAATATAACTGCTTCTTCGACATTGAAAGAATACTTAAGATAAATGGAACGTTCTTGAACACTTAAAAATTCTTCGTACAGCTTACCTTGAAATGTATTGAGATAATCGCCTCTCTCTTCTTCACGCCATTTTCTAAAACAATCCCAGAAACCCTCTACAGTTCGCTTTATTGCTTTATGTTTACTCTCCCAAGCAAGCAGCGTTTTTTTATCCATGATTCATTTCCTTTACTTTTAAATATGCGTCTCCATTGTAACATCCTTGATTGATTTATTCTGCCCGTTAGTTTAATGATTTGAAAAGCAAGATGCCGATTAGATACAAGTCTAAAAGGGAACCGATTGCATTTCCTGCCAGGTCTATTCAAAAGGATGGCTAAGCATTAACCAACATTCCTAACTGAAGGCTGCATTATTAGTTCACGCCGAGCTTCTCTAACAAGAGATCAATCGATTTCTCCTTAATATAGGGAGCGTCACTAATGACCCAGTGAGGTACAGTATACACTTGTTTATTCTTCATTGCCTTCATGCTGTTCCAGATCGAACTTCGAGTTAACTCCTCATATATCTTTTTAGCTTCTTGATCTCCGCCACGCAGAGGGCGCCCTACCTGAATAAAAATATGATCTGGATTTAGCTCAGGCAGCTGTTCAATTGAAATATTTTCGAAATTTTGGATCGATTCGGTTTGAGGCAAATAGTGTAGGCCCATATCTTGAGATAACGTTGCTCCCAAGGATTGAGTTGAGTTATAGATTCGAAGTACCTTAGGCATCACACGCATATAGAGGACATTTTCAGTAGGATCAATCTTTGAGCTAAGGAGGTGCATTGAAGCAGCTGCCTTCTGATCATACTGAGCTAACCATTCTTCCGCTTCCTTGTTTTTGCCAAGCATACTTCCGAGTTCTTGCAAAGATTTACGCCAATCCTCATTTTCCTTTGTAAGGATTGTGGGTGCGATTTTGGTCAACTGGTCGTAAATTTCTCTTCGGCTTTCCCAACCGATGATTAAATCCGGATTGCTTTGAGAGAGTAATTCGAGATTGGGCTTGTCTCCGAGATCAATTACACCATCTAATGCATCGTTCTCTAAATATTCCAGGTTCGTCTCCCCAATAAAATTTGTCATAGCATAAGGTTTGATGTCCAAGGCTAAGAGAAAATCAGCTAGCTGCCAATTTAGAACTGCAATCTTTTTGGGCTCTCCAATTATTGTGGTTTCCCCTTCTTCGTTCTGGATAGATATGGAGTTATCGGACGCGCTCTCGTCCGTTTTAACTGCATTATGATCACTTTGCGTAACGCGTTTGCTGTCATTTATACCACAACCAGAAAGGAAAAGGATACTAAACAATAGTAGGAGTAAAGCAGCTTTAAAGTTTTTTCTATGTAACAAATTTCTTTCCCCCTTTTATATAGAATGGACACATTATAATGATAATAATTATCATCGTCAATTGGCGGAGGGTGCTGTCCATTGCTTGCAGAACGATTACAAACCTAATGTCAAGATTCGATGTAACCTCCCATTCTGTTCATGACGTGGGCAGCTGCTAGCTCTAGAAACAACGGCAATGTAGGATATTCGTATCCTACATTGCCGCTGTATAATTCTTGCGATATACTTCTCCGCCACTGTAACAATGCAACCTTTCAGTAGTTCCTAAAAGAGTTAGTGTACAATGAGGACTGGGCAGCTTGATAATTGTGAAACTTTGTGGCTGACACTTCCAAGCATCATTCCTTTTACCCCTATTAGTCCCCGGCTTCCGATAATAATAAGCTGCTGCTCGGTTTCCCTTGCATATTTTAATATCTCATACGCAGGATCTCCTTTGAGATGAACAGTTTCCGGATTTATCCCTTCAGCTTTTAATTTAGATTTGGCGTGCTGCAGCAGCTCCAAACTCGCTTTTTCCATTTCGTCCACTATCTCTTCCAAAAATCTCTCGGGTACATATGTCATTCCATTCGACACATAATCCTGACTTACTTTAACCAAGGTGATTTGAGAATGTTTATTTTGGGCTATTTCAACGGCTGCATCAAGAAGTTTATTGGTTATTTCAGCTTTATCAATGGCCACCATAACTTTGTCAAACATCGTTATCATCCTTTCCGCGGCTGCTCGTAACGATTTGGGCTGCCTACAGTACGATTGCTTGCTGCTCCCATGCCTACTAAAAAGAGCAGGACCGAAGCTCCTAGCAAAATAAAAAGTGGCAGGTCCCAGCTATTTGATGCATCATGCAGATATCCAATAAGGGCTGGACCCATAGCGGCAAGAAGATATCCGATCGATTGTGCCATGCCGGATAGTTCCGCTGCTTGATGCGCATTCTCAGTGCGCAGTCCGAAAAACATCATGGACAAACTAAAGGCGAAGCCTCCACCAATTCCGAGCATGATGATCCACAGCAGAATGATATTGGGACAGCCGTATAGAAGTCCGAGTGTTCCCGTTAAAAGCAAAACGGTAGTGATGACTACTAACAAACGTTGGTTAGACATACGCCCAGCAATAACAGGAACGATAAAAGTAAATGGAAGCATCCCTAACTGCATGATGGACAAGAACCATCCTGATTGGTTGGGGGCAATTCCCTGCTGCTTTAAAATTTCAGGCATCCAAGCGATCAATACATAAAATATCATGGACTGTATCCCCATGAACAAGGTTACCTGCCAGGCAAGCGGGGATTTCCAAACATTCACATCATGGCTGACAATTCTTTGACTCGTCGTGACTGTTTGCTTTGTTTGTTTTCTTAATTGAGGCAGCCAACAGAGGACCGATATAAAGCTTAGAATTCCCCATACTCCTAATGCACCCTGCCATTTAAGACCAGCGTTCACAGCTAGGGGCACACTGATTCCTGATGCGATTGCTCCACATAAATTCATTGAAATGGAGTAAGCACCTGTCATGGAGCCAATTTTATCTGGAAAATCTCTTTTGATTATACTTGGCAATAACACATTACATATGGCAATCGCGAATCCTAGAACCGCTGTCCCGATAAACAGATGAATTGCGCCCGATAATGACCGTATAACAATACCAGCAGTCAGAAAAATTAGAGCAATCATAATAATACGCTCTACCCCATATCTTCGTCCTAATTTGGGTACTAGAGACGATAATAGAGCAAAGGCCAGCAAGGGTACCGTCGTGATCAGGCCTGCTGATGTATTTGAAATATGAACGTCATCCCTTATAAGACTCACTAAAGGACCTACTGAGGTTAAGGGAGTACGTATATTAGCTGCAATAACAATGATGCCGAGAATGATCAACCCCATAGAGGACTGTACGTTTTGTTGTTTATTCGGCATACTTTATTTCTCCTTCCTGTAATCTTTCGTATGATTTGCTTTATTCTGATTTGAAAATCTTTGCTATAGCATCCGCGCGAATAGTGAAAGTATATTATAATATACTTTTTTAATCAATAAGTATTTTAAAACATACTGAATTTATATAAAAAAATACAACTCAGATCTTCCGTCATGGAAATCGAAGTTGTATTTCATAAGTGGATTTTCGAATTTTAGAAACCATATTTTAAGGAAATATGGAGAACGGTTTGGCTGTTGGTACGATTGGTATAAGAATGAGGAGAATCTGCACGAAAACTGATCGTATCATATTGATTCAGTGTGTAGACTTCTTCACCGACTTGTATCTCAATGGAACCTGTCATCACTGTTGCAATTTCAGTTGTATTTACGTGATGACCTTCAGGACAATACGAGCTGTTTGGCTGTAAGTACGCCCGGCACATTTCAATATCATTGCTTTTAAAGACCGGTTCAATGCTCCAATTTTTTTCATCATTAGAAAACCTTAATCCTTCGCCAGCACGATAAACACGAACCGGCTTCTCTGTTTGGATCAAAGCCAATAGCGGTAAAGATATCCCTTTTGAAATTTTCCATATGATTGCCAGAGTCGGATTTGTCTCGCCACGTTCGATATTTCCCAGTGTAAGTTTGCTTACGCCTGTTAATTCGGATAAGTCGTCCAAGGTTATGTTTTTTTCTTTTCTATACTTTTTCAATGCACCGCCGATTTGTAATACAAGTTGTTTTGATTCATCGATTTCATCCATTAGATATTCACCTCAACAATAAACTGTTATAGCTAGTATATTGTTTATCTGAATTCTTTTCCATACGAGCTGTAATGGACTTCCACTTGCTATAGAAGAATCAGTTGATAAATACGAAATGCAGCTATAAAAAATTTAGGTAGTCGAACTAATTCATTAAGGAAGGAATTATTAAATCAATTTGCATCTCTCTAGATGCTTTTAACAAAATCACATCATTTATCTTGATTTTTTGCTTTAATGTATTCGCTAGGATTATTTGATCTTTAAAAGTCATCACTGCCTCTAATGGATATCTTCTTTTTGCTTCTGAACCAATATAATAACTGAGATCACCATAAGTATAAATATAATTTATTTTATCTGGATCAAGGTATCTTCCAACAACTTGGTGAAACTCTATTTCATTATCGCCCAGTTCAAGCATATCACCAATTACTAAATGCTTCTTACTATAACCCGTCATTTCCTGAAAAGTCGTAACTGCTGCATAGACGGAATCCGGGCTGGCATTCCAAGCATCATTAATAATGGTAAATCCCAAGGGTGAACTGATTTTCTCAAATCTCATATTAGGCAATTTCAGCTGAGTAAACCCCTCATTAATTTCAGAAGTGTTTAAACCCAATCTTAGAGCAATAGCAATGGTAGCAAGAGCATTATTAATATTATGCTTAGCAGGAAGTGGAAGGTAGTACACTTGGTTTGCAACTGAGAATTGTGAACCCTCGGCACTTGATATTGTATTTTTGGCAATTACATCATTAAAGTCTCCCTGTCCAAAACTAATTGTTTCTAATAAGATATTTCTTTTAATATTATTTATTTCTTTAACTAATAACTGCTCGTCACCTTGGAAAACAAAGCACCCACCATTCTTTAGACCACTAATAATTTCTAATTTTGCTGCTGCTATTTGTTCTCTAGAGCCGAGACTAGATAGATGTGAAACTCCTATCATTGTAATTAAGGCTATGTCTGGATGAGTAATTCGGGAGAGCTGCTCAATTTGACCTCTTTCACTCATCCCCATCTCGATTACTGCAATTTCAGAATCTTTATCTATCGCTAAAATCGTTAAAGGGACACCGATTTGACTGTTTAAATTACCTTCTGTTTTATGGACTCGAAATTTTTCCTGTAAGACAGAATTTAGCATCTCTTTTGTAGTTGTTTTACCATTGCTTCCCGTAACACCTATAACTTTAATTTGTAACTCTTTTCGGTATTCTGCCGCTAATTTTTGTAAGGATTCTAAACAGTCATCTACATAAATTAACGGAAAATGATCTGGTGGACTAGGGTGATCCTTTTGCCAGAAAGAAGCAATTGCTCCTTTAGATATTGCTTCACTTACATAATTATGACCATCTAACTCTCTTATGATTGGAACAAATAAATTCCCTGGCGTTATATTCCTGGAGTCAATAGACACACCATGAATTATGAGTTCCTCAAAATCCAACGATAATCCTTCACCTGCTGACATGCGTTCGATAACTTTGAGTTTATGATTAATCATCACTGCACCATCCATTGAATTATTTTTTAAGTGGAGCTCATAACTCATCTTATTTTTGATAATGACATGTATGAGAAGAAATCAAAAGATCCAACACAAAGGCTTTTTCTATAAAGAGTGGTTCTCATACACATTAAATTGATCATATTTTCATCTTTTAGATATTGCCCCCTGTGTTACTACAATGGGACCATTCTTCTCATATTTAAGAAACCACGCAAGTGTATAAGGCCATATAATGATTTGCTCATATGACAGACGGTGCAATATGCCGTGTTCTTTATCTGATAAGCCGCAGACTAGGGAAATGTCAGGGCTGGATGATAAAAGAAGCTGCAGCAAAAGGTCCGGTTAAGGCTGACCTTTTACTGCAGCTTTTCTTTTGTATTTCTACTCGCTTTGTATAGCATATTCATCATAGCTTTAAGCTTTGCGAAGCATTTGTCTCTCGCTTAGCTGTGAAAGCATATCCTTCGTCATGGCCTTCAAGTCGTAGCGGGCATGGAATCCCCATTCTGTTTTTGCTGCCGTCGCATCAATGGAATGCGGCCAGCTATCGGCAATCGCCTGTCTCTTCGGGTCAATGTCATAATCGAGGATAAAGCCGGGAAACTCATCCCGAATTGCTGCAGCGATCGCCTCCGGATCCACGCTCATTGCGGTGACATTAAATGAATTTCGGTGTATCAACCGGGATGAATCCGCTTCCATTAAATCAATGATGGCGTTTAGGGCATCCGGCATATACATCATGTCCATGTTTGAGCCTTTGGCGATATACGAGGTATACCGGCCAGTCGATACGGCTGCATAATAAATTTCCACCGCGTAATCTGTCGTTCCTCCGCCAGGTGGCGTCATATAAGATATCAAACCCGGAAGTCGCAATCCCCTCGTATCCAAGCCGTATTTATGAAAATAGTAATCACAAAGCAGTTCGCCGGACACCTTGTTCACACCGTACATCGTATTGGGCCTCTGGATCGTATCCTGCGGGGTATTGTCTTTCGGAGTCGAAGGGCCAAAAGAGCCAATGGAGCTTGGAGTGAAAAATTGACAGCCGAGCTCCCTGGATACTTCAAGTGCATTCATCAAACCGCCCATATTCAAGTTCCAGGCAAGCAAGGGTTTCTCCTCCGCGACAGCTGACAGCAGCGCGGCCAAATGAATGACGGTATCTACTTTGTACCGCTTGGCGATTTCGAACATCGCCTTAGCATTCGTCACGTCCAGCAGCTCGAATGGTCCGGATTGGGTAATTTCGTGGGATGATGACCTGAGATCCGCAGCAACGACGTGATCCGCACCATAAATCTCACGTAATTTAACGACTAACTCAGAACCGATTTGGCCTAGTGCTCCGGTCACCAAAATCTTGTTCATAAGACATTCCTCCCGCAATAGACTCCCGCGAATGCAGCTAAATCAGCTTCATTTCCTTGCCGACTTTCTCATAAACAGAGATCACCTGGTCCAGCATCTCCTTGGTATGGGAAGCTGTCGGCATGTTGCGTATTCTTCCCGTTCCTTTTGGAACCGTCGGAAACAGGATGGCCTTGGCATAAACGCCTTCTTCATAGAGTCGTTTGCTGAACTGTTGGGTGGTTACTTCATCGCCAATGATACAAGGTGTGATCGGCGTTTCGCTTTGGCCTATATCATATCCAAGTCGTTTCAATCCATTTTTCAAGTCCTTGCCGTTCTCCCACAGCTTCTCGATCAGCTCTTTGTCATTCATCAAAATGTCGACTGAAGCGCTGCAAGAAGCAATTACAGCCGGAGGCAGCGATGTCGAGAAAAGAAATGGGCGGCTTCTCAGCTTCAACCATTCGATCAGTTGTTTTTTACCCGCGACATAACCGCCGACAACGCCGATCGCCTTGGAAAGAGTACCAATCTGAAAGTCGATGCGGTCGGACAATCCAAAATGCTTCACGGTTCCTGCACCTGCTCCGAGAACGCCTGAACCATGGGCATCATCCACATAAGTAATCAGATCGAATTCTTCTGCTATTTTCACGATTTCGGGCAGTTTTGCGATATCACCATCCATCGAGAAAACTCCGTCGGTAATGACCATAATTTTACGGTACTGTCCGGATTCCTTGGCCTCTTTCGCCTGCTGTCTTAAATCATTCATATCCGAATGTTTAAAGCGGATCACCTTGGCTCTCGACAGGCGGCAGCCATCAATAATTGAAGCGTGGTTCAGTTCATCTGATAAGATTGCATCATGCTGATCCATTACCGCGGATATAGCAGCCATATTGCAGTTAAATCCCGATTGATACACGATAACGGCTTCCGTTTTTTTGAAAAGGGCTAGTTTTTCTTCAAGCTCAATATGAAGATCCATCGTACCATTAATTGTTCTCACAGCCCCTGCGCCTGCCCCGTATGTCTGAGCTGCCTTAACTGAAGCATCAATCAGACGGTAATCTGTCGCCAATCCCAAATAGTTATTAGAAGACAAATTGATCAGAGACTTCCCGTCGATACGAATCACAGGACCATTTGCACCCTGCAGCGTATCGATGTCGTTATACAGATCTTTAGTCTTTAGATCTTCGATGCTCGAACTTAAGAATTGGTCTAATGCTTGACTTGACATTCCATTCCCTCCTCGATATACGTATGTCCTCTTACAGGAGACATGATATTCTTCGAAGAAACCTTTTATAAAAGGGGTTATATTGATTTCAATGTATCACCTTTTTTGTTTTATGTACACATGTGGTGGACAAAAAAATAAAAGATCCGCAAATGCACATAACGATTTGTTACGGGAATGGGGAAATCAATCGTTACTCCATCTTGTTTACGCTTTGTACAAAATCGAGTTCTGCTAATCGCTATCCAATTTCAGCTTAATGTTAAACTACCAAACTTAAACTTTTTCGAATTGCCATTTCAATTTTTTTATTAAATTTCGCAAAATGGAACTAGAAAAGTCATTTACTCTAGTCATGGATATTCGAAAGCGGTTAAAAGATGTGCCTTTGTTATCTTCAAAATAATACTCTATAATAATTGCCGGATTCCTATCCATTGTTTTACTACTTACACCGATGGCTGCACATGCAGATGAGGCAGTTCATCTTAACGGTATGTTGGTTGATGGTCGAGTATTTATGCCTTTGAGAGCCGCGGGTGATCAGTTCGGAGCATTAACAACGGAAATTCCTGACTGTTTTTTTTCTTATATAGAACAGTTAAAACGACAATGAGAGCTATCTATTCGGTTCTTGGTTTCACTTCTACACAGATCCCTTCTAAATAATGCCAAATTTCTCCCTGAGACGTTTGACATCCTGAATCGGGAGTAAATTAGGAAAGGGACTTTTTCATTTCAAAAGAAAAGCTCCCTTAGGCAGCCCCATTCTTTTCTTCATTATTATCGCAGTGGCGCGAAATGACTGATGGAAGACAGAATGTTTTCAGTTTCCATAATTAGATCAGGTGTCAGTTCAAGCTTAACCGCTTTGATATTCTCTTCAATCTGTGCGGGTCTGCTGGAACCAATGATGGCAGAACTTACTACGGGTTGACGTAGAATCCAAGCTAATGCAAATTGAGACAAGGTTACTCCGAGTTCGTTAGCAATTTCCGCCAGCTGTACAGTACATTGGAGCACATCCTCACGTAAATAACTATTGATGACCCCATTCGTTTGATGGTTCGCAGCCCGCGTGCCTTCAGGAATTTGCTGCCCCGGTTTGTATTTGCCCGTGAGAACACCTTGTGCTAATGGAGAGAACACGATGATCCCCAGCCCTTCCTGCTCGCACTGCTCAATCACACCTTCTCGCTCGATATAACGCTCAAACATATTGTAGATCGGCTGATTGGAAATCAACGGACGCAAATTCAGACGTTTGCTGATCTCGGATGCTTCTGCAATTTGTGCGGCCGTCCATTCACTGACACCTGCATATAAAATTTTGCCCTGCGCTTGCAGATCATCCAATGCTCGAAGCGTTTCGTCAACAGGAGTTTCGGAATCAAAACGATGACACTGATATAAGTCAATGTAATCTGTACCCAATCGTTTCAAGCTCGCCTCACACTGTTCGATAATGTGTTTACGTGACAACCCGCGATCATTCGGTCCCGATCCTTGCGGGAAAAACAACTTTGTAGCAAGGACATAACTGCTGCGTGAATAAGGCTTCAACGTGTTTCCCATAACCTCTTCCGCACCTGGATACGAATTTGATGTATCAAAAAAGTTAATGCCGAGTTCGTATGCTTTACGCATACATGCACGTGCCGCCTCCTCTGAAGTGGCCGATCCATAGGTCAGCCAGCTTCCCAATCCGATCTCACTAACCTTCAACCCACTTCTACCCAGCCTTCTGTATTTCAACTGAATCACTCCTTATGAGAATAGTTGGACTAGAGCCTATAATTGTAAACGCTCTATTGTACTATCTGAGGATAGTCGTTAAACTTAGGTTTAAGTCAAGGCCTTTAACCATTTTTTGAAAGGAAGATTTGCTTGGAATTTACGATTAAACAAGCTGCGGAACGCACCCAACTGCCTGCTTCCACATTGCGATTCTATGATCGGGCAGGTCTGATGCCTTTGTTGAAAAAGACAGAGTACGGTACCCGTAAATATTCGGAGATGGATATAAGTTGGCTGGAATTGGTACGCTGTCTGAGAGACAGTGGTATGCCGCTTGAGGATATAAAAGCATTCATGCTGCTCTGTCTCGAAGGTTCAATCACTAGTGAACAGAGAAAAGAAATGCTGCAGCAGCATCGTCAAAATATTTTGAAGCAAATGGAGATGTTGAACTGCAGCCTGGGGACCATTGATTACAAGCTGGAACATTATAATGAGATAGGCATCTTCCATATCGATACCAAATAATATGTTGTTGTTTATCATTAAACCCTGTTGAAAATATTTTTATTAGGAGTGACTTGCATGCGACAACCGATCCAAGACGAATCATGGTACTCATACCCCGGAATGGTTGCCATAGTGACTGCGCGTCATGAGGGACAGCAAAATATCATGGCTTCAGGATGGCACACATACATCGGCTCATCGCCAGGAATATATGGTATATCTCTTCGCAAAGAAACTTTTACCTACTCATTAATTGAGCAAAGCGGGGCATTCGGTGTACACTTTTTGCCTGCACATTGCTCCGAAATAATTCAAGCCGTTGGAACATACAGCGGAAGAGATTTGGATAAATTCAAGGAATTCAATATTGGGTATGAAGAAGGACTTCAAGTTGATATACCTGTTCTTACGGATGCCTACTTTGCGTATGAATGCCGAACGCTCAGCATTACAAGCCTTGGCGACCATGAGTGGATAGCAGGAGAAATTGTACAGCGGTATAGGGATGATCAATGTTTTCTAGAGAATGGACTTCCCGACTTTTCAAAGCTTGAGATTCCATTATATACAGGACGATCAACCTACAAAATATTAAATCACGAAAGCCCGGAAAAGAACCATCCAATGTATCTTACTAGATCGAGGTAGATCTAACTAGAGCTGGATCGATGTGTTATTGTTCAACGTTTGCTTTCTGCAGCTCCCGTGCCAAACTTTCACACAGAACATTATAGGCACGCAGCGCAATTTTAAGCTTCATCCGCAAGGATGGTGATTGAATCATCGAAATACGAGACCATTATTCGCAAAATGAATTCTCCATCTCCCTCAATCCGGTAATAAATCTGATAAATCTTCTCTTCTTTACTGCTGCGCTCTAATATTATCTCAGCATTTACAAAAAGAACCCCCGTTAATTATCAAATAGAAATTAACGGAGGTATACAAATTAATCTTTACAAAAGGTATTCTTCATCATTTTCTTGCGGCATTCTTGACTTCTAAAGCAGCTTTGCTGTATATAGCATTGCTGTTTTTTGTTTATTCCATCATATCTGTTACTGCTCCTTTTGAAGCCGAGGAAACTAATTTGGCATATTTACCGAGTACACCGGATTTTACTTTCAGCGGAGGTTGAACCCACGCTTTCGCTCGAGCCGCTAACTCTTCTTCTGATACTTCAACCTTCATCTCCTGGATGTCACTGTTAATGGTGATGAGATCCCCATTTTGGAGCAAAGCGATCGGTCCGCCTACTTGTGCCTCAGGTGATACATGGCCGACTACAAATCCATGCGAGCCACCTGAGAACCTGCCATCTGTGATGAGAGCAACTTTCCCGCCGAGTCCTTTGCCTACAATGAGTGCTGTTACGGAAAGCATCTCAGGCATACCTGGTCCACCCTTCGGACCACAATAGCGTATGACCAAGACGTCTCCTTCTTGAATTTCATCATTCATAATCGCTTCTGTCGCTTCATCTTCGCTATCGTACACCTTAGTCGGGCCTGAAAACTGCTGTATCTTCATGCCTGACATTTTGGCAACAGCACCTTCAGGAGCGAGGTTACCTCGAAGCACAACCAGGGGTCCATCTGGCTTCAGCGGATTATCGAGTGGTCGTATAATCTCTTGGTCATTCGGAAGTGGAGCCGTTTCCGCTAAATTCTCCGCCAACGTTTTACCTGTTACCGTGAGGCAATCCCCATGAAGTAATCCCTCAGCAAGCAACAGCTTCATTACCCCTGAAACACCGCCAATATCATTCAAATCCTGCATCACATATTGACCACTTGGCTTCAGATCTGCCAGATGAGGAACACGCAGACGAATTCGCTCAAAATCATCCAAGGTTAAATCCACTTCTACGGAGTGCGCAATAGCCAGCAGATGGAGAAATGCGTTGGTTGATCCCCCCAGAGCCATAACAACGGTGATCGCATTCTCAAATGCTTTCTTTGTCATAATGTCTCTTGGATAGATTTCCTGTTCAAGCAGTGAGATGACCTGTTTACCGGCTGCTTCGCATTCCTTTGCTTTATCCGCCGAGATAGCTGATGTCGAAGAAGAACCAGGCAAACACATACCCATTGCTTCTGCAGCAGCGGCCATCGTATTAGCGGTATACATGCCTCCGCAAGCGCCTGGACCTGGACAAACACTACATTCGACCTTATGCAGCTGTTCATCTGATATTTTGCCATCTTGATATTGACCAACGGCTTCAAAAGCGGAAACGATATCCACTTTTTTGCCGTCGAGATTACCTGGTTGAATGGTTCCCCCATATACATAAACGGAGGGAATGTTCATGCGTCCAATAGCCATTAGACATGCAGGCGTATTCTTGTCACAGCCACCGATCGCAACAACGCCGTCAAAACGCTCAGCTCCGCTCACAATTTCAATCGAATCAGCAATAGCTTCGCGACTTGGCAGCGAGAACAACATTCCTCCATGCCCCATCGAGATTCCATCTGACACGGTAATTGTATTAAAAATTAGCGGCGCACCACCGTTATCACGTGCGCCCTGTTTAGCTTGTACCGCTAAATCGTTGATGTGCATATTACACGGTGTTACCTCACTCCACGTGCTCGCTATTCCGATCATTGGTTTTTTGAAATCCTCATCCTGGAAACCAACCGCACGCAGCATGGCCCTGTTCGGTACCCGGTTAGCGCCTTCACTGATTACCCTGCTTCGAATACGAAGATCTTTTTTATTTTCCATGTCCTTAACCCCTCACTTCAAAGTATCTCGTACAGTTCCTGCATCGGCCTGATAAAATTTTGTTTCATTAGTTTATGGGCATCGTCGCTATTCTTGTCTTCAAAAGCTTTAATAATCAAATCATGTTCTTCGACAGAAGCAAGTGTAGCTGTAATAGGTTGTTTTAGAAACACATATTTAAATCGCCTAATGTGAATCTGAAGAGATGTGTTAAATGTGGCCACGTAAGAATTATCTGAGAGCTTCACGATATAATTGTGAAATAGCTCATCTACCTCCATGGCCTGATAAACTTGACCATTCTTGATCGAACTTGCAAATTCCAAATTGATGGATCTTAATTTCTCGATTTGTTCAGGAACAATAATTTTGGCGGTAATTTCAGCAGCCAAGGCCTGAAGAGCAGCCATCGTTGAATACATCTTAAAAATATCGTTTTTCTCAATAGTCGTTACCTTTGTTTCTTTTCCTGGATGCATAGACACGAGACCTTGAACTTCAAGTAACTGAAATGCCTCCCGAATCGGAGTCCGGCTGACTCCGAGCGATTCAGCCATTTCCGCATCAATTAGCTTTTCACCTGGCTGCAGTGTTCCATCAATAATCCACCGTTGAATCTGAGAAAATGCTCGTTCTTTTGCCGACATACGGACGGGTAAAGCAAAATCTTTAGGAATTGGCATTGTTTTTCATCCTCATTACAATTATTCTTGTATGCAATATATCGCATATAGCATGAAGAAGCAATGAGTATTTCGTTTTTTACTCGTCCAATTAAGTTAATCCAGATCACTACTTTTTTTTATTGAGCTTTTAGACCAAAAAGAAAGAACGAAAATAATATAGTCGATGAAGGCGAACTAGGAAATGAACAGTACATTGGAAAAAGTAATATCGATGGGTCTTTAACTGGTGATATTGGTGTTCTGGAGCCTGGGACTTATAAATATGTAATAACTGCATTTGATCCGAATACTGAATACATGTCTCCAAAGAGTACTGAAAATGTATTTGAATTCATTTTAACTAAAGGTCCGGCGCCGACTTTGAAATCCACTCACTACGGGTTCAATGAAAGTGTTAGAGAATTAACACTGGAGGCTGGATCAATCCCACAACAGATTCGTCTCAATTATCTTCCTGGCGAGCCTTATACCAATGGTACTCTAGAAATAACAGCAGAAGGGATTACATTTGGTGTAGATAATTATTATCATGATGGCAGAACAGTTTGGAAGCAATTCACTCAAGACATGATATACGATAATGGACACAAAGTTATTATAGATGGGCTTTTAGGGTCTTATAGCTTGGCCTTCACTTTCTATAATCAAGTTATTTCCCAAGAGGGAACATACAATATCACATTTATAGCAGATGCTGACGGAACAAACAGGGACAGATAAAGCACCATCTGAACCTCATAGTATTACACTCTTCTCAGCACCAGCGCCACCAGCACCTTAAATAATTATATGCACCACTCTGATTTTAACTATAGGGTGGTATTTTATAAAGCCGTTATTTACAATAGCGGCTTTCCACGGGAACATGTATTTGTCCTTCCATGTCAATGGACACAAAAAAGGACATGCAGTTTTATGTATGCAGTCCCCTCACATTTAATGACCAATTAATGGTATGCTTATAGTATTCTAGTCTTCATTTGTATTTAATTCTTACGATCAACCAAATTTTCAGTGAGTGCAGCTGTGGAGCCTGTTATTCGAGAACTTAAATCCAGTTTTGAAAGTCTGAATCCTTTCGATATGGAGAAACCTGAATACCTGTCCAATTTAACTTCCGATAGACTTCAACTAATCTCTTATCCGAACTTCGCTATTGAATTTGACAGTCCCTTTTACCTATTCAGATTTGAAGAGCCCGAAAGTAACAGAGTATGACCAGTAGAGTCTATGCATCAGATCTTTAGCTGTATGTAATGCAGTTAATTCATACGGCTCTAATTGTTCAAGTGATTTCGAAGGATAGGTTGAACCGAGTAGAGCATGAGTCCCGACGTTTTCCGAAATCTCGACTAATATAATGTTTGGGTAATTCGACATCTGTTTTGGGGATCGCCGCCGAACCTTTCAATTTTTGTTTTGCGGTTAATTTTACAGCCGAATGCAGCACTCGGATCACTCGAAATTCGTGAATATTCTGTAAATTAACCTCATTCCAAGCAGAGGTTGAATTCTCCAAAAAAATATTAAACATGATAATATAAGTTTTTTTGAGTAATTGAATAACTGTAGAAACGGAGTCTGTCAGAGGTATTACATAAACATCATTTTCTTTCCAGCTGAACCGATTTAACAACTGTCTGCCCTCTTTAGAGCATTTTTCAGTTTTAAGTAAAGAACTTTTTCTGCTAATACATATCTTTTAAAAAACTGAAAACACCGCTTAGAATTTGTACTGCTTGTGAATTATCTGTTATTTATTTTAACCTAAATGCTTTTGTAAATGTATTAACCACATGGACTTCATTCGCTTGTCTTCAGCAATATTCTCATAGAGAATATGGTCTTTTCCTGCTTGGTTAAACCAGCTGCGTAATGCTGCAATCCTTCCTTTATTAAAATCAATAAATCGAAAATCCAGTTGTTGCAAGTGCTTCATTTCAGTTAAAGGCTCTAAATCTTTGGCTTTGATGCTTGTGGGAATTTGCCTTAACTGTAACATTTCGAGACGCGGTGCTGACCACAATTGATCTATATGTTTTAATGCTTTCATATGGTCCATTTCCAGCTGCCTAAGGTTATTCATTTTAGAGAAATCACATAAAGCCTCCACCTTGGGTAAGGATAATCGCAGGTAAGTAAGATTATGCATTGAAGTTATATCATCCAGGTCCGTTAAGTTACGTATATTAGCTAAGCTGAGCATTTTAACATTAGAATCTGCAAGTCCTTCCAAGGATCCTTTAAGGGTACAATCATGAATAAAGAGACATTCCAATTGATTTAAATGACGAACAAAGTTCAGTTCATGAATATTCGTACTCAGAATGAGTGTGTCTAGTTCAGCTGCATCTTCTATAGGCGCTAAATCTACAAATGTTCCATATAAAGAAAGATATTGTAGATTACTGAAAGTAGAAAGGAATTCTAAGCTTACCGACTTTTACTTGTTATGGATAGAAACTGCAATTGTTCTAGCTTACCAAGTATACTAAGATCAATCGGATGATATAGCTTTAATTGTAAAGCTGTTATATGTTTTAAACTAGCTATAGTTTGTAATAATTCTTCCGTATAACAACCCTTCATATCAATTTGATGTACAGACAATATTAAATCCGGACGTTTAGCAAAAACATGCTTATCTAACGCTTGTAGATCTTCAAGTTTATCTATATCGATCACAAACGAAATGAGCGCCCGATGTCCCAGCTGCTTGACCGCTTTATTCATTTTCCTTATAGTCCAAGGTGTACCCTGCATCGAACTGGTCCATACTTCTCCCATAACGACTCCCCCAATTCTTTTATGTTAACTACAATGTTACGAAACGGACTGTACTAGCTTAACGATATGATATACTTTGCTTTATTTCTTGTTTCATATATTCAACAAATGCTGCAAAACTTGGTATATCAAGATTGCTGTTGTCTTTATCTCCGCTCGCTGATTCGTCGATGTATGCCGTTAGATACATCTCAACCAAGGGCTGAAAGTTTCGAGGCAAATATGTCAAAGCCCATTCTCCTCCCTCTCGCTTCGAAGATATTTTACCTTCTTTTACGTAATAAAGAACTCGGCAAAAATTCAAGGTTATGTACATAGGAGTAAGGTATGCAGGAGGAGTGTCCATGATCTCATCAGCACATCCTTCCACATCGTTTAATATAGAGTCGAGGTAGTATTGACTATCAATCGGTTCATAAAGTTCACATAATGGTTGTCCATACAGGGTTTTTCCTCTCTCGTAGGCAGCAGCAATTTGAGAAGCTAAATCCTTATCTTCCAATCCGCCGCAAACATAATTCTCATCCGTACGATATTTCTTCCTATGGTAATCAGAATAATGGAACTCAAAAGGTGTAGGATAGACAAAAGGTTTTAGGTACGTTTCTAGAATAATGGTAAATTCTATTCCGCGTTCATTAAAATTCACAGACATTTCATCATGCAATGATAAAGCGATTTTTGCAATCCTGGAGTTATTTGCTGGTGTAAGCTTTTCTTTTACAATAACTAAAAAATCGATGTCACTTTTATTGGGATTAAAACATCCCATAGCCAATGACCCATGCAAATAAATACCGATCAAATTCCCTTTTAACTCTTCTTTAAAAAGTACTGTTATTTTATCTAATAAAGCTTGGGTATTCATATCCAGACACCTCACTTTGATCTTCTCGTGTTCTAGGTTAAGTATAAAGTGCCTACTACTTCAATCAAGATAAAATTTATTTATAGTTAATCAATCTGTCCATTAGTTTATGAACGAGCATAATGGTTTGGACAGTACTTGAACGAGAAAAAAGCCGCTAGAACAGCGACTTCAAATGGAACAAGTCTTGTACCTCGACATAATAGCGGCTGACTGCAATTCTGTGAGATGCTTAGAAAGGAAAGTAGATAGATATCAGTGTGCCTTTTGCCCTGCGGTCCATCCAAACGACCCCGTTATGCTTCTCAACCGCGCTTTTTACGATGGAAAGCCCTAATCCAGACCCACCATCATTGCGGCGCGCCCGGTCCCCACGTACAAACGGGTCGAATACGGATGCCGCTAAGTCTTCAGATATCCCTGGCCCATCATCCCCTACGGTCAAAAGTACACCTTCCTCTCTTTCTTCCAGTGTAAACCACGCATGAGCGCCGTGAGTATTGTACTTTAAGGCATTCGCAAGCAAATTATGAATGATTCTTCTGAATAATCCCTCATGAAAATGAAATAAAACCGGTTTATCAGGTATTGTAATATCTAACTGAATGCCTTTCTGTTCAAAGAAATCGTACAGATCAGCTGCTTCTGTGCGGCATATTTCGGACAGATCACCCTGTACTCGTTTAAAAGAGAAAGATGCGTTTTCGAGTTTGGTCAACTCCAACAGGTCCTGAACGAGAGCACCGATAAAAAGAGCTTTTCGATGGATGTATCCTGCATATTTTTTGCGCTGAAAATCATCCTGTTCCAGTCCTAAGCGCAAGACTTCTGCATATCCCTGAATGGTGGTAATGGGAGTCTTCAAGTCATGTGAAATGTCCATAAACATGCGTGTACGGTCATTTTCCAACCGTCGTTTATCTTCGCGCGCTTTTTGCAGCCGGGTCGTCATGCGGTTGAAATTCAGTTGGATCTCCATAAGTTCCCTATTGGCCTTAATTTGGAGATGTTCTCCCTGCTCCTCTTCCGATACTGCCGCCAGTCTGCTCGAGACAGCTCGAAGTGGGAGCGTTATTTTTCTGGCAGTAATCCGGCTGTATAACCAGAGCATAAGAGAAAATGCTGCAGCAAATACAATCAATCCAGTGACAATCAGTCTGACGAAATATGCGGTCTGTTCCCGATCGGTTCGTACGATTCTGCTTTCTTTCATGATCGCCCCTCCGGGTATCACAACCAGCAAATGATGCTTTTCTCCTGTTTTCGTTAATTGCGGTGCAATGGAGTAATAATCTGAATCAGAAGACTCATAGAACAGGCTCAGCAGCTCTTCTTCCGTATAACTTTGAGGAGATTCTTCATCTGCACGTCCTCTAGTGAAAACGACATGGTAATTTTCATCCAGAACCTGCACATATCCGCCCATAGAGGCTGCGGTTTCGTAGGGAATTTCCTCCCACTCTTCCCGAACCAAATTGTCCGCCTCTACCAAAGGCAGCGTTTGATTCATATATTCATCCCTGGCATCGTACATAATGCTGTATACCACGTAACAAATGAGCGCAAAAAAGATAGTAAACCATACATAATTGATCATTAGGCTTGAATGCATGCTGCGCGTTCTCATTTGCTGCTCGCCTGGCTGGCCCATTTATAGCCGAGCCCCTTGATCGTCTGGAGATAGCGAGGATGCTTGGGATCGCTCTCAATCTTATCTCGAAGTCTGCTGATTTGAACCATAACGGTGTTGCTGTCCTCAAGGTAGGGTTCGTTCCATACCGCTTCATAGATTTGTTTCTTGGTATATATTCGTCCAGGAGCATTCATGAACAGGTTTAACAGCCTATATTCCAGCGGCCCAAGTACAATGCCCTCATTTTCTCGGAAAAGCATACAGGAATCATGATCCAACTGTAATGAACCGCATATGCTTCGTGCAGGCTTTATTTCGGCAGCAGGTTGAGCACCAAGCAGATCATAATATCTCCGCAGCTGAGCCTGAATTCGTGCCACAACCTCAATCGGACTGAACGGCTTTGCTATAAAATCATCTGCGCCAACTCCGAGTCCTGTGACTTTGTCTAGATCCCCGGTTTTAGCCGAAATGATGATCACTGGCAGTTTCAGCTTCTCGCGAATACGGCTGATCAACTGATAGCCATCCATTCCAGGCATCATTATATCCACGAGCGCAAGGTCTATATGTTCCCGCTGAAGCAGGGCCCAAGCTTCCTGCCCGCTGCCGGCTTCCTTAACAGCATAATTCTCCTTTACAAGGAAAATTCGCAGCAGTTCCACAATCTCTTCTTCGTCATCTACGATCAAGACTGTGCGCTTCATTTTTAGGTTTGGGTTATGATTCATCTCTGTATTCCTCCAAGCTGGCAATTCTCTTACTTCTCATCTTTCCAGTACTATACATGTTTATTATCGGTTGGGGTTTCCTGCAATTCAATTGTAAGGATAATGTAAGATTGGCTTCAGGATCTTTACAGTTATGTGCAGTACTCTTTATATTACAATACATGTTCTAGGAGGATTCATGCGAAACATTGAAATGCTGCTGTTGATTGTAAATATGATTTTGCTCTTCGGTTGCGTATTCCTGCCGCTCCCCAAAAAGGCCCAATGGCAAACAATAGGTGCCGGGATTTCGATCATATGTGCAGGAATCCAAATCCAATTTGAAGGCTATCGCTGGCAAAATACTGCTCTATACGGCTCAGCTTTAGTTATCGGTTTAATAGCTTTCCAGTCGTATAGGGCTCAAAAATCAGGACAACCCACACCAAAATCATCTTTATCAAAAACAAGAGCGTGGTTAAAAAAAGGTGCAGTTGTGCTGCTCCTGACTGTCTATATTGGCGCTTCAGCTCTCCTGCCAACCATTTTGCCGGTCTTTGCTTTCTCAGAACCGGCGGGGCCCTTTCCAGTAGGGACGTCTACACTCTTCATGGAAGACGTAACGAGAGGTGAGCCAGCAACGGACGACCCTGATGATCGTCGGAAGCTCATGGTGCAGATCTGGTACCCTGCCGAAACTTCTTCTGGGTTACCAGACGCAGATTATATCGAGAATGTGCCTGTCGTGTTATCCGGAATTCGGGAAGCCATGTCTTTGCCGCCTTTTTTACTTTCTCAACTTCGATATGTAAAAACCCATGCTCATACGGATGCCAAAATATCATCTGCGCAAGAACGTTTTCCATTATTATTGTTTTCTCCGGGTTTAACCGGTTTTCGTAACCAAAACACATTTCAAGTGGAAGAGCTGGCAAGTCAGGGGTATATCGTGGTGGGCATTGACCATCCTTACGATGCGGCAGCCGTTATATACCCTGATCAAACGATCGCTCTACTCCAATTGGAAAGTTTATCGGGCTTTGAAGATTATGCAACAAAAATGAATTATTGGGTCGATGACACCAAATTTGTTCTCGATCATATCGAGGCCATGTCTTCTGATGCAAATTCAGGTTTTCTCTCGGGAAAAGTGGATATGAATCAAGTCGGGGTATTGGGTCATTCGTTCGGAGGTGCGGCGGCAGCTCAAATGCTGATGAAGGATGCGCGGATTCAGGCGGCTCTGAATATGGATGGGGTCCTTTATGGTGACCCGGTCCCTGAACGAGGTTTTGATAAACCGTATTTGCAGATGAATGCTGTGCAGAGCATCGACGATGGATGGTTTGCGCAATCTCTGGATCAAGCCGTTGAAGCTTCCGGGCATGACCGAGAACATTATCAGCGATTTTGGGCTGAGTCCCAGGAAAGACGTAAAAGAGCAGCTGCGGGAACGGATTCCTACTTCGTCGTCTTTGACCATGCCAATCATATGAGTTTCACGGACTTTTATCTATTCTCTCCATTACTGCCGCCAAGTGGAGCCGAACCAAGACAGGTACAGACCCGCATTAATGAACTATCAGCTGCTTTCTTTGATAAATACCTGAAAGGGATAAAAAATATTAATATCGAAACAATCGTCCAATATCGAAACAATATCACCTTGCAAAAGCCGTAAACAGAGCAGCCGATCACCTCGATCAGCTGCTTTCTTTTCCCGAAAATCCATAGAAATTTTAATCAGCTTTTTTATAGATTTCATATCGATTAGAACTTACCAAATCAGCTTCTCTTTCGGAGCATGCTCCATACTTTTCGTAATTACTCCTGCCTTCTGACAATGTCATGTGATTAGGTCCGCTGTACCTGCTTGGATCATTGTTACCATCATCCTCCCAGAAACAAACGGGACAAATATCATATTCTCCTCGCTGTTCCAAGGTTTCGTAGTTACAACAAGGACAAGCTAATAATTTCTCCACGCGGCCTTCGACTTCAATACTGCTTCCTGCTATTTCCGAGACAAGTTTAGATAAATATTCGTTGGGTTTTCCATAGAAACTGCCTTCGGACACCTTAAATAACAATTCGTTGTAACGAACGTCCATTATATCCTTTGTTGGTACATCTGAACTCAGCAGTTCATCCTGCAAAGACTTCGAAAAAAAATGGAATTCCGGGTCATCTTCATTGATTCCCCAAGAATTCAATAACATGGCTTCACGTTCATCTCTAGCTAGTTTAGTGATATCATTTTCGATGATGATCTTTATTGCTTCCTGCCTTAACACGATATACAACCCCGATCCATGTTTGCTCCAAATGTTGTACCTCTCCCTATAGGGAAAAATACGCTTCATTCTATTATGCAGTATTTATTCTTCTAAAAACATGAGCGGATGCAACTAAATTATGAATCAGTCTACATTTCCCTCTTCATTTTTACGATAAAGAGTATGGAGCTATACATATAGCCATATTGTTTTATTTACTTCCAAGGGGGAACAGAACGTGAAACAAAAGCGCAGCAAAAGAATGGATTTAAGGTTAAAACTATATTCGATCATCCTTGTCCCACTGCTTGCTATGGGCGGCCTGATTCTATGGGCAACGAATTACTCCAGTGAAAATTCATCTTTGATGACAATGCAGCATAACAACCAGAAGCTTGCAGTGAATATCGCTTCTGAGATGGGTAAGGAATCAGCGTTAATTAACTCGTTATACACTTCAGCTTCGGAGGAAAGCTCTGAATACAAGACACTTAGAGAACAGCTTGTTAAGGCTCGCCTTCAATCGGGGGCCCTTTATGTTTATATGTATAATAAAACACCGAATGGATGGGTCTACACCGTGGATGGCGCGGATTGGGGCGATGCGGAATACAGTCCCTACGGCACTGCATTTGAGCTGAACTCTCAAACGCTAGAACGTTTGGTAAGCGGTGAAGTTGTGACTACCGGCATTGTCGAAGATCCTGTCTGGGGAAAGCTGATGTCCTCTTTTACACCAATTAAAGATTCGCAAGGAACGATTATTGGTTATTTGGGCATGGACCAGTCTGCAGCAGAAGTTGAACGTGTTTCTGCAATAACGTTGAATTATACGTATGGCAAAGTTATCCCGATTTTTGCAGTGGTTTTAATTCTATCGTTCTTCATCATGCTGCTTGTGGTAAGGGGTATCCTTCGACAAGTATCGGAGATTAAGGTAAGCCTGGAACAGGTCGCTTCCGGTAATCTCCAAGTTGTATCTACTCGGATGACTAACGATCAACTCGGGGACATCAGTAACCTCATTAATACTATGGTTATGCAAATAACAAACATTATGAAGGGAATACAGCAAGGCTCCTCTACGCTGCAGCAGTCTTCGAAAAATATTGCAGAGACGTCTCTGAGAAACCAGCGTCAGTCTGAAGAACTTTCCAGAGCAATCGAAGAAATTGCCATAGGTTCCATGAAACAAGCCGAAGAGACAGAACGTTCCGTCCAGCATTCTGAAAGTCTGGGGAGTATTATGAATGAAGTGGGTTCTTATGTGGAACAGTTCACCCATACTTCCGAACAGCTGTCTGCACTGCAGGTACAAGTGACACGCCAACATGAGATGCTTCTTGAAAAAGGCCGTGAGAATGCCAAACTTGTTGAAGATCAACAGAATATTTCCAAGTCGCTGACGACACGTTCGGAACTTGCTTCTACCATCAGTGGACAGATCCACAACATTTTAAAGCAAACTCAAATTTTATCGTTAAATGCTTCGATTGAAGCAGCCCGTGTAGGTGAAGCGGGTAAAGGTTTTGGAGTTGTTGCTAATGAGATGGGACATCTGGCTCAGGAATCTGAACGTTCGATTCAGGAGATTGACGAAATTCTGAGCTCATTTGTTCAAGAGATTCATCATATGGGAACACATCTGGATTCAAATATGCTGGCTGCCAAGGAGCAGGAAGAACAGATCGCTGCATGTCTTCAAAGTTTCAAACAAGTCAGCCATTTATCCTCTGAAGTGAATGAGCTTGCTCAACGTTTGGAAAATCGTACAATTCATATGCAATCCATTCGCCAAGAGGTGGAGCAGCATCTAAGCTATATTGCTTCCGCAACCGAGGAAACTTCAGCCATGTCCGAAGAAGTTTCTGCCAGTGCTGTAGAGCAGCAGCGTTCGGCCAATGAACTATCAGGTATTTCGGGGCAGCTTGCAAACCTTGCCGGCAAGCTCAAATCGTCTTCGGATCAATTTCATATCGAAAGCAGCGATTCAGAAACGAATTAATGTCTTCATTGAAGTCCCGTTCACAAGGGGCGGTTCGCGATAAAAATATTATTCTGTTAAGATAAAACAAACCGACCAGTGTTTCATTACACGGCGGTTTGTTTTAATTTATCAACAGCTGGCTCTCTGAAATATAACAAGCTGGACTTGAACATACTAAGAACAGTTAGCTGAAGCTTACATAACGGAGGTCACTTCATGGTATTCATAATCTCAATTATCATCGTTGCGCTCTTTGCAATATGGGGAGCCGTTGCTCCTGATCAGCTGGCGGACGCAGCTAACGTTGCCTACAATTTCTCTATTCAGAATTTTGGCTGGTTTTACTTGTTAGCTACACTGTTCTTCCTGATCTTTGCTTTCTATCTGGCATTCAGCCGTTTTGGCAGTATTAGACTGGGGGATGACGATGATGAACCGGAGTATTCTACAATTTCCTGGCTGTCCATGCTGTTTAGCGCGGGTATGGGGATAGGACTGGTTTTCTGGGGTGTTGCTGAACCGCTATCCCACTATCTGTCTGCACCGGAGGGAGCAGCACCTGAAACCACGCAGGCAGCGAGACTTTCCATGCGTTATTCGTTTTTCCACTGGGGACTGCATCCTTGGGCGATCTATACCGTAATTGGCTTGGCGCTTGCTTACTTCCAGTTCCGGAAAGGGTACAAAGGTCTGATCAGTTCCACCTTTATCCCTCTGATCGGTGAGCGTCTTGCTGCAGGCTGGCTTGGCAAAGCCATTGATATTCTAGCGGTCATTTCTACCATCTTTGGTGTTGCAACCTCCCTTGGATTGGGTGCACTTCAGATCGGTGGCGGTCTGAATCACTTGTTCGGTATTCCCAACTCGACCATGTCGCAGGTTGTCATTATTGCAATAGTAACGGTATTGTTCTTAATCTCGGCAACCTCAGGTCTTGATAAAGGGATCAAGATTTTGAGTAACACTAACATTCTTATAGCTGTACTGTTAATGATTTTTGTGTTGGTGACTGGACCGACTTCTTTTATATTCGACACCTTCACGACAACCTTGGGCAGTTACATGCAGAATATTATTAACATGAGTTTGAGACTGACGCCGTTCTCAAGAGAAACCTGGATTGGAGCATGGACGTTATTTTATTGGGCATGGTGGATTGCGTGGGCTCCCTTTGTTGGAACTTTTATCGCAAGGGTATCCAGAGGAAGAACGATAAAAGAGTTCGTCATTTACGTCATGGTGATTCCAAGCTTCTTCGGATTTATCTGGTTCTCTGTCTTTGGCGGAACAGGACTTCACATGGAATTGTTCAATGCGGCCCATCTGGCGGAGGCCGTTAAGGAAGATACGACAAGTGCTCTATTCCTGATGTTGGACCAGCTGCCTTTGGGTACGATCATATCGTTCGTCACTACACTCCTGATAATGATCTTCTTTATTACATCGGCTGATTCGGCTACCTTTGTGCTCGGTATGCTGACTTCAGATGGAAAACTGGACCCGAGTGCAAGAGTGAAATTAACCTGGGGAATTCTGCAGTCTTCTATCGCGGTCGTACTGCTGATCAGCGGCGGATTGAATGGCCTTCAAACGGCCTCCATTGTGGCGGCACTGCCTTTCGCGGTTGTTCTAATCGGTATGTGTGTCTCCCTACTTAGGGCCCTGCAGGCCGAGGACAGAGAGCGCCGCCAGAAGGAAAAACGGCAGCGCCAAAAGCTGAAACGACTGCTGGAGGAACATGAAAACCTGCAGCACGACGTTTCCGGCAGGTAATGCATAGTTGATCCTTATAAAAATGGTACCCGCATGAAGGCGGGTACCATTTTTTTTTGATGACTGCGTGTAAGTTCTGAGCACTACATTCACCTCATTTTATTATTAATGCAGAAATATGATTTTAGTTGTGCTTCTTCATTAGGGTAGTATATTGCTGGATGCTGCTCCATCCACTCACATTGCATTGTTCATAATCATTGTTACCCACCGCAACCACCGAGCCATCCGATTTCAAGCCAATCGTATGAGCACATCCTGCGGACACAGCCCTGATTCCGTGCCATCCGCTTACATCGCATTGGTGATGCTTATTCGAACCTGCCGCAACCACTGTACCGTCAAACTTAAGACCAACGGTATGATAACTCCCCGCTGCAACTGCCACTATATCGTGCCAGCTGTTTACGTCACACACACCATCCTTGTTTCTACCGACAGCTATTACCGTGCCATCCGATCTCAGCCCAACAGTATGAAGATACCCTGCCGACACAGCCAACATGTCGCTCCAGCCGCTTACCCTGCATTGGTTATATTTATTGTTACCGGCTGCCGTTACTGTTCCGTCTGATTTCAGTCCGACGGTATGCCAGTCACCCGTCGCGACTGCAGTAACATCATGCCAGCTGCTCACGTTACATTCCCCTTCATTGTTTCGCCCTACAGCGACCACCGTGCCATCTGATTTAACACCAACTGTACGACACCAGCCTGCTGCAACTGCCACAACATCGCGCCATTGGCTCACATTGCATTGGTCATGTTTATTCCAACCTGCGGCTAATACAGTACCATTCGATTTCAGGCCAACGGTATGCGCATTGCCCGTGTTCGCAGCCATATGCACATTACCAGCAGCAACCGATATGATATGGGACCAATCGCTTACCTCACATTGACCGCATTTGTTATCACCTACAGCTGTTACTGTCCCGTCAGATTTAAGCCCAACGGTATGACGACACCCCGCTGCTGTGGTCTCGTTCCGGAATCGTTTTGTTTCAAACAAAGCTTTCATTCGTGAGTCGTAGTCCATATCGTTCCTCCATAATAATAAAAAAACCTCAGATCATATAACCACCCTGAGGTCAATAATTCCTATTTTTAAAATTCTTATCATTTCTCTGTATTTCACTTTATTGTTGGATAATGCATCTGTTGATTGTATTATAACCTACCAATAATCATTGTTAAAGATTTTTGCCACCGGAGTGAAGGCTTGAATTGAAAACTCCTGTCGCTGCCTAAATGGATATCTAACTTTTTCGGTAGGCAATCTTATGAAAAGCATTGATATAACGAAACAGCGCTTCGCCATCATCACGCACATATGCACTTCCATCCAGCGGCAGCATCATGGCCTGATACAGCTCCGGCACCATTCTGTATTGATGAACATAAGAGGTCAGGATAAACCCGCTGCGCTGCCAGAACTGAATACGTTCCTGATGAGCATCCGTTGACCCGGACTCCACCTCGATAATCACGCCTGTTATCCCGTGCTCCCTTAACGCCCAGGCTTTGAGCTGTTCCAGCATCCAGGTCCCTATACCTGATCCGCGCAGTTTCTGCTCAACCGCGAGATAATCAATCATCATCATGCGGTCCTTATCTTTGCCTCCCAGCCCAGTAACAGCCATCGCAACAGCTTCTCCATGATGCACGCCGATGTGTAAGCAGCCGATCTGCCTTTCGAGCATGCTGCGCAGAATCACTTTTGTCTTGGCACCGCTTGGAAAAGCCTCATGATAGATCCGCTCTATTTGCGCCCATAAAACTTCATCCCACTTCTTTATCGTCCTAAACTCCAGTTCGAGCATCGCATTCGCCTCTCTCATGTCAAATGTAATGTTTGCCATATAATGGATTATGACCTTATCTTGAATTAACACAAGGGGCGTTGATTTTTGAACATTTCAGCTCAATATAAATAACCTAATAAATCTAAATTACCTTGTCCCCATTGTTTCTTACCAACATTCTTTACCATTAATTCTTTTAGGGATTCGCAGCCGACTCCTTTTGAAATGTGCGATTCGTTATCCACTTTTAACCAAGTACACTTGTTTTCTACGGATGTATACCCCTTTTTCTTATACAAAGTCTTATCATCTGCAAACAATAGTATGAAATCAATATCCCTTCCTTGAGAGAATTGATCAACTTCTGATAATAATGAACTACCTATTCCTTCAGACCGAGAGTTTGGTGAAACACATAAATCAATGACACCTAGTACTTTTACGGGTTCTCCATCTAGATTCATCACTCTGTAATCTAAACCAACCTGGCCGACAAGTTGATTTTCTTCATTAAATGCAAGAAATCTAAAATGAGGCAGTTGTTTAAAATAAATTCTGTCTTCCGGGTAGATCTGTGGAAAACAGTTGGTTAATAAATCCTGCAGCGCTGTTTCCAATTCGCCATTCATATCATATTCAAATACCTGTTTAATTTTCAAAAGGACCCCTCCATACATAAACGTATAAAATCCTCCCTTCTTTTCAAAAAGGGAGGATACCTATAATCCGTTCAGACGAACATCATTCTACAAAGATCGCTGATCCAGCATGATTCCCTCATTTTACTCTAAAATGGTTTGGAGCATATTTGCTTATAAGAGGTGCAGCACTAAAGAAATAGGCTGCAGTCAATACAGCCAGAGCAGCAGTGAATACCCAGAGTGCAGGTCCTACGAATATCGCTATAACCATGCTTAATGAGATCAGACTATTCGCGATAGTAAAAAGAGGATTGCTGGTTTCCAACTCCGCCGTGTAGGGCTGAAGCACATAGTACAATAATAGATGATGCAGAGAAAAGAAAACCGCCAGCGTAATAATCAAAATCCAGATAGCAAGAAGTGAATCTATATTCCGTCCCTCAGTTAATATGAGTATAGACACACTTATTACAGATGCGAAACACAACCCTAATTTTAGATTCATGCTGAATACACTTCTCAATCTCAAAAGGAAATGCTGTTTCGCATTCTTGCGATAAAATCCATAGCGCATAAGCGGCATGTCGCAATGGAAGAATAATATCTTACAGATTTGGCTGCCTACCGTTAGATTCAACATAGCCAGAACTAATAAAGGAATGAACCTTTCCATTGAATCCAGCGAAAGATGATCTTTGAACATTAGTGTCGAGATCGACAGCAGCAAACCAATGATCATAATCGCGATTAAACGTCTGCGGAACGGTGCTCGCAAGAGATTATTGTGTCTTTTAACGAACAACTCGTGCATTTGTTCATATCCCTTTTTGTCTAACGATGCCCGTTCACTGACTTGAAGTTGAAGAGAGGAAGGTCCGCTCAGATCGTTGTCATTGGACTGGATCATTTTTCGTTGAAGATCAGCTATCATAATTTCTGGGTTTAACAATGGATCAGCATAGTTTGTTACCGCGCGCACTGCGGCTGCATAATCCGTATGTTTGAACAAGACATAGCCAGCGACAGTCCCGCAGAACAAGATCAATACAGCCAGCCATCGCTGCTCCAATATTACAGCTCCAACCAAAGGAATGCTCCAGGGGGTTAAGGGAAGATAAGCAGCAGTCAGTGTAAGCAGCATGACCAAACTCATAAGCCATGTTTTCTGTACAAGAATAATGCCCTTCCGTTGAAATACAGCCAAATGAAAAAACTCGCACAGTACTCGCCATAACGTCATGGTGGCCACCGCAAGTAAAGCATGAAGAATTGAAAAGTTAAAAAATACGCATATCAGGATAAAAGCAATCCCCTGATACAAGAAAAATGTGGTATAGCGGTGGAACAGCACCGCCCGCATAAATCGGGTTGGAACGATTCGCATAAGTCGAACAGCAGTGTACTTCATTTTGCTTGACTCCAACACTTTTGCACTAGTTACGCCTCCCATTACCCCACTAATGCAAAAATACATATGAAGAAGAAGTGCGAATCGCCCGGTATGCTGCTCTTCTGTCCATAAAAATATGGGCAGCGCAAGTAAACCGCAGAAGTAGAGCAAGCTTTCTAGCACACCAGCGCCAAACATGACAATGACTGCTGCTGCACCTAATGTGCGTTTCGTCCGGAAAGCAGCATACGTTTGATCATGAATTAGCGTGCCTAAGGCTGGTATCCTTTGCATGAAATATATGAAACGGTTGACCCGCGTAATCACCTGCAGCTGCCGCATACGAGAGATCGTATTAAAGATTCCCTGCATCGGCATTCTCCTTCCCGGTATCAAGTTCGCTTTCCCTGCGCAATAACTCGATAATCTGTTCTTCAAAGTCGGGCTCAGTGAGAATTTCAGATGAAATCCGAGTCAAATTCCCGTGATTTAAAAGTATTAACTCATCACACAAATCCGCTGCCAATTGTAGGATATGGGTCGAAAAAATGAGAATATGATCCTTTTTCAAATTACGCAGCAGTTGTTTCATCTCGCTGGCAACGATGACGTCAAAGGAAGTCATAGGTTCGTCCAGCAGGATCACAGCAGGTTTGATGAGTAAAAACAGCAGCATTTGAATTTTATTTTTCATGCCGTGCGAATAATGCTTGATGAGTTTATGCCGGTCATCCTGCGCAATATGCATCATATCAAATAAGGCTTCCATATCGCTGCCTCGCCCTTCGATTACATCTGCATTAACTTCAGTGAAAAAACGCACAAACTCATATCCCGTCAGAAACTCCGGTAACATCGGCAGCGAATATACGTATCCCACATCATCCATCTCTAAATTACGTGATGTCGATTCGCTGACCAGTTTCATCATGCCGTGATCCGCTGGAATTTCGCCACCCAAACAATTAAATAATGTTGTTTTGCCGGCGCCATTTCGCCCAAGCAGTCCGTAAATCTTGCCTTTTTCAAATTGAAAATTTATATCGGTTAATACCTTTTTCTCACCAAAACTCTTCCTTAAATCCTGTAATACCAATTTCATTTATTCGTTCCTCGCTTTCGCACCATTTCGATTTTTGCAATTCGTTTGTATTCATATTCAATAGTAGTTTAGTTTTCATATAGATCCATCCCTTCGCATTTTTTCATAAAAGGATAATCAGACCAGAAACATCCCTTTATAATGTGAATCGTCTTACTTCGTGCTGAGAAGCTGCATGCGCTGCAGAAACCCAGACCAGATAGTCGATCTTGGGAAATAAGACAATCACTTTACTGGTATTCGATACGGATAGTTAATATACCTTGTTATATCTAGGAATAAAATCAGGACCACCCGTCCAACGGGTGGTCCTGATTCAACAGGTGTCTCCTGCTTATTTTCACAGACAAGCTTCTTGCTTAAGCAGTGCTGAACCAGCATCACTTACAGCTTTTGTACAACATAAATGATATTCATGCCAGCATCAAGAGTGCCGGGTAATTTGGTGAACTCGATTTCTTTTTCAACAATCAGCTTCCAAAATTCTCGATCCCTTCGGGCATTCTCCAAAGCAGCATCTCCCGCTTGTGTGTATAATCCGGCAGAGCTTCTCTCTTGAACACTAACCGGGAACGCAGCAAATAAAGCGTCCAGTTCACTGCTTCTCATCATATGAATGTAATGTTTGCTCGGAACGGGATAATGCTCCTCATCCTGTACACCTGTATCCATAATCCACCTTGAAGCTTCAAGACCGAACTGTTTTTTTTCATATCGGATGCCGTCAAGATAGTACAGTGAAGCACCGATGAAGCTCATGGAACCCACAATTAATGTGCCATTCGGTTTGAGAACTCTTAACATTTCTTGAATTCCATCCTTCTCTTTGTCGAGAAGATAATTGATTACACCGCCTATACATACAATGCAGTCGAATGAAGAATCCTCAAAAACACTCATGTCCAGCACATCCAAAACATGGTATGCCTTGATTCTGTGAATAAGGGATAGCTCGCGCATTTTGGATTTGTTAAATTCGATCTGATGACTGGATAAGTCAGCAGCGGTTAATTCAGCACACATGACTGCAAGATCTTTAGTATATCTTCCTGATCCCGCACCAATCTCTAGAACTCTGTCCGCAGATTTAACATAACGCTTCAAAATGTCCAGGTGGACCTGATATAGGAGTTCGCCTTGTCCATCTTTTTCAAGACGTGTCCATTCGTGATCACCATAATTGTCGTATCGGTTTCTTGGAATTTCGGGGTTGTAACTCATGAGAGCATCTCCCTTTCATTTCTAGTTTGAAAATCAAGATTGCGGCACTAATATCGCTAATATCGCTCTCGCTCATACAACCACCTCCTCCAAATCCGTCTGTACCTATTATACTAAGACCCATCCTGTTTATCATCCTGAATTTCCCAAAGTTAAATCGTTCTTGATTCATATCATCAATGCAGGACAAAGAACCGTTAATCCCTCTTAGCATTAACGGCCTCGCGTTTTTAATTTTGTTCAGTATGGTCCAATGCTTCGATGCCTAGAGCAAGTGCGCCGTATAAGCCTGCATGCTGCACCAAACCTGGCGGAACGATATATTGATCGATATTTTGCAGCTGTTCGGGTGCATTGGGCTTGCCTCCTGCAGATCGATCGGGCCGAAAGAACCAATGCCGATCGCAGCAACTCCTTGACCTCGAAAATATTCGATAACCTTAACGAGTGTGATCTCTGGGTGTTCTGTTGGGAAACTACACCAATCTTCTATGTGCCCTTGTGTATTCCTTATTCCGCATACAAATTTGGTTCCGCCGGCTTCAATCGCACCTATACGCATGATCTACCTTCCTCCACACAATTCGTAGATTTGGAGCGATGAGAAGATTAGGTCATCATGAACGCAAGCCATTGAAATTCCTTTCGCCTCCGCAGCCGGATAGATCAGGTCGGTAATGACGGCCTGACCATCATTGGCGAATACCTCGACCGATGAAGCGTCCACATAAATACGCAGGTGCTGCTCTCGATTCTGTGTTTGAATGTTTGCTGTATGACGTCCTTGAAAATGTTCGTGGAAATCGGCGATACCTGATCGGCTGCGATCAACGTAAACCACTTGTTTGCTGGCGTCCAGACCAATGACCGTTTGCTCCTTTTCACTACATCTCAATATAAATTCAACAGGCTGCTCCGAAGCCCATATAGCCTCCATTTCATAACTCTCTAATTCAAGTGTGCCGAGATAAGCCTGCGCCTCTTTTGCATTCACATTGTACAGAGACAGCTTTGGCGTTCGGGCTTGCTCCAGTTCACGAGCGGGACACTGTACCAATGTAATCTTCTCATGTATCGTTTCCAGGCGCAGTTCCCTAGGAATGGTCATGACGCCGCGGTAACCTTCGGTAGGCGTTTGATTGGCGTACATCCAATTGCTCATCCATCCCATAAACAGCCGCCTGCCGTCTTCTGCCGGAATGTCGGACCAACTGACTCCCGCATAGTTGTCACGGCCGTGGTCAAGCCAGCGCACAGTGAGGGAATCTTCATCGGGGGCAAAAGTCGAGCCATTGAAATTCCCGGTGAAATATTGCGTCCGGGACCCTTCCTTGAACGCAGGATCAGCACCAATGCTGACCAGCATGACCCATTTTTCCTGCTGTTTGTCCTCATCCACTGCCAGTGGGAAAAGGTCAGGACACTCCCACACACCGTCGTGTGAACCAATCCCTGCACCAAATTCACTCGCAAAAGTCCACTCCTTCAGATTGGGTGAGCGGTACAGACATACGGTCTGACCGCAGGCAATAATCATGACCCACGCCTTGGTCTGTTCATGCCAGAACACCTTCGGATCGCGAAAATCTACGAACGCTTCATGCTGCAGTACCGGATTCCCCTCGTATTTGTTCCATGTCCGGCCCTTGTCCTTGCTGTACGCGATGCTCTGCCGCTGCACTGGCTGATCGTTTGGCACTTCCATATGATGAGTGAAAATGGCGACCAGGCCCGGCTCCTCGTCAAAGAAACCGGATGTATTGTCCCAATCCACCACAGCACTGCCCGAAAAGATCATGCCATGCTCATCCGGCGCCAGAGCTACAGGAAGCTCTTCCCAGGTATACAGATCCTTGGTCACAGCGTGTCCCCAATGCATGGGGCCCCAAGTGTTACCATACGGATGATATTGATAGAACAGGTGGTACTCGCCTTGGAAATACACCATCCCGTTGGGATCATTCATCCACTTTTCTTTTGGTGAGAAATGATAGACACTGCGGTAATCGGTTGTTGAGATCGTAGACATGTGGTTTCTCTCCTCTGATCGAACG
Source organism: Paenibacillus sp. AN1007 (assembly GCF_040702995.1). Taxonomy (NCBI): domain Bacteria; kingdom Bacillati; phylum Bacillota; class Bacilli; order Caryophanales; family Paenibacillaceae; genus Paenibacillus; species Paenibacillus sp. AN1007. The sequence goes on from NZ_CP159992.1 coordinate 2,498,638, forward strand.
GTATGCGGTGACTTGATATCAAAACAGATGGTCTGTCTACAGCAAAGTCCCCGTGTTCGATTCGTTTATTGGGTATTATTGATTATTGCGGTCATATCCTGCCTGTTTAATTTGAAGCCATTCCTGCAGTCCAAGACGATCCAGCTCTTTCAGATAGGCATCCCACTCCTGCTCGATCTTTCCGTTTTGGTACCATTCCGTACGCATGCGCAGTACATAGGCGAACAGGTCAGTCTCAATGGTAGACAGACGGTCAAGCTCATCAATGGAGAAGAAGACGCTTGGGTAGACGTTATCTGCTTTCATATGCGGAACCATAACTCGATCCAGAAGTTCCATGCGCCATGCAGCATCTTCCGGTTTGGTTGTGTATTTGCCGTAATAACTGTCGAGAATCGCCAGCGGCCCGGCAATGCTGGTTTTTTGTCTCAGTTCGACCGGCGCGGCGCCTTCGAGCGGCAGATGTTTCAGCATGCCTTTGGCTTCATCCAGTTCAAAAATGTTCTGCTGTGTCTTGTCTCCGTACGTCCCCCAGTTATTTTGAATGGATTGGATTGGTTCGTACAGTTGGTCCACCCACTTAGCTGTGGATTCCAGATTTTTATTGCTGCTCGTGATGACCATACGTCCTCTGTCAAGTCCGATTCCATTCGTTCTTGTAACATTTTTTATTCCATCAGGACCGGCAAGCGGCGGCAAAACATCATACGTATCATTCATTCCTGTAATGTTGGCTTTATCCCAAGTGAAATACATACCGTACTTATGGTCCTTTCCTTTGGCCAGATAGGTATTCCAATCCTGCTGATAGGCTTCCACATCGACAAGACCTTCCTGGACAAGCTCGTGGATAAATTTCACGGCCTCCTTGTAGCCCTTATCCGCTGCCGTAAAGACCACTTTTCCATCGTCCGTCACTACCGTATGGTCCCAGTTCTCCCCAAGTCCAAATGCGGCAAAGAGAAAAGTCAGGTCTTCACCACCAGGTTTGTTAATAAAGGATAACGGAATTTCGTCTGCCTTCCCGTTCCCATTCGGGTCCTGCGTTTTGAATGCGATAAGCACTTTTTTTAATTCTTCTGTGGTCGTTGGCATCTTCAGCCCAAGCTTGTTCAGCCACTCTACATTGATCCAAGGCAAATTATCCACCGCTTGGATCCGCTGCTTGCCGCTTCCCAGTTCTTCGATCCAAGGAAAAGAGTAAATATGTCCATCCGGTGCTGTGATCATGCTTCTGTATTCCGGAGCTTCCTGAAGTACCTTTTGCAAATGGGGCATATATTGATCGATCAGATCTTCAAGTGGAATGATAGCTCCGTCTTTAGCCAGTTTCAGGAGGTCATAATCCCCGTAACCCGCGTCAAAAATGGCATCAGGCAAATCGCCGCTGGCTACCGCCAGATTTCTTTTCTCGGCAAACACATCGCTCGTATAATTTTTCCAGTTGATATGCACATTGGTCTTTTCCTCAAGTCTCTTGTTGATGAGTTTCTCGTTCGGATCGGCCGGAGCCAGTGGTGAACTCTGCGTTATAAAATTCAGCGTCACTTTCCCATCGGGAGACTGGGCTTCACTTGCAGCACCGCCCCCGCCTCCACCACAAGCCGAGAGCAGCAGTGCAGCAGACAGCATGGAAACGGACAGGGCTGTAACGGCTTTTTTGGACTTTTTCATTTTTTTCATGATGTGACCTCCACGTTATAGGATTGGATCTGGCTTGCGATATCTCAGGCTGTTCACTATTTGAGTGAACCTACCATGACACCCTTTTCGAAATACTTCTGAAAGAACGGATACATAATAATCAGCGGCAGACTTGAAATGACAATTGCAGCGTACTTGATCATCTCCGATAGCCGTTTGAGTTCTGCCATGGCAAGTTGGTCACTGATCATGCCTGGTGCAGCCTGATTCTGGATCAGAATCGAACGCAGCACGAGCTGCAGCGGATGCAGATTCGGATTGTCCAGATATATCATGGCATCGAAGTATGAGTTCCACTGCCCGACGAATGCATACAAGGCGAGCACAAATATGATTGGTTTGGATAACGGAATAACAATCTGGAAGAAAATCTTCATATCCGAAGCACCGTCCACGTTCGCAGCTTCTTTAAGTTCTCTGGGGATACCTTTGAAAAAAGTTCGCGATAAAATAATGTTCCATACGTTAACCGCTCCCGGAATAATGATTGCCCATACCGTATCCAGCATCCCGAGATTGCGTACGAGCAGATAGGTAGGAATGAGGCCGCCGCCGAAGAACATCGTGATGATAAATACAATCATGAAGAATCCTCTCCCTGCAAGCCTTTCCTCGGATAACGCATAACCTGCACAGATTGAAACTGCCACGGTCACGAAGGCAAACGATACGGAGTACAGGACCGCGTTGGCGAAGCCTCGAATCATGGCCGGATTGGATAAAATCATCTGATAGCCGTCCAGACTCCAGTCGGATACGTTAAAGGACAAGCCTTGGTTCAGCAGAACTGTTGGGTCCATAAAAGAAGCGATAACGATATAAATGAGTGGAACCACGACAACCAGTACGGCACACGTGAGAAAAATGGCATTCAGTGCGAGGATCAGACGATCCAGCCCTGTCGGTTTAATAGTCATGCGCAGCACTCCTTTCTAATAAAGGCCTTCGCCTTCGTTTAATTTCTTCACGATCAGATTGACGGTAACAAGCAGAATGACATTAATAATGGAGTTGAATAGTCCAACTGCGGCAGAATAGGCGTAATCACCGGATTGCAATCCCACCTTGTATACGTAGGTAGCAATAATTTCAGAAGATGGCAGATTCATGGATGTTTGCATGAGATACGCTTTCTCGAACCCGATGGACATAATTCCGCCCGCCGCAAGGATAAATACGATGGCCATAATCGGACGAATGGTCGGAAGATCGATGTGGCGAATGCGCTGAAGAAGATTGGCACCATCCAGATTGGCCGCATTGTGAAGCTCTGGGTCAACGTTGGCTAGTGCTGCAACATATATAATCGAAGCCCAGCCCGCCCCCGTCCAGATATCGGACAAAATGTAAATCCAGCGGAAATACTCCGGTTCGGACATAAACATGATCGGCTGCCCCGTAATCCATGTCGTTAATTGATTAATCGGACCTGTCGGCGATAAAAAGATAAATAACATACCCACAACCACGACAACGGATATGAAATTGGGCGCGTACAGAAACAATTGAATGTTCTTCTTCACGGCAGCTTTTCGCACCTGATTCAGCATGAGAGCCAGCAGAATAGGCACGGGGAAACTGAAGATTAATCCCAAAAAGCTGAGTTTAAGCGTATTCATCAAAATGACATCGAAATTGGGTGAAGCCAAAAACTTCTCGAAATGTTTCAAGCCCACCCACTCACTACCCATGATTCCCCTGATTGGACTGAAATCCTTGAAAGCGATGATTGCGCCATACATCGGAATGTATTTAAAGATCAAAGTCAGGATGAGAGCCGGAGCAAGCAATAGATACAAAAAATAATTCTTCTTCCACTGCTGCAGCGCTTGAACTATAGAGTTTCTCTCTTTGAGGCCTTTAACTATCCTCTTATTCGTGTTTGCTGTGTTATGCAATACATGACCTCCGTTCGTGATGAAATGTACAATTGCTCATCGTAAGGGCTTACAAAGTTTACAATTGCAATTTTTATACTTTACAATCTAACAACTAAAGACCGGTTTAGTCAATACGAAATGTAAAAATAAATTGTGCATTTGTTTGTTTATTTCAGTCCGAATAATCTGTTTATACCCTCATTTATTGCACATTAGATGAAATGAACAAATAGTAAAGTCTTGATGAATAAGGTCGTTAACATACACTTTGATTGATATTTTGCCGAATGTATTGGTATCGTTGTCGGTTCAAGAATCATAGAAAATGAGGAAACGCGAGTTTACAAATAAATATATAATTTGTGCATATGTAAATAACCAATTGCTATTTGCCTCAAAATACTATACATTGGATTAGAGCACTATTGAGATGATGAATTGACCATTAGAGGTGAGATAGGACATGGCAAAAGAGAAAGTGACGATACAGGATATCGCGGATGCTTTGGGCATCTCCAGAAATACAGCTTCCAAAGCACTTAATGATAGCGGAAACATTCCAGAAGAGACACGAAATCGGGTCATTAAAAAGGCGATTGAGTTAAAATATAAACAATTTGCATACGTGGAAAGCGAACAGGTCCTCGGCAAAACGCCCCGCAACATTGCCCTGCTGACGGAGAATCTGCCTAATACATCTCATTTTGGATCTTTATTGATCAGCGGCTTGGAGAAAAGAATCAGTTCGGAGGGGTATAACTTGTCCATCCATATCGTTCGTGAAGTGGATCAGAGTGACCTGGCACTGCCCAATAATTTTGATGCTGCTAAAGTGGACGGTATCATCTGCATCGAGTTATTTGATCCGGAATACACCCGTCTGATCACCGATCTTGGCATTCCTACGATCTTTATCGATTGTGCCGCGAACATTTGTTATCCGGATTTTCATGCGGACCTGTTACTGATGGAGAACGAACACAGTACCTATCAGCTAACCAAAAAGTTAATTGACAGCGGATGCAAAAGTATCGGATTCGTCGGGGATTACAATCACTGCAAAAGCTTCAATGAACGATGGGTGGGATATCACCGGGCTATGCTGGAATCAGGACTGCAGGTTGATCCGGCCCACTGCATTACAGACGATGATAAGCTCTTCTTTTCAAAGCCTGGTTGGATGATGGAACGAGTATCTGCGCTGGAGTCTCTTCCTTCCGCCTATGTATGCGCCAATGACTTCATTGCCGTCGAGCTGATCAGGGCTTTTCGATCGAGGCAGGTGGCGGTTCCGCAGCATCTTGTAATATGCGGCTTCGATAATGCGCCAGAATCCAGAATTATTGAGCCTCCGCTGACGACAGTTCATATCTACAGCAGCGAGATGGGCATCAAGGCGGCTGAAATGCTTTTATCCCGAATAGATAACCCCGCGCAGCCTTACCAGGTTTCGCATATCGCAACTACGCCTATTATTAGGGAATCAACTCCTGGCATCATGCCCGCCGACCCGGCGCTTGTAAGCAATTAAGAGTAAACGAAATGAAAACCGTTGATCATTCTTAGCCGACACCCACGTGATTTATCCATTTTTTTGGCACTGTGCGCAATAAAAAAGAAGTGGGCATTGTATAGATGGATGTCCCGCTTCTTAGTATTTTTTGTGGAGGGTTGTTCCTCGACAATTAAGATTAATTCAAATTCAGTATAGAGTATACATGGGTATTGAAAAAACTTCCGTTCTGATACATATAGTTCCTGAGAGTGCCTTCGTACTCAAATCCGAGATTCAAGAGCAAATGACTGGACGCTTCATTCTCGAGAAAAACGACTGCACCAATACGTGCCAATCTTAATTCTCTGAAGCCATAATGAAGGATCTCGGGAATGACTTCTGATGCATAACCTTGTCTCCAGTAGTCCGGGTGAATCTCAAATCCTAGTTCTGCCCGTTTGTATTTTTGAGACCACAGATTAAAACCGATCGTTCCAATGATACGCTCATTATCCTTAAGCTGTATTCCCCAACGTATCCCCTTCTTTTCCTGGTAGATCGTATGGAAGTGATTGATAAGGTTGGCTGCTTGTTCTCTCGTCGTAAAGAGATCTTGACCATAATATTTCATCATTTCTTGATTAGAAAAGAATTGATATATTTGTTCAACGTCTCCAAAATGTACTTCTCTTAAAATGGTCCTTTTTGTTGTGAGGATTGGGAACAATGTATATTCTCCTTTTGGCGCTTTTATGCACCGAATGTATTTTAGATATGTCTATTATTTCTTTTTTCTGAAAATATCAAATTTAATCACATGATCAAAAAGAAACGTGATTACTAGAGCTCCACCTCTTATTCACATATACGTTTGGAATACGTTATCTCCTCCAGTGCTTCCCTCATTCCACCACCATGCCCATATACCTCTTAAGATCATCTCTCGCGTGATCATGAATAGTCCAAGCTCCCAGATTCCAACTCATATACCTCAGTCCCAGATAGCGCGAGGCGATGGTATACATCTTATTAAAATACTGATCTGAAAAGATTATGCCTTTAGCAGCCAGCAGCTCCCGATATTTCTTCAATTGTTCCAGGGTACGACAGCGCAGGGGAATATCTAGAAACAAAGAGCCATATTTTGCTTCTTCCCAATCGATAAAGATGACTTCGGTATTGTTGTGAACCAGAACATTTCCTGGATTAAGGTCGTTATGAATTAAAGTTTGGCTGCGCTCATCATGTATTACACATGGGATGTCCTGCAGAATCGTACCAGCCGCAGCTTCTACTGCAGGTATGTATCCCCCAAAGACCTCTATAAATTCCGCGTTTTTCTTAGCTTCTTTCCACTGCGGCCTCCATCGCTCGCAGATCATTTTTTCGACATGGAAGATACCGGCTTCAGGTAACCATGAGAGCTGGCTTTTTTGATCAAAATTGGCGATATGAATGTGCGCCAAAGCCTCCATCTCATTCTCCTGAAGCAGACTAATGTTTATGTTGTTATAATTCGTTTCATAATCAACATCCTGTATACAGATAAGTGACCTCCCATCAACTTCCGAGCCATCAAAACCAGATGATAAACAAAAAGGCACGTTAGCTTTTTGAGCATAAAGCCATATCAGCACCTGTTGTTCGATTCTGGAAGCATATTTAGTAACGAGTGATACCGCCGATGTTTCGCCACATTTTTTAAGGAGTACACGGTGGCGCATCAATTCAATGGCCTGCGTGCCTGTATGGATTGGAGCAGCTTCAATACGTACAACTTCTGCTGCAGGATCTATCCATTTCTTAACCGTTCTTTGTATCAACATTTGAAGTTTTTGATCGTTCAACATGAATTCATCATCCAATCATATCGTATAATCCCTAATTATACCTCTTTAATAAAATTTATGTACCACTAAAGTGCAGATCGTTTGTATACTTAAAAAGCCGCTTAATGACAGCGGCAGTATCATAAAAGCTTATTGTTTCATTTCTTTACATCGATTATTTTCTTCGGGTGCCTAACACATCAAGATACTGTAAAATAAAGCATGGGGATTATGGTTCTTTGCAGCATAGGGGGGAAATGACATGTTGAAGGAAACGTTTTCAAAAGAAAATGCCTCTATTTTTCAGAAGCTGGCGCTTGGTCTGATTTTGATGTTTGTACTGATTATCTTGATCTTCTGGTGGATCTATCGATTAAACGTAGACGAAATTCAGCGTGAGCTGCAGAAGAATAAACTGGGCGAAGTACGCTTCATGTCTTCCCAGCTGTCTAATCAATTTGAGCAGGTATTAATGAATGCGCTGACATTATCCGAGGATCAGTCGGTTAGAGGGTATACGTATGCCCTCACTTACGGGAATGATTTTGCTAAATACAAAGCCAAGCTGGAGCTGATTGAGAAGCTGGCCCTTAACAGTGCCTCCACCGCATGGAACAATACGATCATTCTATACTATCCGGATGAGAAGGCTACTGTATCTTCGGATCGCAATTTTTCATTTCAGCCGTTCATCATGTCCGAAGATCCGTTGGATAAATGGATGTTACATATGAACAAGGATGGTACGGGGTATTATTCGCATCTTACCAAGGGACATCGAGGACCGATGTACATTGAGATCCGGATATCACTCGAAGTGCTGCAGAAAATGATGTCTGAATATACTTCCGGGACACCGATGCTGTATGATTCGCATTTTAAAACAGCCATTCGGGGAGCGGGTTCCTCACAACTTGCCGAAGCTGACACACAGGTTATTCCGCAGATCAGAGATGATAGCGGTTTCTTCGAAATCGCATTTCAGGATCAGAATTATTTCATTAGTTATATGAAAGCAAGTATTCTCGATTTGTACTTTATTGATTACCATCTCACCAATCAGCTGCAGCAGTCCATCTCACGTAACAATACGCTGTTTGTGCTGGCCCTTGCAGCGCTGCTCCTGCTCTCTCTGCTGTATACGCTGGCGCTGCGGAATCAGATCCAACAACCGATTATCCGTCTTCGCAAAGCAATCGATCGTTTTGACCGGGGAGATTTCTCCAGCCGTGTGGATGAAACACAGACTCTTGAATTTCGAATATTAGGGCGGTCATTTAATCGGATGGCCGAGAATACCCAAACGTTAATAGAGCAGGTGCTGCTTGGAGAGCTTTCGGTCAAAGAGGCCAGGTTGAAGCAGTATCAGGCCCAAATCAATCCACATTTTCTATACAACTGTCTGAACTATATTCAGAGCAAATCCAGTGTAAAAGACTATGAATCTGTGACCGCCATGACCCTGGAGCTGGCTGCCTATTGCCGTTACATTCACCGCATTGAAGATTTGGATTCTTCGCTGGGTGAAGAACTTCGGTTTGTGAATCATTACATGTCCATCATACATATGCGAAAAAAAAGTATTACCTGTGAGATTCATGTGCCCAAACAGCTTCTATCCATACGGATCCCTCGCATGATCCTGCAGCCGCTCGTTGAGAATGGTGTCAAACACGGGATAGAACCCTCCATGGGTCCCGGGAAAATTACGATTCGTGCAGAGCAGGATCAAGAGTTCATACGTATTACAGTTGCAGACAATGGCGTAGGCATGCCTGCAGAACGGCTTGCACTTATCAGCCAACATATGGATGAAATAACCCGTCCGGAAGAACAGATTGGAACAGGAGTCCGAAATGTGAATCAGCGATTGAAGCTCACCTACGGCAAACGGTCAGGGCTCTCGATAGAGTCCGGCTTATATGAAGGAACGGTGTGTATCATTACTATACATAAGGAGGATATTGCAGATGCATCAGATTCTGTTAGTTGACGACGAATCCTATGTGATTGACGATCTGGAGATCTCATTTCCATGGGATCAGTATCGTATTGAGCATATTCACAAAGCATACTCCGGCATGCATGCATTATCCATTCTGGAGGAACAAACGGTAGACATTGTGATCACGGATATTTCAATGCCTGTCATGAACGGACTTGAACTAATCCGGCAGATCAAGGCGGTAAAACCTAACCTGCCCTGCATTTTGCTTACTGGTTATGCCGAGTTTGAGTATGCCAAAGAAGCGACGAAATATGGTGTTGTCGAGTATCTATTGAAACCGCTGGATGTCGAAAAACTGGCCTCCTGTCTGAAAAAAACGGTACTGTCCATTGAAGAGCAAATCCGCAGGGCCTTGTCCTATGAACAGGCGATGAACTCATTTCGCGAACATCTTCCCTCACTCAAAGACAAGCTGCTGAATCACTTGCTGCAGGGGAATCGTTATACTGCAGATGTTCTTAACGACAAACTGGGCCGCTACCATCTACCCTTCCATGCGGAAGATGATGTGCAGCTCGTCCTGGTTCGGCTGGAAGAACAGTTTACGCGGCATACAACGAGAAGTCTGCAGTTGTTTGAATATGCGGTGACCAATATTGCCTGTGAGTTATTTAATACGGCTTTTCATACCTGGCACTGCAGGGATCATTACGATTATCTGGTCTTCATATTAAAGCCTGTTGGAGCTGGAGTCGATGAATCCAATGCTTCACCAGAGAGGAATCACAGCGAGCAGACCGTGAAGCAAAGTCAGGATCTTACACATCTTTCACTGCAGCTGCACCATAATGTCAACGAATATCTGAAAGGAGGCATTTCGGTCATCCTGAGCCATAAGGGCACATTCCAGTGTGATATCCGTGATATGTACGAGCAGGCCATATCGGCCCTTAAAAAGCAAGTAGGCAATGGTACCGGATACTTCCTCTCCCTTGAGGAAAATTACCGCTCTGTCTCTATACGTTCACTGCATATTTTGTATGAACCGCCAACCTTTAATCATCTGCTGGAAACAGGACAATGGGAGATGTTCAAGGAACGCCTGAACCGCATCAAGGCTGGGTACAGTGCGCTGCCTGAGCAAACCGAAGAACAACTGGACGAGATTCAGATTGTTTTGTTATCTGCCTATCATTACATTGCCCATAAAAATCATACGCTGTTATCCGATCTGGTTGGAAATGAGGCCATTCCTCGTGTCCCCTATCGTTCGGTATCCCAGCTTACGGATTGGGCTGAAAACATGCTTGATCGATTACAAGTGAAACTGGAAGAACAGTCTTTCGATGAACAGCATGACGTCATTCATCAGATCAAGTCGTTTGTCTCGGCTAATCTGCATTCTCTCAGTCTTCAATCGATTGCAGATCATGTATCGTTACATCCCGTCTATGTGTCCAAGCTGTTTAAACAATTTCAAGGCATAAGCTTAAGTGAGTATATTTTAAGTGTCAAAATGGATCTTGCTCTCTACCTGCTGAATCATTCGCAGGATAAAGTATATGAAATCTCCGACAAGCTGGGGTATGCCAACTCCCAATATTTCATCAAGGTGTTTCGCGATAAATTCGGCATGACACCGCAGGAGTACCGGGAGCAGTAAAGCGGAGTATCGTGAAGAAAGCCAACGTAAACAAACTAAAAAACCGCACTTCATGTACAAGGAGGTTCGTTTACCTCTGTACATGAGTGCGGTTCGTTTTTATTTTATCGTATCATACCAAGCATTGACTTCTTCCGTAATTTCTTTGCCTCCAGAAGACATGTACTGCTGCGCAAAAGTATCAAATTCATCAATCGGTGCCTGACCATAAATGATTTTGTTCAATACTTCTTTTTCCAGCTTGGTCAGCATATCGCCTCTGGAAACCTGTGTCTTTGTCGGAACCCCCGTGAACATTTGAGGCATTACAATATCTTTTTGATCAATAACAATTTTGGCCGCCTTAATCTGTTCAGGGATACGGTCCGCCAGGTTTTTCTCATATTGAGTGGTCGGCTCTTTACCATTCGCAAGGTCAGCTAGCGTATTCATCATCAGGTTAGGAATGATCGCTCCATCAAAGGTTAATGAATAACGGATCGCATCAATCCAGCCGCCCGGAATTTTATCGCTTTGCTGCTCTTTATATACCTCACCGTCAGGGCCAATATCATAATCATAACCTTTGGCAAACCCGTGTACGAACGTTGTGCTGTCCGGATTAGCCCAGTGATCAAACAGATAGTTCTGGTACACAAAGAAAGCGTCTTTGTGTTCCATATCTTTGTTAATCAGAACAGCACCCGTACTAATTGGTGTTCCGTGGCGTCCCATTTTACCGTCAGGACCAGCCGGAAGTGGATATGCTTTATATTCAGCATCCGGCACATTTTGCTGCAGATCCGGAATCGGCCAGCCTGTCATCCAATAAGGACCAACGATAATACCCGACTTGCCTGCAGTAAATGCTTCAGCGGCTTTGGGCTCATCATACAGCCCTGATTCTTTATCAATGTAACCTTTCTCCATCCACTCTTTCATCTTCTCCAGTGCCGGTTTCATCTCGGGCTGGATCGAACCGTATGCAAGTGTACCGTCGGCTGCTTTATTCCACTGATTCGGCATCGCTCCAAACATGCCGAAGATCCAGCCGGAGTCTGCCATCCATGTGTTCAAATTGTTTTTGAACCCTACAGAGAGAGCGACGGTATCCTTTTTCCCGTTTCCGTCCGGGTCTTGATTGACGAAGGCATCCATCACCGTTTCTAATTCATCTAATGTTGTTGGTGCCTTCAGGTTCAACTTCTTAAGCCAGTCTTCACGAATGTACATTACTGGATCATTATTGTAAGCGTTCTCCAGAATGGGGATTGCCATTCGTTTACCATCACGGATGTAAGGATTCCATACATTCGGATCTTCGGCCATCGCTTTCTTATACGTATCGGAAGCATATTTATCGAACAGTTCGCCCGCATCGATGAATTGACCAGATTCGATTAAATCACTGATTAATGTTTGGCTGCCGCGGAAAGAAATAATATCCGGCATTTTCTGACCCGATGTCAGCATGAGACGAAGTTTGGTCTGGTATGCATTATTTTGTTCACTGACCGTCCACAAATACTTGATGTCGATTCCAAGTGTGTCATGAGCCCATTTCGTGTGAACGTTATTTTCAATATTTTCTCCATTTTTAAACTTCAGACTGCTGGTGATCGGAAAAACAGTAGAGATGGTAACAGGTTCAACATACTTGCCGTTCTCAAACGGAGCGGAATAAAATTCGCTGCTGTCGCCGGACTTGGTTTCGGATGTGGAATCATTGCTGCACGCTGCGAGTACGCCAGATAACATTGCGGCAGCCATTAGAATGCGAAGCGGCTTTTTCCATGTTTTTAACATTTTCTCTCCCCCATATGGTTATATATTTGGCTAAATCTGAATTCGTGTTACTCCTTCACAGCACCCAGTACAATGCCTTTAACAAAAAAGCGCTGCAGCAGTGGGTACACAATCAAAATCGGAGCCATGCCAATGAAAATCTGGGCAGCTTTGATCGTGCGCTGTGAGATGTTCTCCAGATCCTCGGGACGCACAGACACTTTGCTGAAGTCCTGCTGTACGATAATGGTCTGCAGGAAGGTCGCAAGAGGATATTTTTCGTGATCGGTCAGGAAAATCAATCCATCGAACCAGGCATTCCAGTGTCCTACCATAGAGAACAGAGATAGTGTGGCGATGGCCGGCATCGATACAGGCAGAAATACAGAGATCAATGTTCGGAAGTAACCCGCACCATCAATGAAGGCGGCCTCCTCCAGCTCTCTCGGCACATTGCGGAAGAAATTCAGTAACAGAATCATGTTCCAGACGGATACGGCTCCAGGTAATATCAGCACCCACATCGTATTCAGCAAATTCAGCTTCTGGATAAGAATGTAGAACGGAATTAATCCTCCACTGAACAGCATCGTAAATACAAAATACCAAGTATAGATATTACGACGTTTGAAGCTTCGATTTTCCCGGGATAACGGATAAGCTGCCAGAATGACAACAATCATGCTGAGCAGTGTACCCAGCACGGTTCGCTGTACAGCAACCCATAGGGAACGGATGAAGTTCTCATTCGCTAATGTCTTGGCGTAAGCATCGAAGGTAAACTCAACTGGAAACAGTCCAACCAGATTCGCATTGGCAGCTGCTTTACCGCTGAAGGAGACCGCGAGAATGTGAATCAACGGGATAATACAGAGCAGTGACAGCAGTATAAGGAACGTATAATTGAACACGGTAAAGACTTTATAAGGTTTGGTTTTATGATACATGCCGTGAGGTCTCCTTTCTAGAAAATACGGTAATTCGCAAATTTATAAGCTGCACGGTATGCGATCACAATCAGAACGAATCCGACAACCGATTTGAAGAGTCCAACTGCAGCCGAAAATCCAAACTTCCCATCGATCAGACCTACCCGATACACGAAGGTATCAATGATATCACCTTTATCGTAAACGAGTGGATTGTATAGATTGAATATCTGGTCGAATCCTCCGTTTAAAATATTTCCGAGCGACAGCGTGCCTACAACAATCATGATCGGAATCAGAGCTGGAATCGTAATGGACCACGTCTGCTGCCATCGGTTCGCTCCATCCACTTCTGCCGCCTCGTACAGGGATGGATTAATGCCTGCCAGCGAGGCGAGAAAGATAATCGCGCCGAATCCGAATTCTTTCCAGATATCACTTGTGACCACAACAATTCTAAACCATGTACCTTCTCCGAGGAAGAAGATGGGTTCCAGGCCAAACACGGCCCCAAGGAACTGATTGATCATACCTTTGGTTGCCAGCATGTCCAGCAGTATTCCTCCAAGAATAACCCATGACAGAAAGTGCGGCAGGTAAACGAACGTTTGTATGCTCTTTTTGAAGGTTTCCTTCCGTACTTCATTCAGCAGCAGGGCAAAAACCAGCGGGGCAATCAGACCTCCAATCAGTTTCATTCCCGCAATAATTAAAGTGTTCCAGATCACCTGCACATTCTCCGGCATACTGAACAGGAATTGGAAATGTTCCAGGCCAATCCAGGATGATTTGGCGAACCCGAGCCAAGGCTTGTAATCCTGAAAAGCAATGACTAATCCGCCCATAGGTATGTACGCGAATATGAACGTCAGGACTACGGCTGGTAACAGCATGAGGTCCAGTACCAGCGTACGTTTGAAGCTTTTTTTACGCTTTGTACGCCGGGGACTCGGACGAATCACACCTTCTTGTACAGGTGCTGCGGATTCTGCATTATTCATTCGTGTGCTCCCCCTCTTTCTCTATTCTCTCCAGAGCTATCAGTCAAAGGTCTGCTGTATCTCCGTATAATCAGTATAGATTCGCTGCCTTCATGTCAACATGATAAAACGTTAGCTTTCATAACAAATTGTTAATATCAGCATGCTGTCATCCAGCGAATTGACAAAGCAGCTCATTTTAATCGAGCGTCAGATCGTTTCTTTGAATGAATAGAGCCCTCATACTGTGGATAATTCCATCCACAGATATGAGGGCGTTTTGAAGGCTGTGAAGTATATTCGTTATCATTTTCGCAGCATCAGCGTTCTCAAATTCAGGATATCAGCTCGAATATTCCGATTTGCCTTTTCCCTACTTTGAAATACTGCAGTCTTTTGAATTTCTCGTGTTTTAACTTTTGGTCCTTATTTGCGATAATGGCTGCAATTGATTTTTCCGTGTCCATCCATTTAGAAATCTGATCAAAAAAATCTGAAACAGGATTTGAACTATTCGTGATCCAATTAACCTTGTCCCCATAGGGTAAGTCTGTCATAACGATATTAAATGGATCATGGATATGCCTCTTCTCCGCAGTAGTAATATCGCCTTGGGCTATAACGATCTCTTTCAAAGCTGAGCATGCCGATTGTTTATTAAATTTCTCTAAACTAGCCAAAGCTTCTTCATGCGATTTTTTCTGATACAAGGCCGTTAATCGAGTTAACTCTTCTTTACGCCGTGCTAATCCACCTGCAGTTAACAGAGATAAGTTTCGTTCAGCCGTTCGAAGGACCTCGGGATTTATATCGGAAGCATGAATCTTATTTATAACATGACTGTGCATCAGCCCGATCACGGTCAACATATAGGCACCACCACAACAGGGATCATATATGGAATAAGGGCCCTTGATTCCTTTTGTGTCGAGTATGCTGAAGCATCTTTGAACGATCTCACTGGATAATCTTACTGGAAACGAGGTGGTGCCCTGAGCATTATACAATACTCTGCCGCTTGCGAAGTCCTCATAATTAAGACTGCAAGTTTCAAATAAGTACTTCATTTATTTATACTCCATTCAAATGCGATTTGAACAGCTCTCGTAAATCTATCTGAATTGCTAGGTCTCATGTAAGCAGTTTTCCTTAGGAAAAGAAGTATTTCTATGCATAAATCCTCTTTTTTTGGCACAATAAATAAAATAGTAAATGGAAATAAAAAAGCCGCGGGTGAACAATTGTTCACCCGCGGCTTCATTCCGTAAGTACGCTTAATAAGAAACGGATCTCCCCGTTTCTAAGCATGTTATACGGATGCAGTGATGATAATTTGTTTCTTGACGGATACACGAGCGAGAGCATGTCAAAGCACACCCTACCTAGTTAAGTAGTATGCCGCAACCTCGCTTATGTCATATTAGGTTGATTAACCCTTAATGTCCGTCAAAAATACCATCATCATCACTGCACATATCCCACCAATCTACTATTTGCCACAATTATATAAGCATGTTTTGGAATCGTCAACCTGCTAAACGATCTTGTCCTTCCACGCCGCCTCCAGTTCATCCCAGTTTGGTGTAGGAATCTCCGATCTGGCCCGCAGTTCGGTGAAAGAGTCATTCAAGGCGCTCAGCTCCGCATTTGTTCCATCGATCAATCGGCTAAACGGCAGCATAAAGAAAAGCTTCAAGGCCCGGCGAATGAGTCGTGGATAACGAGTAATCCAGGCAGCCTGCACTGCAGGTGTCAGAGGGTAACCAAGTGAATCCAGCACACGGAATCCCTCTCCCATCGCCGCAACGAATTGACGCATTCGTTTCTTATCACGAACAACCTTTTTCATCTGGAATTGATGGTATAGAATGACCATATTCATAGGCACGACCAGCACCATATGGTTTTTCAGCCATGCATCGATTTGATCTTGATCATTGAGTTTGTATTTGGTTCGTGAGAAGGCCTGTTCTAGCAAGGTGCGAAACGGAATCGGACCCTCTAGACTCCCGATAACCATCTCTCCATGGCCGCCACGAATGCAAATGACTCGCCCGTCCTTACGTGTACCGGCGGTAGTTTGGAATCCAAAAGCGACCTGTTTGGGCGACCGCCCGTGCGTACTCAGAAAGTCATGCATGGCATATGTGTCCATATTGTTGCCCACCAGTATGACGTGACGGCTATCGTTGTCAGCAAGGATCGGAAGCACCGCTCCGAAATCCGAATATTTCATCATGACAAAGATCAGGTCATATGTGTCATTCGGTTCTAATGATCGAATCACGCGAACGTAGTCGGTGGTTGTCTTGGCCTGCAGATAATGCCGGATGACCACGCCCTCCTCTTCCAGCTCTTCCGCTCGTTTTCCTCTTGCGAGGACAGTCACATGATGACCACCTTGTATTAGGACATGCGCCAGATAACTGCCCTGTACGCCAGCGCCATAAACCAGTATATTCAATTTCACTCCTCCTTTAATGAACAGGTGTTGTATATCTAACAGCTGTGCACTACAATCAAGGTAACATTCAGACTGATCTTGGAACAATGGTTAATTACATTCGCTTTTGTTCGATATTGAACAATGAACATCAAATGTGTTCAAGAAGGAGAGGAAAACTATGGATCGACGCATCGTACGCTCCAGACAAATGATTATGGAAGCCTTCATTGGGCTGCTGGGAGAGCAGGATTTTGAGAAAATTACTATTCAGGGCATAGCGGATCGGGCAAATGTGAACCGGGGAACCGTCTATTTGCATTTTACAGATAAATATGACCTGCTTGAGCAGAGCGTAGAGACGTATCTGAATATGCTTGTTGACAGCTGTTTACCGGAAGAAGGGCCAGGCGCTGGACTGTCGCCAGACTTATTAGTTCGCGCATTTGTCTATCTGAAGGAGCATGCATCGATTTATCGCGTATTAATCACCAGCAAAGGAACTCCAACGTTCAGGCACCGCATGACACAGATGATTAAGGGGAATATCGCTGTAGTAGTGAGCGGCATGAAGCTGGAAAGTGATATTCATAGAGATGTGCTGGCCCAATATTTATCCATCTCCATTACGGGCTTGATCGAGTGGTGGGTCGTTGAATCGATGCCGTACACACCCGAAGAGATGGTTGAACAGCTGAATAAAATTCTCACAACAAGACTGGAGCTGTGGTGAACCCCTACACCCAATAGTCGTATAGGCGCTAAAATTGTTTTTCTTCCATCACGGGGCATGACCTAGTTTCGATAGAAAAAAAGCCGCTCGTCAGCGGCTTACTACGGAACATCTACGACATGTTTGTTACTTCACAAATGGCCATTGTTCATCGTTCATGATTCCTGTTACTAGTGTTACTCTTCCGTGTATGATTCATTGCGCTGTGCTGTCCGTTCGATTCCATCAACAACCGTTTCAAACAGCTGGGCAGGAAGGTCGTGTCCCATCCCCTCAAGCAGCATAAACGCTGCATCAGGAATGGCCTGAGCTGTATCTTCGCCGCATGCGGGGACAAACATAGGATCATCGGAACCATGAATCACTAAAGTTGGAACATTCACTTTTGCCAGTCGCGCACGTCGATCACCTGAAATGGCAATAGCTGCAATCTGCCGTCCAACACTGCCCGGATTATAACCTCGGTGGATCTCCTCTCGAATGATTGATTGATATTCGGCTTCATCAAACGGGTAACCTTGACCGGCAATACGTCTGGCAAATGCTGTGCTGTGAAACAAGTATCCCGCTTCATCCTCTGCAGGATTTGGTGCTGGCCGAGTCATTAATGCCATCACATCCGGGGATGTTGGCGGAAGTTCCGGATTGCCTGTTGTTGACATTATAGAAGTAAGCGAAAGAACACGCTCTGGATAGGTGCTGGCTGCAAGCTGGGCAATCATACCTCCCATCGAACGTCCAACGACATGTGCCTTCGTGATCCCCAGTGCATCTAACAGGCCAATCGTATCATTAGCCATATCATCGAGTGTGTAAGGAATTTTCGGACGCTGTCCTGACATAAGTGTTTTGGCAAGTTCTTCAAAGTCCAAAGTATCGTGATGATTAAAGTGTGTGGATAACCCTGTGTCGCGATTATCAAAACGAATAACTCTAAATCCTCTCTCTGCCAGCATCTCACAAAATGGGACGGTCCAACGAATCATTTGAGTTCCCAGCCCGGCGATCAATAGAATGGCTTCATCCTTTTCACTGCCATAACTGTCATAGGCAATATTTATGTTGTTTACGTTCAGAA
This sequence comes from Paenibacillus sp. AN1007, assembly GCF_040702995.1. NCBI lineage: Bacteria > Bacillati > Bacillota > Bacilli > Caryophanales > Paenibacillaceae > Paenibacillus > Paenibacillus sp. AN1007. The sequence goes on from NZ_CP159992.1 coordinate 2,517,084, forward strand.
TCTTCATTGTGATGAACTCTCTTCCTGCATAAATGCATTCGTGACTAAAGACTTAATATAATCTCTGAGATCGGGAGTCCACTTCTCAATCATTTCGTAAAAGCGATCTTCATGCCCGGCGTACAGTGCTCTCAGAGCCTCCTCGTATTGAGGTAAATCACCTGCCATTGCGGTCATAAAATGATACGCCGCTTCCTGTGCAGCTCTGACTTTACTTTCATTCTCTCCAGAGCGACGAGCTTCATCAACGAGTTTTCGCAGCGTTATAGAGGCTCCACCCGGTTGGGCTTTAAGCCAATCCCAATGCCTTGGCAGTAATGTAACTTCACCGGATACGACGCCTAATTTGGGGCGACCAACACTGCGAGCCGATTTTTCATTTTCTTTTGTACCGGATACCTGTTCAGGTTGGCTCTGTAGGCGCTCAAGCACCTCATCGGTGTTTCCACGGAAATCAAGGTCTATGGGTCTGCCGGTCGTATCGTTAAAAATAAGCAGTTCAGCGAACTTACTTTCCTCCAACGTATCTTTCACAACAGCAGCAACATGCTGTAATGTACCACTGGTTAAGCATTCTTTACCCACAAAAGCGGTACAGCTTGTTGGCGTATCGGAAACCTGCATGTAATCCCTCCTCTTTCGTTTTGTTATGAATTATATTACCCGGGTAAAAACATAAAGTCAATATTACCCGGGTTAAATTATCTAAGATGCTCATTAACATCACAAAACCATCTAATATTGATGCTATAATGTTCGTTTTTTAAAACAAACCAGTTTAATCTTTGTGTTTATATCAGGCTCAAATCAAGCAGACTCAAATCAAAAATAAAAAAACAGCAGTCTGCTCCTACTGCTGTTTGAATATGATCACTTATAGAATGGACGGGCACATGCGAATGGACTACTGCGCTCTAATCTCCCGAATAGGATTCCCCTCGAGGAATGCTTGGATATCCTCTAGTGCATGCTGATAATAAGTCTGGTAGTTGTATTGAGAAACGTAACCCAAGTGAGGAGTCGCGAGCAGATTAGGAATGGAACGAAGTGGATGGGTACCGGGCAGTGGTTCAGCATCGAATACATCAATACCGGCCCCCGCAATCCAGTTGTTATGCAGCGCTTTAATCAGTATATCCTGATTAACAATGGAAGCGCGGGAAGTGTTGATCAGATAGGCTGTTTTCTTCATGGACTTCAGTTCATTCTCCCCGATCAAATGACGAGTCCGCTCGCTCAGAATGAGATGAATTGAAACAATATCGCTTTTGGCCAAAATCTCTTCTTTCGTTGATGCGAACTGTGCACCCGCAGCTTCAGCTCGTTCCTGGGTGAGATTTTGGCTCCATGCCATAACATTCATGCCAAAGGCTTTCCCGATCAGGACCATTTTTGTTCCGATTTTTCCTAATCCAATCAGCCCCAATGTCTTACCGCTCAGATCCGAACAGACCGTGCTTTGCCAAGGTCCGCTGTTACGAAATGATTGATTTTCAGGAATCAGATTTTTGGTCAAAGCCAAAATCAAGGCCCATGTTAATTCTGTTGGAGGTTCCGAGCTGCTTGCTGTACCGCATACCTTGATTCCCTGTTCCTCCGCATATTTAGAATCAATAGAAGCATTTCGCATCCCGGTCGTAATCAGCAGTTTCAGTTTTGGTAATTGTGATAGCAGTGAAGCTTTGAAGGGGGTTCGCTCCCTCATGAGGATTATGATGTCATAATCCTTTAACGCGTGTGCAGCCTCGGCCTCGCTTTCGAAATGTTTGTGAAAGGATATAACGTTTACCTGATCTGATATTTGTGCCCAATCTGCCATTTTCAGAGCGATATCTTGATAATCGTCCAATACTGCACATTGAAGTCTCAAGGTGTACTCCTCCGTTCATGAGTTGAATAACAAAAATAGAATGCCTCTGCTTATAGACATGCAAAGACGACCTTTTCACGGTCCGTCCAGACGTCTCCTGTACATTATATAACAATGGGTTTCCATGTGCTGGGAATTCATATTAGATTGCGCATTTAAACTTTCTGATCTTATGTATATGATCTTGTGGATTAATAAACGAACATTTATATAAGGTCACAGTTATACTTGAGTGAGGCTGTTAATATTAATAGTCTCTACTCATGCTATGAATTGGTGTGGGGCCATTGAATAAAAAAAAGCATGACTCGTTAGAATCATGCCTCGGACAAGCGATTCCCTACATTTTATCACATAATCCAATGCGGGCTTCGAACGGCTGCAGCTGACCAGCGTAAGAAATCTCATAGTTGGTCAGCCATATCTCGGAGAGTTGAACGCCCAGCTCATCTTCCTTAAGCTCCACCATCTGTTCAGTAAGATTAATGAGTACTAAAACCTGCTGATCTTCCAATGTACGTGTATATGCGAAAATGTGAGGGTGATCAGGCAGGAGCAGGTCATAGGTGCCGTATATCAACGTGTCATGCTGCTTGCGGAGCCGAATCATCTCTTTATAAAAGTGAAGGACAGAGTTCGGGTCTTGAAGCTGTTTCTCCACATTGATATCAAGATAATTGTCATTTACCCTTAGCCAAGGAACTCCAGTCGTAAATCCGCTCTGGTTGCCTGCAGACCACTGCATCGGTGTTCTTGAATTGTCACGGCTGGACGCCCAGATGATATTCATGATCTCCTCGTGCTCCATGCCTTCTGCCTGCTTGATCTGATACAGATTTTGGTCTGCGATGTCGTTATAATCCTCGATGGAAGGGTAAGCCACATTGGTCATGCCAATTTCTTGTCCCTGATAGATGAAGGGCGTGCCCTGCATGAAAAAGTACATCGCTCCAAGTGCCGAAGCGCTCTCATACCAGTAATCGACATCATTCCCCCAAGATGAAACCTTGCGCGGCTGATCGTGATTTTCAATAAACAGTGCATTCCAGCCGATGCCTTCTAGTGATTTCTGCCACTTGGTCATTACATTTTTCAGTTTGGGAACATCCAGCTGCTTGTCTGTACTGTTATTCCATAGGTCAAGATGTTCAAACTGAAAAACCATGTTGAATTTGCCTCTGACTTCACAGATCCAGTCCAGCAGATCTTCTGAATCTTCTACTTTGACTCCATTGGCTTCGCCAACGGTGACGACATTATATTTCGACAGCGTCTCTTCTTTCATTTCCTGCAGATAGCGCTGAATGCCTTTGACATTCATATGTTTCTCGAATGACGAAATGTATTTGAAACCTTCCTTGGCCGGCATATCCAGCAGACCTTCTTCTTTGTGGATATGACTGATCGCATCCACCCGGAATCCGTCAATGCCTTTGTCCATCCACCAATTCATCATTTCATAGATGGATTTGCGAACGTCGGCATTAGCCCAGTTCAGGTCCGGCTGTTTTTTGGAGAACAGATGAAGATAGTACTGCCCTGAAGTTTCATCGTACTGCCAGGCTGAACCGCCAAAGATGCTTTCCCAGTTGTTCGGCTCCTCCCCGTTCTTGCCATCTCTCCAGATGTACCAGTCCCGTTTGGGATTATCCACGGAAGAACTTGATTCAATAAACCAGGGATGCTCGTCACTGGTGTGGTTAATGACCAGATCCATAATGAGCTTCATACCGCGACGATGTACTTCATCTAACAATTGGTCGAAGTCATCCATCGTACCGAATTCATCCATAATGGCGCAGTAATCACTGATGTCATAACCGTTATCGTCATTAGGTGACTTATACATCGGACAGATCCATATCAGATCAATACCCAGTTCCTGAATATAATCCAGTTTTGAAAGAATGCCTTGTATATCACCAATGCCGTCTCCGTTCGAATCCATAAAGCTCCTCGGATAGACCTGGTAAGCGACGGCCTCTTTCCACCATACTCTTTTCATTCCATCTCTTCCTTCTTTCTTCAATGACTAGGCTTTAGTTAGGTATGCTGCTTTTCAATTGTTCTGCATAAGGTACATTCTGGCTTCGTAAGCACGCAGCTCATTGTCTGGCAGCATATCTGTGTAATTGGCAAGCAGCAGTTTGGCTGAGGATGACAAATGTTCCTGAAGCGGAAGCTGCACCGTTTCTCCCCGGAAGTTACAGACAACCATGATCTGATTCTCATGTAATGTGCGTGTGTAAGCAAATACATCCGGATGTTCCGGGAAAATCAATTCATAATCGCCATATACAATGACCTCATGATCTTTTCTAAGCTGAATGAGCTGTCGATAATAATGGAAGATGGAGTCCGGATTTTGAACATTTTCCGCATCATGGATCTCCGTATAATTCGGATTGACTTTAATCCAGGCCTCTCCTGTCGTAAATCCTGCTTGATGGGAGTCATCCCACTGCATGGGTGTTCTCGCATTATCACGCCCTTTGGCGTAGATCGACTCCATTACTTCATGTTCGGGATATCCTTTCTCCATTCTTTCCTTATAAAAACGAAGCAGTTCAATATCCCGATACTCCTTGATCTCATATTGAACATTCGTCATGCCCAGCTCTTCACCTTGGTAGATGTATGGTGTTCCCCGCATGCCATGCAAAAGGGTTGCCAGCATTTTAGCAGATTCAACCCTGAACTCCCCGTCATTACCCCAACGTGAAACAATTCGAGGCAGATCGTGATTGTTCCAGAACAAACTGTTCCACGCTTCGCCTTTGAGCTCGGTCTGCCACTTGGACAGCACATCTTTCAATTCCATTAGATCTAGAGGTTTGAGATCCCACTTCCCTCTCCCCTCCTGCTCATCCAGACCGATGTGCTCGAATTGAAATACCATGGAAAACTCACTGCCATCAGGGTTGCTGTACAATTTTGCAATCTCCGGCGTGGCTCCCCATGTCTCTCCTACGGTTAACAACTCCTTCCCTTTCTGGAATGTTTCCTTACTGAGCTCCCTGATATATTCATGCAGAAGAGGCCCGTTTCCTGTAATTTTGAAATCCGCTTCTTTCCCGATCAAATCTATGACATCCAGGCGGAATCCGCCTACACCTTTTTCGATCCACCAATTGATCATGCTGTAGATGTCCTGACGGACTTTCGGGTTCGCCCAGTTCAGGTCCGGCTGTTTGACAGAAAATAAATGCAAATAATACTGTCCAATCTCGGGCACCCATTCCCAGGCTGAACCGCCGAAGGTAGATGTCAGGTCATTAGGGGGTGTTCCTTCAATCCCGTCCCGCCATACATAATAGTCATGGTACGGGTTGTCCTTCCCTTTTTTAGCTTCTTGAAACCAAGGATGTTCGTCAGATGTATGATTCAGGACCAGATCCATAATGATGCGTATGTCTCGTTTGCCGGCTTCATGAATTAAAGCCTCCATATCTTCCAGCGATCCAAACATCGGATCAATATCCTGGTAATCCGAAATATCATAACCATAATCATCTTGAGGAGACTTGCAAACAGGTGATAACCAGATCGCACCGATCCCGAGATGCTGCAAATAATCCAGCCGAGAGATAATGCCTCTTAAGTCGCCGATTCCATCTCCATTGCTATCTTGAAAACTGCGCGGATAGATTTGATAAACGACGGTCTCTTTCCACCATTCTTGCTGTTCCATGTTTCATTCCACCTCTCTGACGCTGCCTAAAGGCTGTGCCTACGGTTATTTTAGTAAAGTTTCAATGCGGTTGTATATTAAGATACTCACGGCTGCAATCTCATGGCAGGATGTTATTCCTTAACCGATCCAACAACGATCCCGGTTACAAAATACTTCTGAAGCAGCGGATAAATCAGCAGTAGTGGAATAACAGCAACGACGATCTTGGCTGCATTCAAATTTTTGTTGGATATCTCCGTAAGGCTGCTGAGCTCGCTGGAGTTCGTTCCGGCTTGGAGCAGATCCGCAATATTGACGTTAAGTGACTGGATATAGGTCATAAGCGGATAATTGCTTATTTTCGTCATATAGATCAACCCGCTGAAGAAGTCATTCCATGTACCCACGATACTGAATAAGGCCACTGTTGCAAGTGCGGGAATGGATACGGGAACGTACACTTTGAATAAGACCTGAAGCGGATTGGCTCCGTCAATGAAAGCTGCTTCCTCAAGTGCTTTAGGAACGGCTGAGAAGAAATTCATGACCAGAATGACACTGAATATGGGTACTGCTCCCGGCAAAACAAGTGCCCAGATTGTATTCAGCATGTCCAGATTTTTAATCAGCAGGTAGCTGGGAATCATACCGCCGCTGAACAGCATGGCAAAAATCATAATGTTCATATAAATGTTTCTGCCTTTGAACTCTCTTTTGGATTTGGACAACGGATACGCCATTAGAATAATCAAAATCATGTTCAGCGCAAGCGAGAGTGCCACACGAAGAATGGATATGCCGAAGGAGCGCCAGAACTGGGCATCATCGATAATTCGGGTATACGCAGCTGTTGTAAAATGAACAGGAACCAGACCGACGGCGTTCGCGGATACCGCTTCGCTGCTGCTGAAGGAAATCGCAACAATATTCCATAACGGCAGAAGGCAGATCAGCGCAAGCATAATGACGATGGCATAGATGCACACCCGGCCCATTCGATCTTTGAAGTTTGCGGAATATGACACAGACGTTTGCCTCCTTAGAATATTTTACGATCGGTATATTTTTTGGCGAGCTGATTGGCAGACAGCAGCAGGACGATGCCGATTACGGATTTGAACAGACCTACAGCCGTTCCGAAACTGTACTGTCTTCCGACCAGGCCAATCCGATAAACATAGGTATCCAGAATGTCACCTGATTCATACACCACCGGATTATAGAGATTATAGATTTGGTCAAAACCGGCGCTTAATATATTCGTCAGACTCATCACACCCATGAGCAGAATAATAGGCAGCATGCCTGGCAGCGTAATATGCCATACTTTTCTCCACCAGCTGGCTCCATCCATACCTGCAGCTTCATATAAGCCTGGATCAATGGACGTAATGGCTGCCAGATAAACGATGGAACTGTAGCCGAATTCCTTCCACACATCCGTCCCAATAATCAGCGGCTGAAACCATGTGTTGCTGCCTAGAAAATTAATGTGCTGCAGTCCAAAAAAGGTCAGGATCTGATTCACAATGCCATCCAGACTGAACATATTAACAACGACGGACGCGAGCACGACCCAGGACAGAAAGTGCGGTAGATACACGATCGTCTGGACTGATTTTTTAATCGTTTTCATCCGAATTTCATTAAGCAGTACGGAGAAAATGATCGCCATTATTGTGCCGATCAGAATCTTGCCCAGAGCGATCACCAGTGTATTGCTCACCACTTGGGCAATATCCGGCAGCTTGAACATATAGACAAAATGTTTTAACCCTACAAATTCGGAGCCGAACATACCTTTGGCAGGAATATAGTCTTGAAAGGCCGTAATCACACCAACCATCGGTACATAGCTGAATACAAGCAAAAACAAAATGCCCGGTATCATCATCATATGGTACATCGTACCTGAGCGGATGCGGCCATTAGTCTTGTATAATCGTTGTTTCATGAACTATTCTCCTCTCCTTATGAAGAAAGGCTGCGCATTCGGATTACGCGCGCAGCCCTGCAGCTATCCATAGATGATTATGGTTTTGCGCCGATCTCGGCTTCGATTTCTTGAATAATCTGCTCACCGCCTTGTTTCTTCCAATTGCTCACGAATGTGTCGAAGTAATCGAGTGGTTCAGAACAGGTTACAATTTTGATAAATGATTCCTGTTCCAGCTTGGTCAGGTTAGCCCATGTCTGTTTCATGCTTGGGGTCGTTCCCGAAAAAGCAGGAGTCATCCACACGAACTTGTCTTCTTTGGTCAGCTTGTCGATCAGTCCCACACCGTTAATGCGTGAGTGATATTTCGACCAAGCTGTAGTGTTATCCGTGTCCATATCACTCAGATATGTTTTGATGCTGCCAATATTGTTTTTGGATTCGGTTGTACGAACCTCATCCAGGCTGATCTCTCCCTTAATCCCGCGCACAACGTCCGAATAATCGTCCAGCAGCGATGTCGCCGAGTTAACTTCAATATTGAATGGGCGGGTAGAACCGTCCACGCCGGTCTCTTGATACTTGGCCGCTTCCGGCATCGTTGTGGCCACGTCTTTGTCATTGGCCAGCTTATCGTAGAACAGGTTCAAAATTTTCACCGCAAGTTCGGGATGCTCGTATCCTTTTCTCACCACAATAAATTGATTGGAAGGATTAGCATGTGCGATGTTAACCTTACCATCTGCATCCTGCAGTGCATAAGCTGAAAATTTGGCGTTTTTATCCATCTGTTTGACGCTGATCAATCCCCAGTCAGGAATATGCCAAGGTCCGAAGGCAATGCCGCTCTGCCCGTTTGCATACAGCGCGGTAATATCGTCAAATGTACGAGTTCCGAATTGAGGGTCGATGATGCCTTCTTTGAACCAGTCTGCCATAATTCCGAGCAGCTTCTTCGTTTCTTCTGTCGTTGAACCGTAGAGGATTTTACCGTCGTCTCCTCTCATCCAATACTGCGGAAATGCCTGCTGCGTTGAAGCTGCTCCCAGCATCGTATACGCAGAGCCGTTGTAATCCGTTGTATTCAACGTGTTAACAAAAGGAATACCGACCGGATTGCCGGATTGTCCCGGATCTCTTTTCAGGAATTCCTGTGTCGTTTTCTCTACCTCTTCCAGTGTTATGGCTCCGTCTCCATCGGCATCAAGCTTGATGCCAAGCAGATCCACCCAGTCTTGGCGAACCCAAACCATCGTTGGCGCAGAATCCAGAGAAGTCGCGGGAAGTCCCATCAAACGCCCGTCAATCGTTGCGTTGTCCAACGCACGACCATCGTAGGAATCGTAAATTTTCTTAATCTCATCCGTGGCATATTGATCATAAATGGTTGTTAAATCCTCGATCAGATCATTGTCAACCAGTTCCTTGAGCTCATCTTTGGAATCGACACGCATCATATCGGGCAGTTCCCCGGATGCAATCGCAAGCGAGACTTGGCGGCTGTAATCCTCACCATTCGCTTCGAACTGATCTGTGATTTTGGCATTGAAGGTGTCTTTGACCAGCCGGGTATAGGCGTTGTTCTCATACGTATCTCCCGCGGGCAGCTTTGGATTAGCCGTGGTCACTCGTCCCATCGTTACGTTTATTTCGTCTTTATACGCACTGAATGGATCGCCCGGTGTTACTTCATATTTGCCTGCTTCCTCTGCAGTAGGAGCTTCTGTCTTGGCTCCACATGCTGCCAAGGCAGCAACCATCAAAGCAGACATCGACAGCACAGCTAAACGTTTGGTGAACAGATTGCTTCTTATCGATCGTTTTGTTCTCATCTTGTTAGATTCCCCTTCAATCTGATTTCGTTTTTTGTGTACGCTTTCATTATAAGGTGGACTCCGTTCCTCCCGGGATAGGGATTACACGCCCCTTTAGATAGATTAATGTTAACAGTTCTCAGGTGGAATTCCCTTATACCATTCGCCTGTGAACATTCGTCCTACCTGCTGTCATCCATTTGTCTACCCGCCCCTGTGTTTACATTTGAAAAGAAAAGCCGGCAGCTCCTTGGTTAAGGATACTGTCGACCTGTAAAGATGACCTCGCTTATCATTTTGAAATTTTAAGAACGTAATGAATCCTCTGTATCCGATCTGTTACTTCGTTTCTCGCCAGCATGTCGATATTCGCTTGGCAGCAGACCTGTCATTTCACGAAAAATCCGGCTGAAATATTTCTCATCCGTATACCCGACTTGCTCCGCAATCCAGGAGATGGTGTGATGTGTACTGACCAAATATTCTTTGGCTTTCTCTACCCGAACAAACCGGGAATAATCATTAAAGGTGCGTCCCATCAGCTCTTTGAAGCATTGACTGAAATAACTTCGGCTGATGTTGAGCTGTTGTGAAAGCTCGGAAGCAGTATGTGCTTGTGTCAAATCATGCTGTATGATAATCACTGCATTTTTTACAGCCTCTATAATTTCAGGTGAATACGCCTGCTGTTGATCAGCCTTCCGAATATTGGCTGCCGTCTGCTTGATCCAGTCCTGCACTTCGTGCCAGGAATGGAATGAATGGATCATGGCGATTTTACCGAGTGAGGTGTGGGCAAATAAGCGATTCCACTCCATGACAATGAAATAAAGCAGCCCTGTTAGCTGCGCTTTCTGCAGCTGCAGTGCTTTAAATTGAGCAATAAGCCGGTGATAGTCCTGTTCTCGGTGTGCCCAGGCTGTTTGGAACCAGCTTTGCTTCATTCGGTCCAGTTCTTCATCCAGGGGTTCTTCTATCTGCTGGTGCTCATCCTTCATCGTAAGATGCATGACTTGCTGATCGGGAGAGTAAGCGTAGAATAACGCCGTCTCCGTGTAATTCATAATCCAGTTTTTGATCTGCGACCACGTTCGCCCCTGTACATCAGACAGCACTAATAGTGTGCTGTTTGGAGCTTGAAGCTGTGTTTTCTTAACCCGTTCATACACCTGCTCTTCCTGTTCCTTACGTGCTGCCCACATCCAGCTGTTCCGTTCAATTTCCCATCGAACCTCAGAATGGTCAGTCGAATGCAGGTGATCGCCCCACGACGGTTCGGATTTGCGATCCTGTGATATAAGAGCATACACGGTTGAATAATGAACATTCGTTTCATCGGGCGAAGGAAGTTGGCGAACGGTCTTGGCTGATCCGCCCATCCGTGTATGGATGCGCTGCAGCACATGCTCGAACTGCTCTTTTTCCAGCTGCACTTTAGCGATATAGTCGATTGCGCCCAGCCGAAGTGCTTCCTGGATATAATCGAAATCCTGATGCAGGGTTAACACCACAATATGAAGCTCCGGATAGAGCTGCTTCGCGGCTCTCATCAGTTCAATGCCGGACATCACCGGCATCGCCAGATCCGTCAGCATCAGATCAACGGGATGGGATTGCAGAAATTCCAGCGCTTTCTGTCCATTGCTCGCTTCCCCTATAACCTCCATATTGAATTCATTCCATGGCATCGCTGAGCTGATGCCTTTGCGTACCAGTTTATCGTCATCAACAATCAATACTTTAATCATGATGAGTGTCTTCTCCTTTTATAGGCAGTTTCAACAGCATACTTGTCCCCGTTCCCGGTTCACTTTGAATGACCAGCTGTGCTTGATCGCCATACTGGGCCTGCAGCATACGATGAACATAATTGAGTCCAATGCCCATTCCTACCTTTTCCTGTTCGGCTTCTCGGTTGTTCAGCAGTTTCTGAATCGCTTCCTCACTCATGCCTGAGCCGTTATCCTCGATCAAAATGTTCAATGTCGACGTATAGGTGACCTCGATCTGAATAAATCCATCATCGCTCAGCCCATGATAGAGCGAATTTTCGACCAGCGGCTGCAGAATGAAGCGGGGTACGGGAATCTGAAGTACCTGTTCATCTGCGGTAATGCGCACATCGAATTCAAAATCATAGCGAATCTGCTGTAGAATCAAATACTGCCTTAACGCATCAAGTTCTTCCTGCATGGTGGAGACCTGCCCCAATTTACCAAGGTTGTAATAGAGCAGCTTGTTCAGTGCCTGCACCAGCTTGTCAATCTCTCCTTGTCCGTTCATTACTGCCAGCCAGTGCACTGTATCCAGTGTATTCATCAGAAAATGTGGATTGATCTGATAGAGCAGCTTCTCTACCTCCAAGTCGGCACGGATCTTTTCTTTCTGCTGCACTTCCGTAAACAAGTCACCAATCTGGTGCTGCATATTGGAAAACTCGCTGAGCAGAAAATCAAACTCGGGAATCTCCGTACGAGCCTGACTGCCTGTCGTTTGCGGATTACTCGACATGCTGTTGATCTCGGAATGAAACAGACTGAGAGGTCTGTACACCATCTTCCACAGCAGCCACGCAAGAAATACGGTAAAGCCTAGGAAAAATAAAGCAACCAGCAGAATCCGGACCAGCCATTGATTTTTCTCCTGTTGGTATTGATTCTGTGAAATGACGGATACAACACTCCATTTTTGCGGAGAACTGGTCTTGAACCAGTGGTATCCTCGCGATATTCCGTCTTGGGCAGACGCTCCTGTTAAGGTGTTGAAATTCTCTCCCACACGAATGGTCCCTGGGATTTCGCTGTAGACGGTGTTTCCTTCGGCATCAAGAATGAGATGGGATACGGTAGTGTTGTGCTGATTGGCACCAAGAATATCCTCCGTCAGACGGAAGCCGGATTCAACATAAATATACACATCTTCTCTGCCTGGCAGCTTTACCTTTCGCATGGCGGACAGAACAAGCTCGTCATTGAACCGATTCATACTGATGTGCGGACTGTGATATTGGATGCCATAGGATTGAAAGAGAGCGGGCAGCGATTCGGGAGAAAACTGATCTTTGATCGGAAAATTACCGAATTGAGTTGTGCCTTCTTTTTGAAAATAATACAAGGTCAAACCGATATTAGGATTGGTGAACGTAACAACACTTAACTCACTCTTTAATTCGTCTCTCGCTTCGATTAATTCAAAAATATCAGAGGAGGGGTTCAGAAATTGCTGCAGTCTCTTGCCCGCAGTGCCGCTGTATGATAATTGCTGGGTCACGTGATTCAAGTTGGTGATTGAGTTTTCCAAAGAGGAGTTAACCTGCTGCAGACTGCTTCGGATGCCATCATCAATTTTATTGGCGAAAATCGAATCGATCGTATAATACGAAATGGCAAAAATACTGATAAAGGGGATAAACGCACTGAGGAAAAACAACAGAAAGATTCTTTTCTTTAGTGTCATGTTGATATTCTCCTTGCTAAATGAAACAGCAAGCCTCCTGCTGCGGAAGCTTGCCTTTGCTTTCATAATTATAAAAGGTTATCTAAATAAGTCAAACGCTTTCACGCCGAATCGAAATTTATCTCGATGGCATTAAACAGAAATGGCTTCCCCTCCAAATAGCGCCGGATAATCGCTTGGGCATAGGGGTACTACGCCAAGAGGAAATCCGCTCTGCTGCTGTATGATGTATTTATAAGTCAACATAACTTACAGCGATCGAATTAGGACCTGTATGGGAGCCGATGACACATCCGCCCTCAATAATGATGATTTCTTTAAAATGGTTGGCTTGCAGCAGAGATGCATGCAGCTTTTCAGTCATTTTCTCAGCAAAAGTCTGAGCGATTACGAGTACGTTTGGACAGATCTCATTTTTCCGTGTAACAATCTTTTGTACAACCCCGTCCAAGGCTTTCTCCATTTTCCCGCGGTACTTCTGTATGGAGCGCACCTCTCCCTGGATGATATTCAGTACAGGTCGCACTCTGAGTACATTACCAATCAAATGTTGTAAACTGCTCACCCGTCCGCCTTTATATAGATAATCCAGTCGGTCCACTAGAACCTCAATATGGACTTTCTCTCTTACATTCTCGATATCTTGAATGACCTGCTCAAGCGAATGTCCGGCTTCAAGTGCTTGCGCTGCCCGTATAACCAACATGGCATAGCTCGCAGATAAGTGCATCGAATCCACGATATGAATTCGACCAGCCGGAAATTCAGATGCTGCAATATGTGCATTTTGATTGGTGGAAGACACCTTGGATGACATACTGATGAACAAGATTTGATTGCCTTCGTTAAGCTCTCTTTCGAAGACAGGAACAAAATCGGAGGGTGACGGTGCGGCTGTTTTGGGATTGATCCCTTCTCGATCCGAACGTTGGTATAACTGTCCTGTAGTGATTTCTATGTTATCCTTATATGATTCTGTGCCCATAACGACATATAGAGGTACAACACTGATATTGTACTTATCCATGAGTTCTTTTGATAAATCTGATGTGCTGTCAACTATTATTTTAATGTTCTGATTCATTTTCATAGTTACATCAATCCGATCTTATAGGATTTTGAAGCGATAAATAAAAAAAATAATATCATTTGATAATAAAGTATATCATTTTATGATGTGAGTCAAATTTACTAAACAGATCAGGGATAACGCAGCCAGATGTTCACATGGATGTGATCAGCCTCACATACCAGGTATGCAGCTCATTCCGATTGGGGACTAATATGTTTAACCAGATCCGTCAGCTTGGTTGTAAATTCTTTAACCATTTTGGGAATCGTTTCATCCGTTCTTGTGATTCTGCCCAATATAGCTGTACCGTCCGAGCTGAACTGATGTATAGGAACGGTGACTAACTGCTCCTGATAGATGGAAGACAACGCAGTTACGATAAAGTCGGGAGCAATAGTAACTGCATTTCCCTTAACAACCATCTGACACAGAGCATCTGTGTTATTGGTGATCAAAGATATACGGTTACCATCACTGGCAGACATTAAATGGTGCGCTATTTGTTCGATATGTTCATCTTTATACAGAACAAACACCTCATTTTTCAATACTTGAGGAGATATCGTTTTGTAGAAACGCAGGGGCGATTGTGTATTCATGATTAACACAGCACTGCCTTCAACAATAGGGACCCATTCCAATGAAGTATTCTGCTGGCTTCTACTGTAAGAAAGCAATCCCATGTTGGCGTATCCATCCTGAACGTGTTTTATTACGGTTTGGGTATCTCCTTCGATCATCTGAACTTTAAGTGCGGGATACGTATGCATAAGTTCTAACGTAGCTTGAACCACTTGAGGAACCAAACCTGGAATGGTGGAGATCGTGATGCTCTCGATATGTTCTTCTTTAAGGCTTAGCAATTCGTGATGCATATGATCTAAGTTGTTGAGTATAGCTGCGGCATGCTGCAGCACGAGCTCTCCTTCTGCTGTGGGAACAACTCCCTTTTTGGTACGATGAAAGATAGTGGTGTCTATCTCTTCTTCCAATTGTTTAATGGACTGACTGATCGTTGGAACTGTCAGATGATGAACACTTGCGGCCTTTGTAAACGAACCCCACTGTGCAGCAGATATCAGATATTGCAGCTGTGAAATATTCATTCTATCCTCCATATCTTTAAATATTTATTTAGGATACAAATTATATTTAAATATCATTTATGATTATATTCAAGTATTCTTTATACAGGAGGTTGATATTATGCGAAGCATACGAAGTTTTCTAGTAGAAATGCTGCTGAAGATGACGAAACAAAAGCTTGATGCAAAAGAATTTATGGAGCAGCGAAGAGAAATGAACAGCATCCCTTACGAAGTACCTACCAAACTTAAACATAAGTATAATATAACGAAGGAACGCAGCCTCCCGGTAGATACGTATGTGTTGAAATCTGATTCACAATCGGACCATCGGATCGTTCTATATTTGCCTGGCGGAGGATATGTTGAGCAGCCCTTGACATGGCATTGGCATTTTTTGAATCAACTGAGGAAGCAGTTACATTGTACGGTGTACGTTCCTGTTTACCCTAAAGCACCGGACTATCAGTATATGGATGCGATTGAGAGTGTACTCATGGTTTATCAGCATCTATTAAAAATAGCTAAACCCGAAAACATCGTCATCATGGGTGACTCTGCAGGTGGTGGCCTGTCACTAGCCTTTGCGCAGTATTTATTAGAACAAGGACTGCCGCAGCCCAAGGACATTATTCTGTTGTCACCGTGGCTTGATATAACATTAAGCAATCCGGCAGTACTCGCCATGATCGATAAAGAACCTATGTTGAACTGGGATATGCTGGTCGAGGCCGGGAAAAGATACGCCGGTGAAACTCCGCGCTCCCATTACTTGGTCAGCCCCATCCATGGAGAGATTAAAAATTTGGGTAAAATTTCATTATTTATTGGAACACATGAATTTTTCCTTCCGGATGCCCGCAAATTCAAAGAAAAAGCAGCCCGCCAATTCGTTGATATCAACTATTTCGAGTATCCAAAAATGAATCATGTCTTCCCCGTATTTCCTATACCAGAAGCCAAAAAGGCACTTGGACAGATTGTTGAGATTATTAATAGGCAGATATTGTGATCACTAACAATTAGGTGCTGCAGTTCCTTGCAAATATTTACGAAGAGCACAGAAAAAAGCCGCTGTAGAGCGGCTTTTTCGGATGCTTCGCGCAGTTCCCGTAGGTATTCCTTTTCCAATCAATTCCAATATCTAACATTTCTATTCCGCTTATTGATCCAGCGCAGCCAAGCGGGTGGAGGGGTGAATGCTGCGAATGAGCAGGATTCCGTCATACTGATCTCGGGGAATCATTTTCTCATCCAATACTCCCCATGCCTTGACAGTACGAGGTGTATACATCCATTCGGTCGCTGGATTTAACTCTTCGTCTCTCATGTTGATAAATCGGGCCGCACCCATGTCCGTTCCCACAATATCCTCAAGACTGCCCTTCTCATGAGGGAGAACTTTCTCCTCTACCCCGTTGTTTTTCTTCGAACTTCCTTCTTGGGCAAATAACCCGATTACATAATTTGCCTGTTTGAGGGAGTAAGGCAGCAGCTCTCCCATCGTCGGATAAGGATTGTGGTCAAAATCGTACCCGTTATGCTCTGTAATCATCGTCGAATTGTTTTTACGTATGTGATAGTTATGACCCCATATGATTATTTTCTCGTTTGGATAGACATTTTCAGCAAGCCAAGTAAGGTTACCGGCCATGACGCGGTCTCGTTCATAACTCGCCATTTGTAACTGTTTCTCAGGGTCAATTCCGGCAAACATCTTAACGATGTGAGGATGATAGTTATCCAGCATATCCAAGCGGTTTTGTAACACACGCTCAATCAAAGGCACGAGGTTGGTCTGATCGGCCTCAGCTTGATTCAATTCATCTCGGTGTTCTCGTACGAATTGTTGAAGAGCTTGATACTTTTCTTTGATCTTCTTTTTTTGCTGATTAAAATCATCGATTTGGTTAATCTTGTTCATTTCCTTATACCACTGCTCCGTCTGGGCAAAGGCTTTGGCTTTACCTGGATCTACTTGGTTGAACCAATGCTGAATATAAGTAATAAAAGAATGGTCTGCGCCTTGAGAGTCAAAACCAGTCAGGATTAGCGGATGATCGGTTTTACTCTGCTGCGCGATGTATTCGAACAGCGGCAAGTTCTCTTGTACCTGCCATACGCCATAGATGGAGCTTTTCATAAATTGTTCTGTTGTCATATGATGTCTCTGTGCATACGCCACAGCACTATCCGAAAGATTAGACTCGAATGCAATCACGTTATAACCTAATTCCTCATGCAGGAATTTGACGAGCCGGACTTTCATCGAATTGTATTCGGATGCCCCATGCGAAGCTTCACCGAGACTGACCATGCGCTTATCCGCTAGAACAGATTTCAGGAAAGTTAAGTCGGTGTAAGAATCATCTTTTTCAGGTTTGACTGATGTTAACGTTTTCGCATTTGAGCGGATATGGTCCTGCCAGGTTAGATCGGATGACATCTGAGTCTCTTGAACCGTTGTAGGCAGTCCTGTCATGTAGGCGGTATCACCAGTACCTGCCATACTTAAGCTGCAGACCGCTGCTGTAGATAATAATACCTGTTTGTACCATGGTTTCATTAGGCTGACACTCCTCTGCTTTGATGGAGTCCAGCATAACATTCCTCGTTTAAAGCCAGTCCACTTGATGTTTAAGGTTAGTTTAAGAATGGAGGGACGAAGATTAAAAATCTTCCGCAGCAATTGAACCTGACATCATCAGTTGTAAAAAATGGGGGAAATCTTCCGCCACTTTTGTAACCTCTTCAAATTCAGGTTCTTCCCCGCGCACAACCGCACCAGTTTCACTGGATAGATCAATGGCATAATAGGAATAACCATCATGAACAGACATCATTATCGGCAGATGCTGATCCCACCAACTCGTGATTTCGGATTTCCACACATCATCGTTTGCAGCTGCTTCGAGGCTGATTAATTCATATTCATTCCAGTGGAATTCCGAATTGGAACTGTTATTGTAGTCAGCCTCGCACAGGAACCAGGTCTGCTCGCTGGTTGACATGCATTGGCTGACCAAACGTAAGAATGAGGCATACTCGTCGGGAATAATCTTGTATCTGGCAATCCATTGTTGATTCAGGTGGAGTTCAGGTTCTGACTTTAGGGTTACCATCCAACCGCTTAATTCAGCCCATGTGATGAAATCCAGAACGACTTTATCCATACAGCACCTTCTCTCTAGGAAGATTATTTCCGTACAATCCAGCGCAGCAGCACCGGTCAAACGTCATCTTTAAAATGGAAATGTTCGTGATGGATCGAATTCATTCCTGCCAGCTTCCCCGTTTTCTTGTGGTAAAATGCAAAGTTTTGATTCAGCGGCAGCTCCAGCAGTTGATAATTGTGGTCGCGGGGTAAAGAATCGATTTCTTTCAAAGCTGCCTCTCTCGTGCTGTACATGCCGATCGGATAGAAATTAGGGAAATGTGCAGATGCCTCTGCTGCGAATATTCCCCAGATGAAATCAGTCAAATGGAGTCAACCCTTTCCTCTGTAATGATCTACCGCCGCCTGCTCAATCGCAAGTCCTTTCGTGTACCGTTCCATAAACCGGGCAAAACCGTTCACATCCGAAATGTCTGGATCTATCCTGATTGCTTCCACGTCATTGAACACTTTCAGGTTGAGGTAATCTGTCAAGCTCTCGTTATTTTCCTTATACATCATGTAGGAAGCCAATACTGCTATACCCCATGCACCGCCCTCACCAGCAGTAGGCATAACAGATACCGGAACGTTAAGTGCAGCTGCGCACATTTTCTGGCCAATTAAGGGCGTTTTGAATAATCCGCCATGTGCCAAGATATGGTCAATCTTTACATCCTCTCTCTCCGTTAAAATGTCCATACCGAGCTTTAATGCGCCAAATGCACTGAACAGATGTGTTCTCATAAAATTAGCGAG
Organism: Paenibacillus sp. AN1007; assembly: GCF_040702995.1. Lineage (NCBI taxonomy): Bacteria > Bacillati > Bacillota > Bacilli > Caryophanales > Paenibacillaceae > Paenibacillus > Paenibacillus sp. AN1007. The sequence goes on from NZ_CP159992.1 coordinate 2,535,903, forward strand.
TGTAAATCGGCTCTCTGGCGAACGAACAAATAAGGGACGTCCTTGGGTTATGCCAGTAATCTTCTCTCCCGAATAGTAACCATAACTCAGCAAACCGCCGCCATCCGGTTCTGCTTCGAGCGCTTTATTGAACAAAACATGAAATAAGTGACTGGTGTCGGCTTTATATCCCAACGCTTCACAAAATTCATGAAATAATCTGACCCATGCATTAATATCACTAGTGCAGTTGTTGGCAAGAACCATACCTACAGGGCGTCCATCAGGTGTAGTCACCATGTCAATCTCGGGATATACCCCTATATCTTTATCCAGAACAATCATAGCAAAAATTGATGTACCTGCAGATATACTGCCGCTGCATGTCTGAATACTGTTCGCAGCCACCATACCTGTTCCGGCATCCCCTTCCGGAGGACAGAATGGAATACCGGCTTGAAGATCACCATCCGGGTCGAGGAGATTCGCACCAACGTCATGAAGATAACCCGCATGTTCACCAGCTGAATAGACAGAAGGTAGAATGTCTTCAAGCTTCCAGGGGTAATCATTACGGCTAATTAGTTCGTTGAACTGCTCCATCATCTCTTCATTGTATCCTCTTGTCGACCTATTGACCGGGAACATGCCTGAAGCATCCCCCACCCCGATCACTTTACGGCCTGTTAGAAGAAAGTGAATGTAACCCGATAATGTTGTCATATATTTAATGTTCTTTACATGTTCTTCATTGTTTAAGATAGCTTGGTACAGATGCGCAATACTCCAGCGCTCAGGAATTTTATATTGGAATTCCCGGGTTAACGAAGCTGCTGCCGTACTCGTTGTGAGATTACGCCAAGTACGAAATGGAACTAACAATGCTGCTGCTTTATCCAGAACAAGATAACCCTGCATCATGCCGGATATTCCGATAGAACCAATTCTGTGCAGACTCACTCCATAGTTCTTCATAACCTGCTTTTTTAATCGAGCGTACACTTCCTGTAACCCTTGAATCATCTCATGTGCATGATAAGTCCAGTTATGATTAATCCATTGATTTTCCCAATCATAGCTGCTGGAAGCAATGATTTCGAATTCATTATTGATCATAACGGCCTTGATTCGTGTCGATCCAAATTCAATACCAAGCGAGGTGTTACCGCTGACGATCGCTCGTTTCAGATGTTGATCCATTACGTGCGCGCACCACCTTTTGGGAGAGTGATATCATATGAACTGAATAACTTGGTGTGATAATAACATGTTTTGCGGACTTTGTATATTGGATAAACTAAGTTTTGGTATGAAATGCTGCTCACTCTATATCGGGTCTTGTATTAGGTGCACAGATGTGTCGGGGCTGAAAAAGCATTATGGAGGCCGCAGAACAAGCTTGTGGGAAAATTAAACAGGGAGTGAACAAACGGCATAGAAGCAGCAATCGCCGCAAACCTGTGCAAACGGTAGGATGCGGCGATTTGTACTGTGAAGTTGTGTAGTTTTGGTAACTTGCTTCTCAGTTCTTTTGTGGTTCATTACCCCGATGAGCTTCTACAGCTTTTCTTCCCATGTTCATGGACAGCTGTACACTAATCATTAGCAGTACAATGACCAGCATGGCAATAATAGAGATATAAAACTGTCCGCTGAGATCAAAGATCCGTCCTATAACAAGTGGGCCGAAAGCGCCCATGATATAACCTCCCATTTGTGACATGGCTGACCACGTTCCTGCTTCTTCAGGCGTATTTGTTGCCATGATGGGCAGCATCAGCGCTAGCGGAAACAATCCACCAGCACCGATACCGAGAAAAAGCACTGCTGGAAGCATCGGCACTGGTGACAAGAGTAACACAAGACCGATGAGTTCAGACACACTGCACAAGACAAGCCATTGTTTGATCTTCCCGGATCGATTTACAAGATTCGGAATCAATAACGCGACAGGAACTTGAATCAATGTGAATACGGTTAGAAGCAGCGCTGCATGTTGTGAACTGTATCCAAAGCTGAGGGCAATGGGTGAAATCCATGCCGTCAAGCTGTAGAACATGCTGGCCATGAAACCAAAAAACAAGGTAAATTGAATTGCTTTTTTATTACCCAACGGTAATCTGAGACGTTTTATATCGCTTCTGGAAGGTTTGTTTTTTCGAACAAGCCCAATCCAGAAGAATACTGCAATAATCCCCAAAATAGCCCAACAGGACAAAGCAAATGAAAGATTATGCTGACGTTGCGTGTAGATCGGAATGGTCAACCCAGATGCCAGGGCCGCTCCAATTGTCATGGATACGGAGTAAATACTGACTATGCCAGGGTTTGCCGGGAAATACTTTTTAATAAAGCTGGACAACAATGGCCCGGCAAGACTAATACCAATCCCACCGACCAACGCGGTAACGATCAAAATAGTAACCGATTGATCTGCACTGCGGAGTGCAGTGGCGAGTGTAATGAGAAGAAGCGAGATGAAAATAGTTCGCTCCAAACCGAGACGCTGACTTAACGTTGTGGTGGCCGGGGCGAACAGTCCCATGCACAGGACGGGTAATGTAGTCATCAGACTTGCTGTTAATGCGCTGATACCCAGTTCCGTCTGAATCATACTCATCATGGATGCCACAGAAGTGATGATGGGACGCAGATTCAATGCTGCGAAGAACAGAGCTAATACATAAAATATTTTTTTCACCTTTCTCTTCCTCCTGAATCTTGTTGAATTAAATATGAGTATAAAGCCGCCCCATTCATTGATCAATCCAATAAATCGTATTATTATGATAGTAAAATACTATCATTCTGCGAAGGAGAAAAGATGGATACTCGAAATTTAACATATTTTATGGCGGTCTTCGAGCTTCTTCATTTCACGAAGGCGGCAGAACTTCTCGGGATTTCACAGCCTACGTTAAGTCAGCAGATACGTCTGCTTGAGGCTGAAGTGGGTATGCCTCTTTTTGATCGAATTGGCAAAAAAGTGGTTGCAACCGAGGCAGGCAGACTTCTACATCAATACGGTATGAAAATGATTCAGGCTGAAATGGATGCAAAAAGTGCGATTCAAGAGCTGCGATCGGAGAAACGAGGAACTGTTCGACTTGCTGTGTTACCCTCTGATCTTGATTTTCAACTCGTCCCGCTGTTTGTGGAATTCAAGACAAGGTACCCTGACACGAAATTACAGGCTTTCTCAACGATCTATGTACGAGACGAAGTATTAACACATAAAGTGGATCTTGGCATCGGGCTGCGTGGTCCTACCGATAGACGACTCGTGCAGATTCCTTTGGGGAGCGAGCCTTATGAATTATTTGTTCATTCTTCGAGTGATCTTGCGAGTAGACATGAAATAAGCCTTGAAGAATTGACGCAGCTTGCACTGGTCATGTACCCCAAAGGCTATATAGGTAGAGATTTGGTGGATGAGGTTTTCCGGGAACAAGGTTTGGAGTTAACTACGGTGATGGAAGCCGGTTCCGCATCCTCCCTGCTGCAGCTTGTAGCAGCAGGGATCGGTGCGACAATCCAGCCGAGAGAGCTGTTAAAGCAGCATTCGGGCTGGGAAGATATTGTAACGATACCTATTGCGGGTGCCGCACCTGTTCGGCACATGGAACTAAGCTACTATGCAGATCGATTCATCAGTAAAGCGCAGCAGCAGCTAACGGAATGGCTGATCGGATTTTTCAAATCTAGAACGGATTGACTCTCAAACCTCAAACTGAAATCCAGTTCAATTTCACGTTTCAATCGGGGTGATTACTTTATTAGGTACCCACCCCTTCTCGCCTTCTGCAGTGAGTACGAGACTCCATTCATTCAGTTCCAGCTCTTTTTTTACAATCATACCCGGTATAACGTTCAATTCATGCGCAGAGTAGTCCTCTTGAACACTCGCCAAAAGCTCTTCATTAGGTGAACTTAGTATTTGTTTTGGCACCCAGCCGCGCTTTTTAGATTGGACCGCTTCACAAAAAATCCAGTTGGGAAATTGAGTATCTTCCTCCCCATAATGTACAATCTCTCCTCTGGTTAATACAATGGGATCTGGATAATTCGACTGATGTGAATGAATTACTTTATACGGATTCATATGTATTCCCTCCTGCTGTGCCGTGCTGTATTTCACATAAAAGTGTTGTGTGTGGCTAAAGGTATTATATCAAAATGTAACATAACTCTAAATATAAAGTGTTCATTTTCTATAGAGCAGCGCCTAGATTACAGCGAAAATATACGCTAAGCCTTCGGTATTAACGGCTTAGCGTTTTGGGGTTGTTTTAACTTCGATCGTCCAAGTGATACAGCCAGATCGGAGGATGATTCAACTTTCAATGTTTTTCATTAGTCTCCATGTTTAATCTTCGTTATGAACGGTAGGTTGTCCATAAGCGCAGAGGAAGACACGTACACCTTCAGTAATAATACGTTTGGTCTGTGCTTCCTCCAAAGCACCCGTTCCACCCGGTCGATTAAACACCAATAAAAACGTTAATGCAGCAAAGTGTTTTGCTGCCATTTCAGGATCGGGTACATGGAGCAGTCCGGTTTGTCCAAACTCGGTAAACCTCCTAATAAGCTCCTCTTCTGCTGCGTTATCCAGCTTTTCCAAAAACGAGGATGGCAGGTTGTCCGCTTCCACCGTGATCAGACGGATTAAAGCGCTGTAATCCGACGAGCCTTTAGCAGAAGCGACGAATTGTTCGCAGAACAAACACAGCGCCTGTTCCAGATTCTCGAACTTCCTGAGGTAATCTGAAATGCCCTGCTTGATCAGTTCCAGCACTGCCTCACTCGTTTCTTCCGCAACAGCAATCAGTAGGTTCAGTTTGTCCCCATAATAATCATAAACGGTTCGTTTAGACACCCCCGCCCTGGCTGCGACTGCATCAACGCTGGAACGATCAAACCCGTCTGATAGAAATAGATCTCGTGCTGCCGCAATAATTTTAGCTCGTTTCTCTGAAGAGCCTTGGCGTATTTTTTTGTTTTCCGTATTCTCCATCCTGACGTTCCCCCTTATAGGTATAGTATCAAAAATGAGTTCCTCTTTACAAACTACACTGTACGGTGTAGTGTAATTAATGCAGTGCTCTAAATGAATGATCAGGGAGGAATTTATTCATGAAAACTACGCAGTCTGTTGTTGATGTGCTCATTATCGGAGCTGGACCGACAGGGCTTACATTAGCCTGCGACCTTGCTCGCCGCAGCGTCGATCATCGTATTATCGAACGCAGTATTTCGTATAATGCAGCATCTCGTGCCAAAGGAATCCAGCCCCGCTCGCTGGAAGTCGTCGATGATTTGCAGGCTGTTCATTACATTACGGACACAGGTGTCGTAGATTTGCCTGTTCGTTATTATACGGAAGAAGGCCGGAGTGCGGATAAGCGAGCTATAACCGTCTCAGCCAGCGCCGAACTTGAAACACCTTACCCTGATCCGGTCTGGATTGCTCAATTTGATGTAGAAAAAGCGCTGCGCGAACAATATGGGGTACTCGGCGGCCAAGTTGAATTGGGGGTTGAAGCCGTAGGACTTGTACAGGAATTGGATAGTGTTGTGGTAACCGTTAACACACCGCAGGGAGAAGAGCATATTCGAGCTCGTTATGTAGTCGGTGCTGACGGAGGCAAAAGCAATATCCGCAAGTTTATTCATCTGCCACTGGTTGGAAAAACACACGATCAAGAGCGGTGGTATCTTGGCGATGTACGTCTGGAAGGTCTGGATCGTGATCATATTCATATCTGGACTTCCCCCGAGGGAATGATTGGGGTGACACCATTACCGAAATCCGACATTTGGCAGCTTCAGGCTACAATTTCGGCAGAAATTGAGGAACCAGAGGAGCCGTCGCTCGAAGTGTATCAAGCTATGTTTGACCGACGGGCGGGTGCCAGACGAGTTCAGCTCACGGATGCCTCCTGGCTCTCCATCTACAGAATCAACGTAAGAATGGTTGAAACTTACCGCAAAGGCCGAGTTTTCCTCGCTGGCGATGCTGCTCATGTTCATTCCCCGGCTGGCGGTCAAGGCATGAATACGGGGATACAGGATGCGTACAATCTCGGATGGAAGCTGGAAGCCGTTCTGCGTGGAGCGGATAACGCTCTGCTTGACACGTACGATGAGGAGCGGCGTCCTGTTGCACGAGCCGTGCTTGAGGACAGCACCAAAAAGATGGGAGGGGTCTTGGGAACGGCGACTGAACGCGGAGCTTTATCCCGAACGTTAAGCGCCATTTCCGACGATTTGACGACCGGACTGCTTGTTTCCTATCGTTCAAGTTCTCTTACCCGCCCTACTCTTCGCACAATTGCTGCGCGTACAATGCCTGGGGATCGGGCGCCTAACGCCGAGAGTCTGCAAGGCATAGGGTTTGCAGGCAATCTTTTTGACCTGTTTCGAGGGCCGCACTGGACTCTTTTGGCTTTTGTAGACGATACCAATCAGCTCAATTGGAAGAACTTCGCCTACGACGAACTCCATGTGCACTGCATCCTGCCGCCGCATGCACAGGAGACGGCAGGCATCATCGACGCAGCAGGGAATGCTTATCGAATTTACGATGCAGTAAACGAAGAACTTGTATTGATTCGTCCCGACGGTTACATCGCACTGCGCACTTCCATTGCAGACTGTTCATCAATTCTGCAGTACTTGAATTCGATATTATCACCCAAGCTCATCTGAACAGCGACAACGATTTGAACTCTTCATGATCGATATTCCTGACGATAAATAAAGAAGATGGCCCCCTGAAACACCGGAGCCATCTTCTTTGATATTCAAACCATTTTATAACGGAAATAGTCAAAATCAGCATGTTTGCGTGTCCCGCCCAAATCCTGCGCACAAAGACCGATATAAGTCCCGGTGAACCGGATATACTCTGGAGATTCGTCACACAGATGTGTAATATCTGTCCACTCACCCACTTGAATCCAGGAGTAATCCTCGTCCGAGCTGTAGTAAAAACACGCCTGATCATGATCGATCACAGCTTTGAGGCGAATTTGATTTCCCTGCTGCAGCGGAATGTCCTCCTCCAGAAGCTCATCATACAGCCCATATCTGGATTGGATGATACCCAGGCACAGCCCTTTTTCTTCATGATGGGTTACCCGGAGGTAGAGATAGTCTTGAGTGTCGTAATACAGTATCAGTCCGGCCATCTGCTGTGGATGATCTGGAGCGAATTCCAGGCACGTCTCGGCTTCACATTCAAAACCCTGCAGTCTGCGAGCAACCATGCTCTGTCTGTGCGTCGAACTCATCGATTCCATTCCATACAGGCGTAAGCAGCCGGGACGTTCCGTCAGAGTAACCCAACTTGGGTCCGGCGGGATACGAAGGGTATTCCAGTCTTGACGAAGCTCGGCTTCTTCAAATTGATCCATCTCTGCTGGTGGTTCGAATGGGTGCGGTTCTAGATTCGGTGCTGTCACCTGAAGCTCAGGGTATCGTTCCCCGCTGGCAAGCCGAAGCCATCCGTCTTCACTCCAGGTACAGCGCTCGCAGCGCTGTCTCACGTCCAAGGATGCAGTGTTTCTCCTTCACAGGTCTGCCCACCAGATGTGCCATGTACCATTCACCTGTGGGTGTCTCGACGAGACTGCCGTGGCCGGCCTTTTGCAGCGGTAGATCTGTTCTGCCGTGTGAAGTGAGCATCGGATTAGCCGGATCGACCTCATAAGGACCCTGTAACGTTCGTGAACGAGCAACCGTAACCGCATGCTCATAACCGGTTCCACCTTCAGCTGTGACCAGATAATAATAGCCCTGGCGTTTATACAGATGGGGCGCTTCGGTCAGTCCCAGTTTCGTTCCTTCAAAAATGTTAATCGCGGGGCCAGTCAGCTTCTGCTCCTGAACCGAGTATTCCTGCAGTACGATGCCTGCGAAGCGGTTTTTGCCTTTGCGGTGATCCCAGATCATGTTAACCAGCCATTTACGTCCATCTTCATCATGGAACAAGGACGGATCGAAACCGCTGCTGTTTAGATAGATTGGATCGGACCATGGCCCTTCAATATCCGATGCGGTCACAAGGTAATTGTGAGTATCTTTAAAGGCACCAACCCTGCTCTTCACATCGGTATATATCAGATAGAACACGCCGTTATCCCAGCTGAGACAGGGCGCCCATACGCCTCCTGAATTAATATTCCCCTCCATATTTAATTGGGAAATTCGCGTCAAGGGTGAAGGCAGCGCACGCCAATGAACCAGATCCCTGGAGTGATGAATGCGTACACCCGGGAACCACTCAAAGGTGGAAGTGGCGATATAATAATCCTCCCCTGCCCGGCAGATGGAGGGATCGGGATGAAAACCGGGCAGAATGGGATTGGTGATCATCGGATTGATCGTATTCATGTAGAGAAACCTCCGGTAAATAAGTAATTAACGTACATCGGTATAAAATCAGTTCATTCGTGTAGGAGCTTTAAGTACTGTCCTTTGTTCAGTGCCATCCCAGTGCCTTTTTGCCAGCCTCCAGCGCAGTAACGATCCGGTCAACATCGTACACATTGCCTCTCCACGTACCTCCGCTGACAGACTGCAGCGCCGCCCATAAGCGTGTATCATCAGGCAGTGCTCCATCTGGCCGCATATCCGGGTGAAACGGCCTTTGTGCCAGAATGAGGGCTCCTTCTTCAGGGGAAACCTCCATTCCTTTCGTACCTATAAAGTTAACACTGCCATCCAGCGTACCCCGATCCACAACAATATCAATTAAGTCGCCATTTCTCAGTTTACCAATGGGCCCGCCTGCCAGCCCTTCAGGACCTACATGACCAATACAAGCTCCTGTGGAGACGCCAGAGAACCTGGCATCGGTGATCAGGGAAACGTATTTGCCAAACGATAAATGCTTAAGTGCAGATGTCAGCTGATAAGTCTCCTCCATGCCGGTTCCTGAAGGCCCGCGCCCAAGCAGCACGATGATGTCCCCCGCCGCAATTCCGCCTGTCTTGATCGCACGGATTGCTTCCCGTTCCGTAGTAAACACTTTCGCTGTACCCCGGTGACGGTATACACCATGCTCATCCAGAACATCCGGGTCGATCGATGTGGACTTGATAACGGAACCTTCCGGAGCAATATTTCCTGTCGGAAATGTCACCGTCGATGAAATCCCCAGACGCTGCGACTGCTCTGTACTCATAATAACGCTGTCCGGGTCAATCCCGTCCCTTTCCTGCAATTGCTTCCTCATTACATGGCGGCGTTCGGATGTCTCCCACCAATCCAGTACATGACCCAACGACGTGCCTGTTACGGTAGGTACAGATTCATCCAACAAACCAAGGCGTCTGAGATGAAGCATGACCTCGGGTACACCGCCGGCTTGGAACACACGAATGGTCGGGTAAAAGATGGGGCCGTTAGGCAGCGCACTTACCAGTCTGGGGACATGTTTGTTGACTTGAATCCAGTCCTGCACATTAGGCAGTGTTAAACCAGCCGCATGAGCAATCGCGGGGATATGAAGCAGCAGATTGGTAGACCCGCCGAAGGCGGCATGCACGACCATGGCATTACGAATCGACGCATCGGTAATAATGTCGGCCATCCTCGTTCCCTGGTTCTCCATGCTGATCAGTGCACGAGCAGACTGCCTAGCCATCTCCATCCAGATGGGCTGCCCGGAAGGGGCAAGCGCAGCATGGGGTACTGTCATACCCAAGGCCTCAGCCACAACCTGAGCGGTTGCCGCAGTCCCCAGAAACTGACATCCACCGCCTGGTGTAGCACAAGCCCTGCACCCTAAGTCCGCCGCCATTTCAAGCGAAAGCTCTCCATTCGCGTACCTTGCACCGATGGTCTGAATTTTACCTGCGTCCTCCCCATCCGTAGGTGGAAGAGTAACACCGCCAGGGACAATAACACCCGGCAGCTGCGGCATACCTGCAAGTGCAAGCATCATTGCGGGCAGTCCTTTATCACAAGTGGCAACGCCGAGCACACCTTTTCGTGTAGGCAGGGATCGAATCAAGCGGCGGAACACCATCGCAGCATCATTTCGATACGGCAGCGAGTCGAACATGCCTGTTGTTCCTTGGGATCTGCCATCGCAGGGGTCACTGACATAACCGGCAAACGGGATACCGCCCCGGCTGGACAGCTCTTCTGCGGCCGCCTTCATCAGCAGTCCCACTTCCCAGTGACCCGTGTGATAACCGAGCGCTGCCGGACTGCCATCCTCATTTCGAATACCGCCCTGTGTACTCAGAATCAGATACTGTTTTCCGTTTAATTCTCCAGGTTTCCAGCCCATACCCACGTTCTGGGACATGCCGAACAAGTCACCGCTTGGAGCGTTACGCAGTAAATCATCCGTTAAAGGCAGACGTCCCGATACCCCTGGAGCATGAGCCGTTATCTCGTAAAGATCAGACGACTTTCCCTCACGTTCAGACGCCTCACTCTCCAAATTAGACGTCTCTTCCCCCATAATTGATAGGATTTGTTCGTACATGATACCCTCCCCGCAGTTTAAGACTTGACAAAGACTGTTTTGATCGCGGTGAAAAATTCTACAGCCGCTTGTCCCTGCTCTCTGGAATGTGAACTGGACATCTTCATTCCGCCAAACGGAGCCTGTAACTCGACACCGGCCGTCTCGGCATTAATTCTCACAAGTCCAGCATCCATATCGCGGATAAACGAGAGCATAGACCCGACATTTTGCGTATAAATCGAAGCACTTAATCCGTAGTCACTGTCATTAGCCAGCGCTATAGCTTCTTCAATAGAATCTACCGGCATCAGTGCCAGTACTGGGCCAAATATTTCTTCCCGGGCAATAGACATATGAGGTTTGACACCTTCGAATACCGTTGGCTGTACATAAAATCCGTCTGCAAGCTCAGGAGTATCCGGTTTGTTTCCTCCAGCAAGCAGCACAGCACCTTCATCCTGACCTTTTTGAATGTAATGCAGCACGGTGTTAAGTTGTCCTTCACTAGCGCATGGGCCCATCCAGCTCCCAGCAGACATCCCGTCACCCAAGCGGATTTCCTGAATCTGCGACAGCAGTTTTTCTTTAAATGCGTCATATATTTTCCGTTCGATAATAACGCGGCTGGTAGCCGTACATTTTTGGCCCGTTGATTTCAGACCACCGCTAATCGTTCCCTCGACAGCCAGATCCAGGTCTGCATCTGCCGCAATGATAACCGGGTTTTTGCCGCCCATTTCAAGCTGGTATTTGGCTCCACGAGCGAGTGCTGCAGCTCCGACCCGTTTGCCGACTTCATTGGAACCGGTAAACGTAATTCCATTCACATCGGGATGCTCGGCAAGCGCGGAACCGATGACCGACCCTTTACCACATATAAGGTTAAGAACTCCCGCCGGGAGACCTGCTTCTTCAAAACATTCCAATACCTTGGCTGCCGTAACCGCTGTTTCCTGAGCAGGTTTAAGCACAACCGTGTTGCCGTAGATCAGCGCAGGTGCTGCTTTCCAGATCGGAATAGCTACCGGGAAATTCCACGGTGCAATCACACCTACAACACCAAGCGGTACACGCGTTGTGAACATTAAGGCCTCGCTATCTGTAGACGGAATGACATCACCCGTTTTGCGCATGCCTTCTCCTGCGTAGTATCTTAAGATCGCCACACCGCGCATCGTTTCGCCTTTGGCTTCCGGGAAGGTTTTGCCCATCTCTCTTGTCATCGCTTCTGCTACTTCATCAGCTCGGCGTTCAAGCACATTTGCTGCCTGAAAAAGATAGTTACCGCGTTCAGCACCCGTTAGTTTCCGCCAGGACTTTGCCGCCGTTTTGGCTGCTGCTACAGCCTGATTCAAGTCATCCACGCCAGAGGCAGGAACATGCCCCACGATTTCTTTTCGATTCGCCGGATTGAGGCTGGGTTCTGTTTTGCCGGACTCCGCCTTCACCCATTCACCGTTAATAAAATTGTTATAGGTCTGCTCTAACTGAAATGCACTCATGATCTTCATCCTCTCTATTCGTTGAATTAGGTTCTCTGAAATGGTCTGATCCTTTACTCGTTTCCAATGACCGGGTTAACAAGGGTGCCGATACCACTAATCGATATTTCAATACGGTCACCTGGGTTAAGCGTAAAATCATTAGGCGGTACAATATTTGTACCTGTCAGGAGTACCGTGCCGTCGAACAGATCATTATCTCTTGCTAAAAAGGATACCAGTTCATCCAGCTTCCGGTTTAATTCACTCGTGCTGGCCTCACTTTTGACAACCAATTCTCCATTCCGATATATCTCGCAGACAATATCCAGGTCATATGGATTCTGCACCGTTTCCGCCAGTCGGATTGCTGGACCGATGGAGCAGGAATTGCGCCATATTTTGGCCTGTGGCAGATACAGCGGGTTCTCCCCTTCAATATCCCGGCAGCTCATGTCATTGCCTGCAATATATCCGACGATACTGCCATCTGCGGCGAGTACAAGCCCAAGCTCAGGCTCGGGAATCTGCCAAGTGGAATCACTGCGGAGCGTAACCGCTTCATTCGGTCCAATGGTCCGGGCCGCTGTGGATTTGAAAAAAATCTCCGGACGTTCAGCATCGTAAACTTTGTCGTAGAACGTATTGGCATCCAGCTTGCCATCCGTCGCTTCGTAATTCCGCGCTTCCCGGCTTCGCTGATACGTCACACCGGCTGCCCATACTTCGGGTGCTTCAATTGGATTGACAAAATGCAGGGATGTCCAATCATCCGTCAGTTTGTTTGCTGGCTTAAAAGCGCTTTCAACAAGCTGGACTGGTGAAATGCCCTGCTCTCTTGCCTGATAGATCAAAGTCATGAAATCGGCCTGCGGCAAACGATAGGCTTGTTCATCATCCGTAACGGCTGCCAGCCACTTCTGTTCTCCATCCAGAAATCGAATAATTCGCATGTAAACCTGCCCCCTGTTTTCCCCTTCGGGTTGATAGTACTAACTTACCATCAGGTACGATGCATGGCGATGCTATAATCAATCCGACGATTTACCCTTTTCACGCATTGTTTTTCTGTTAAGATAGGATTATAAGTTTCACAAAAAGATAATAAAGGTGAAGCCTACGCTTCGGATGCATCTTTCTTTCATAAAGCTTTTAGCTTCGGTTTTTCAGGTTCTTTCTGTCCTCTCCGATTTTATGTAAAGGACTAGTTCAACAATAACCAACCGTTATAAAAGGTACAGGACTAAGGAGGTTGAGCTGCCGTGAACAAACATACAGAAGCGATGTATTTAGGTCGTCTGCCGGATGTTCGCATGTCGTTTCAATTAATGGGGCTGCATGCCAGGAAGGCGGATTCAAACTGGACATATCCATCCCATGAGCATTCGATGTATGAAATCCACTGGATGATGGAGGGGCAGATGAGTATGGTGATCAATGGTACGGTGTATGATCAGTCCAAGGGAGATCTGCTGTTTATTCGGCCCGGGATGACACATTCCTGCACGGGTGCGGGACCGGAAGGTTTCACCTATTTTTCGGTTCATTTCAGCGTTCATGATACGCCCTTTTGCCGGGAACTTAACCGCAGCAGAGACACTTATTATCCGGCGGATTCCAGTCTCGCATTAACGATATCTCCTGTTTTGTCTACCTTATACGATCTGGCTGCTGAGCACATGTCCAATTCATTATCCTCATCCAAACAAATGAGGGTGCATGCCGCTGTATTTGAACTGCTCGGTTCACTGGTTGGACAGTTATCTCAGACCACATCTGTTACACTATCGAGAAAAGAAATGATTGCCCAACAGATCGCTGAGCACATTGAGGAATCCGTAAGATACATCCATCTGCACGGCGAGATTCAGGAAGGTAACCGGACCTGGATTCAGGATATCGCCAAATCACTGAACTTAAGCACCTCGCAGGTGAATCGCATTTTTCGGGAGGTCTACGATCAGGCGCCGCGTCAATATTTATCAGAAACCCTTCTGAATGAAGCCCAGCGACTGTTAAAGCAAACTGATCTGAACGTGGATCATATTGCGATGATGCTGGGGTACAAAACCAATGCTCATTTCAGTCGTCAGTTCAAGCGGTGGACAGGTATTACGCCCAGTAAATTTCGTATGCATGCCCAGCAGGGCGCAGCCGATCATGCGCATCATGGAGAAGGGGTCAAAGCTCATGCTGAGCATGAGTTAACATGAAAAAGCAGCTCGCGGGTAATTGAACATCACCACAGGCTGCTTTGTTCTGCAGATTAAATTTGCGCTGTATTTTATTCGAAAACCTGAATTAACTGAGCGTAAAGGATGCCAGACTTGCGCTTCCCGTTCCCCGGTATGTCAAATATAAAGCCTGCTTGCCGTCCGGAATGGCCGCAGCAGCTGTATAGGGTTTCCACTCGTTGGTGAAATGTACCGGGATTGTTCCCAGAACGGGACCGTCCCATGAGGTTTTGACCTCGAATGTTCCGCTGCAGTATCCACGCACCTTGATCGTCACTTGATGAACATCTTTACAATTGAAGTATTTAAAACCCGCCGTGGCCGACTCCGTCATGTTCGCAATATAGCCTGTTTCTTCGTCGCCATCCCGGCCATCCTGGGTGATTTTCGGAAAACGGCTGTCCAGCCAAGCGCCTGCACCGAAACCTCCCGTGTACTGTTGATCATCTTGTGTAAACAGATTGCATGCGAGATATGCGGGATATTCCCCTTTACCTTCGAGAGGTCCATCGTTTGAACCACAGGAGGTCATTTCGACTTGAGGAATGGATCCATCCGGTTCAAAAGAAATCTTCTCGATACATCCCTGCCGATTGAATGCATCGCCGTTCGTATGTCGGTGATAGAAAATATACCAGTCTGCGCCGATCTCTATGATGCTGCCATGGTTGTTGCCGCCGTAATACATAGGTTTGCCAGCTGGCTTATACGTATCGATATGCAGATCGCAGTTGCTTACAATTACGCCTTGATATTTGAATCCTCCGGTTGGAGATGTGCTGGTCGCGTAACATAACTCGTGCATTACAACAGAGGAATAGACCAGATAGTAGATCTCGCCCCTTTTGCGGATCGAAGGTGCTTCAAAGAATTCATGTCCTTCAAATCCGCTGCCCTCACTATAGGGTTGACTTGGTGCAATAAATACGGGTTCCTCTATAATGGTAAGCATATCAGGCCCAAGCACCGCTGCCATAGCACCATGTCTGGAGCGGTCACCTGGCGCACAGAACCCGGTATACAGATAAGTCCGCTCTCCTTCTGTCATCACACCGGGGTCAAACTGCGGCTCATCCCCTTCTCGTTCTCCGAGCCGGGTACCGTCAGCATATTTTACATAACCATAGAATTCGTACTTACCCGCAGGTTCACTGCATACGGCAACCGAAACCACAGGCACTTTATCGAGTACATAATATAGATAATACCGACCATCGGGACCTCTCGTGACATCAGGGGCATATAGACACATATGACCATCCGGATTCAGTGGATCATCTGTTTTTCGATAAATGACGCCCTCATTCCGCCAATTCCCAAGGTCATCTACGGGTGCAGACCAGCACACATAATCGTTCAGGCAAAAAACATGCCCGTTAAAACGATCATGTGAACCGTAAACGTACACTCTGTCGTTAAATACGTAAGGTTCCCCATCCGGCACGTATTCCCAAGACGGAAGATATGGATTCAGACCTTGTTTTCTCATTACAATGCACTCCTTGTTTAAAATCATTGGTTTAATTACTTCCGCAAATGATGCGGCTGTACCGAAAAATCTTCCTTATAATAGGATTAGTTCGATGTTCTGAAATCGTTGTTACTCCACAACATGTTTGGTAAAGGTGATGAAATAATGAATACTATTTTTTATGCTGAGTATGACGCTGCCCACCACAGTCAATTTGTGTTTGATATTCCCGAAGGTCATGATTGCTGGCTGCTGGTGGTCACACAGACTCCCGCTCTGTTCTGGGTAGATGGTAAACTTCAACCCTATCCGTCCCATTGTGCTGTTCTCTATGCACCTCATCAAAAAATATACTACCGCGCTTGTGCAGAACAGTATGTGAATGACTGGATTCGTTTTGACACGGATGAGCTTTATGTAACGGATACTTCTCTCCCGCTGGGGAAGCCATTTCCGTTAGATGACCCTGAATATTGTCGCAAGCTGTTTCAATTGCTGGTTGCTGAGCATTCTTTGCAAAAAGACTATCGGGAGTCATCCATAGATTATTTGCTGCGAACACTGTTTAACAAACTGCTGGAGTCTTGTGATCAAGAAAATATTGGCCCGCAGCATTACCCTCTCATGAAACTTCGGACAGCGATCCACAACCATCCAAGTCATCCATGGACAGTTGCTGCTATGGCCAAGACCTTAAATATCAGCCCAGGCTACCTGCAGTCCATTTATAAAAAATCCTTTGGGGTGTCCTGCATGGATGATGTCATCCACAGCCGAATTCGATTGGCCAAAGAGTATCTCGGACATCATCGCTATACGGTTGTGGAGATAGCTGACAGGTGCGGATACCGCAATGTAGAGCACTTTTGCCGGCAGTTCAAACAGATCACGGGTGTATCCCCTAAACAATTCAAGGAGCATCGACCTGATCGAAGTTTGTAGGCACAAACACTAGGATAAGTGCTAACACATATAAAAAAACACAAACATAAGCTCTAGTAACAACATAAATAGGGTGTTCTTAGTATTTCATGTTGGTAACGCTTTCTATTATTAAGTTAAGGTTTTGCCTACTCGGCTGCAATGATTTATCCTGAATGATTATTGATCAATTCTCAGGTTTGATTGGATGTTGGCGCAAAAAGAGAAATTCATGATATCACATTTTATTAATACCGCTTCGTACTTTCTTAAAATCATCATATGTATACGTTCTAAGTATAGTTATTTAATGTACTGCTAGGGTTTAACATTTGTGTCACGCTGGACAGGCTTAGACTTATTCGGCGTCGGATTGTTAAGCTTTTTGCGCTTTTGAAAAGTGATATAGGTCGTAATGATTAAAAGTGCGGGAAATCCGATATAAATCAGGATGTATAAAATAATAGGTCCAAAAACAAGAATAATAGCATCTGACGGGCCGTTATATATGCCGTTCTCCTCCTTCATGTAATTATAAATTCTAATGTTTACGATATGCATATTATACAGTGATTACATCTACTGGTCGATGGCGTCATGCTGGATGAAAGTGTTCTTCGCAATACATGGTCAAGGAAGGTTCATATCGTGGATCTACGGCTCCTTTATTAAGATCTATCTGTAACATTTTCAAACTAGGATCGTTACTTACTTATATATGCAGCTAAACATATAACAGAAACGAGAGATATCATGAAAAATAAAGCTTCCATGATTCTATTCATGTTGGGATTAGCTATTGCACTTTCTGCTTGTGCTGATGGAACTAAGAGTAATTCGGAAGTAAACCAAACGACCCAAACAGGGAGTGGGAGTAGATCTAAGGATGAACAAACAGCTGCTGAAACAACTGCAGAATCGAAAATTAATTTTGAAAAAGGTGTATTCATAGACTTAGAAAAAGAGAACAATGCCCTGTTAAACGAGCAAATCAAAGAAGTTTTGAAGAAAAATCTTGACGCTCAGGTAAGTCTAGATGAAGAAACCTTCCGAAGTACATTTAAAGACTCGAAGACTGCAGATTCTTACATGGGAAGCTTTGGCGGAGAATATAAGTTTACAGAAATATATAATATTTCAGAAGATAAAACTAAACATCAGATCTTAGTAAACGTTACTGGAAAGATGTTAAGAGATAATGTCATTGAGGATGCCGCTATCACCTATTACTTTGATGCTGATGCCAATGGGAAATGGAGTACATATACCCATCAGTCAGGAGGTAAAACATGAAAAAAGTAGTCCTGCATTCTTTGTTACTTATACTATCAATAGGGATCATAACTGCTTGTGGTAACATTACGGACTCTGAATCACAGTTGGAAAATAATACACCTAAAACAGAGCAAACTGAAACTCAAGTTGAGAGTGCCCCTAATATAAAGACAGGAGTTTTTATTGATCTAAATTCCGTAGACAATCCTTTGTTTAACAAGGACATAAAAGTGTTATTGGAGAGAACATTAGATTCACTAGCCAATAAAAAAGAGAAAGAATTCAGAAGCGTTTTTGCAGATGACGGGACTGCCGACGCGCACATGTTTTTGTTTGGAAACGATTATGCATTTGAAGAGATGGGAACAATTGATGAAGATCAAGAAGGTAGAATCATAGTAGAAATTAGAGGGAAAGTTGTATCTGATAACGAGGTGAAAACACCCAATTCGTTCTACTATTTTGTAAAAAGCAAACAGGATAAGTGGCGTTTAGGGGCGATTGACTAACCATTTTTCTAGTAACCAATCTATTCTACGTTTTTTTCGAGATTAGTGGTAAAATAAACAAAAAATAGTCTAACGTAAGGAGATTGGTTTGTGATGAACGAAAGACCTACTAAAGAAGAATATGCTTCCTTCTACGAAGGATACATTCAGCTTGTTCCTGAAGGAAACGTAATTGAGCTGCTGGAACAGCAAGGTACACAGGTAAACACAGCGATTCGTGCTCTCACAGAAGAACAAGGAAATTTCCGTTATGATGCTGGCAAATGGAGTGTCAAAGAGGTTTTTGGCCATCTTATTGACAATGAACGCATTATGAGCGGGCGCTTGCTTCGGATCGCCAGGGGCGATGTCACATCTCTTCCGGGTTATGATCAGGACATTCTGATGAGTAGTCATCCGTTTGAATCCTATACCATGATTGATCTGGCGGAAGAATATGCAGCTGTAAGACATTCTACCGCACTTCTGCTTCGTCGTCTCAGCACCGAGGCCTGGTTGCGCAGAGGCATAGTTAACGATCATCCGGCTTCAACGCGTTCTATCGCGTGTGTGATAACCGGACACGAACTGCATCATCTGTCTGTACTGCGTGAACGTTACGGGATTAAGCTGTAATCTTAAGCTTCTGGACAATACAGGCGCTGCTGCTCAACGAAATGAGAGTAATATAAAAAAGGAGAATCTGTTCATCTAACGATGAATAAGATTCTCTTCTCTCTTTAACACGTTTCATCTTGATCTCTTTGCTGCTGTTTTCTCAGCTTGAATACATAATATATTGGTATGAATCCGCAAATGAACAAAATTGCCCCCATCCCTAATCCTTCAGCCCATCCTGTGTTCGCTGCACTTGAAGTTAGGATCATGACTGCGGCAGCAATCAGAAGCAGTACAGTCAGACTGACCATGAAAGCTTTCCCTGGATGTTTCACTCCCCTCTCCTGTTCTACACTAACACTGATCGATAAGTAGGCAAAAACAACAGATGTTAAAATAAATATAAACCAAAGCGGATTGCTGCGCATGGATTCGATACCACCTCTGACCAAGTCAGAGCCCAGTACAAAAAGAATACCTAGAGTTTGAACAATGTACGTAACCTTAAAATGGTGCAGGTTTCTCAGAATATTGGATTGAAGAACCAAATTTATTCGAGAATAGATACAGAGCAGTCCCTTATCGATTTATTAATCTTGTCATTGTAAAATGAAATAAACAAACGGATTGGAGTGAAGCGAATTGATCGGATCTTCACGCTATTTGAGACAGGTACAGCTTATGCGAAATCTGGTTCCTACTTTTCAAGCGTATCCTTTTGATCTGGCAGTGATTCGAAATCTACATACACTTGATTTTCATCCCAAGGTAACCTACATTGTTGGTGAAAACGGCATGGGTAAGTCTACACTAATGGAGTCCATTGCTGTCTCCTGGGGATTTAATCCCGAAGGCGGAACAATGAACTTTTCATTTTCTACTCAGGCTACGCATTCGAACTTATTTGAATATATTCAGTTAGTCAAAGGCCCGCGGCGTCCCAGAGACGGATTTTTTTTCAGGGCTGAAAGCTATTATAATCTGGCGACGACCATTGATGAGTTAGATCGTGAGCCTTCACCGGGACGTCCTATCAAAGATTCGTACGGTGGAAAGTCACTGCATGAGCAATCCCATGGAGAGTCCTTTTTCTCCACATTTGTTCATCGGTTTGGGGGAAATGGCTTGTACATTCTGGATGAGCCCGAGGCTGCATTGTCGCCCCTTCGTCAGATGGCCATGCTCACCCGCATTCATGAACTGGTGCAGCAAAATTCTCAATTCATTATTGCTACCCACTCTCCGATTCTGATGGCGTATCCCGATGCACAGATCTATAACCTGACACCAGATGGAATTGAGATTCAGACGTTGGAAGAAACGGATCATTATCTGATCATGAAGGAATTTCTGAATAACAAAGACAAGATGATCCAGCAGTTATTTGAGGATAACGATAATTAAAACCGCGAATACGAACAGCCGTCAACGGTTTGAATTGACGGCTGGGATGATCTGATTTTTTTTATAATGAAGCATCTCTTCAGCGATGTTAACCAAATCCTCTTTACTGTCAGCATAAGAAAAACAGCTAACCAACCTCATTAGCTGTTTCTCTATATTCACGGTGATTCCTTATGTTATGATGTCTTCTTCCTCAGCTCTTGTAATAATAATCCGGGATGTTGGTCCACCGTTTTTTCAGTTCATGTGCAATAGCTTTCGGTTTGCGATCACGTGTGAAGATGCCTTTTTTATTGCCCTGCACACGGATGATTCCCTGAGTGGTGGCAAAATCAGCAAAGTTCCATACTTGTTCGCCAACAAACTGTTGAAATTCATCAAACACCTCATGGTTTGCTCTATAAAACTCCACTTGGTATTCCTCGGTAAACATCACGGGCTCAACATCATGTAATCCGGCAACCGTGTCCGCTCCGTATTCCGTCATCATAAAAGGTTTATGCGGGCATCGTTTCAACCAGCCATTAAATTCGGCACGAAGCTTTTCTTTGGCCGAGTCCAGATTACCCCCATCGACATACCATCCATAGTATCGGTTAAAGGTGAGAATATCCAAAAGCTCGGCAATCTGATCCTTTTCTGGCGAGGATTCCATCTGAGTAACAATCGTAACCGGACGTTTCTGTGGATCTAATTCTCTCGTTAGATCAATCAATGGTTTGAAATATTCGTAAGCTCCCTTTTCTTCAGAAGCAGGTTCGTTAGCAATATTCCACATGACCACACAGGCGTGATTTTTGTCCCGCTGTATAAGCTCGCGAATCACATCCTGGTGATGTTCAAATGTATCGAGTTCGTCCCATGTATTCTTCAGCACACCACCACGATGAACAACCAGCATGTTCAGATGCATACCGACCGCTGGCACCTCATCAATGACTACAAACCCTTCCCGATCGGCAAGTCTCATGACTTCTTCTGAATAGGGGTAATGTGCAGTACGGAAAGAGTTGGCTCCCGTCCACTTCATCAGATTAAAATCGAGTACATTGGCTGGCTCATTAAAACCTCTGCCATGCATGGTTGTATCTTCATGCTTGCCGTACCCTTTGAAGTAGAAAGGTTTATCATTAATGAGGAATTTTCCTTCCTTCACTTCCACACTTCTCACCCCAAACGGCTGTTCATAAACGTCAATCGTTTCGCCTTCGGCTTCCAGTTCGACGCGCAGCGTGTACAAGTAGGCATTTAATGGTTCCCACAGTCTGACATTTGGAATGATCATTTCACCTGACTGGCCTTCATATTCTGCAACCATCGTGCCGGATTCGTCGATAATTTTCACTCTAACCGAAGCTGTACCAGTAATATCAATCGAATACTGAACCTGACCATTCAGTTCGGTTACAATGCTAATATCTCTAGTATAGGTCTTTGGTGTTGTGTATATTTTTACAGGTCGATGCAGACCAGCATAGTTGAAAAAATCGAAGTTCGGCAGGTTCTGCAGTGTTTTTCCCCCGCCAGAAACCTCCTGCTCAATGATAGATCCAACGGGTAATGTCGTTTCATCTACGATATTATTTACTGCGACGGTTAAGCGATTCTTCCCTTTTTGCAGATAACGGTTTATTTCAGCTTCAAAAGGCAAAAAGCCTCCTTTATGCTCTATAACAAACTCACCATTCACATACACTTTTGCTAAATGAGTAACTGAACCAAATCGTAATACGATTCTCTCATGATGTATTGAATCTGGGAGCGTAACATCACGTTCATACCATACCCAGCCAACATGGTCACGAATTTTCGCACTTACTCCGATGTCATTATAGGATGCTGGAACCACCATACACATCGGGTCTTGTAGTTTTCCAAGCTGCCAGTTTTCTTGAAACCCTGCTCCTTCATCCAACTTGAAATTCCAGATTCCATTGAGATCTATGATGTGACGTGTCTCGGTCAATATAGGGTATAACATATAAACATCTCCTCCATCTTTGAAAAATAAGAGCTTCTTCTACCTCCTGTCGAGTACACCATATCAAACTAGTATCAGTTCATCCTTTTTGTATTGATATCGCTTACAAGTTGGGCTGTACGTTTCTTGTTCAGCGGGTATAGAAAAGCAATACAGATAAATACGAGAAACAGACCACAAGCTGGTACAAGTGTTGCTAGAAAATATATGCCTTCAAGTGTGCGTGGTGTCTGCACCTCAAGTGCAGCGTTATATCCAACAGCCGCCATAGCTGCCCCTCCAATGCCTCCGGCTACGGCCTGTCCGACTTTACGTGAAAAAGAATAAATGGAGTAGATCGTAGCATCCTCGCGTAATCCGGTGACATGTTCATGATAGTCTACCAGATCCGTAATAAAGGCCCAGCTAATGAGATTGAACAGAGCATATCCGAACAACCCAACGAAGAGAATCGCCATATATTGAACTGCCGAAAGATTCGGAATGAGATATAAAAGCAGGTAAACTACGGTTGAAAGTAAAAAGCCTGCAGCAGCTACTTCTTTTTTTCCAAACTTCGCTACGAGCGGTTTGACTAACGGCATCCCGATAAATATAGGGGCGGATTGAACCAGACTAAACACACTGAGCAGTTGAGCATTACCAAAATAGTCTTTGAACAAATACGTATTAACCGTACCAATCAGCATTAAATTGATTAAAAAAATAAGTGATCCAATCAAAAAGACGATCAGCGGTTTATTTTTCAAAAGACCATGCAGCGTTTTTCTCATATTGGTGTTTGGTTTCTCATTCGCATCCGGGATGACACGTTCGATGGATAATTTATAACATGCCATATAAGAAGCAATGGACAGAATTCCAAAAATGACGGCTCCCAGCATGAAACGATTGGCATTCGCTTCGTTATTAACAAATAAGAGCAGTGGACCCACAACACCGACAAATAATTGCGCCAATGTGGCTCCCAGCGATCTCCATGTAGACAGCACCGTACGTTCTACAGGGTCCGCAGTAATGACGGATGCCATGGAGCCGTATGGGATGTTAACAGTGCTGTACAGCGTTCCCCATAGAATATATGTGACATAAGCGTAGGCAAGATAGAATCCGTTGGACATGCCCGGGATATAAACAAACATGAGTACCCCGGAGATTACAAGCGGGAATGACATGCGATAAATCCAGGGTTTAAATTTACCGTGTTTTGATGCTTTTCGGGTATCAATAAAGCGCCCCCACGTGACATCTGCTATGGCATCCCATAAACGTGCTAACAGGAATAAACCTCCGACGGCAGCCGGATTAATATGAAATACATCGGTGTAAAAGACCATCAAAAACGAAGCAACCAAAGCAAAGAAGAAATCGTTCCCAAAATCACCAAACAAATAGCCGAATTTATCCTTATATCCAAAAGGACGCATAAAAATCCACCTCTCTATTTAAAATGGACAGCAACTGTGCAGGCATTCTTTACCATTTAATGCAGATACTTTTGGTAACGCTCTCATTTCAAGTTATACGTTTTCTGTTTATATTGATCGAGCGGCTGATCCCCCTTAACTCCATGCTTGAAATCGATTTCATAAAAAATTATAATCGGTTTTGTAATGTTTCATATGGTATGTTTCACATATAAAAAGGAATATTCACATTTGATTTTCACTACTCGGAATGAAACGGAGAATTAAGGGATGTATAACTGCAGCGTTGAAAATATTGAATATATATGTAATATGACACATCATTTGTACAATGTACCTGTTTACTATGTTGACAACCAGTACAAGCTGACCTATCAAGTCACACCTGTAAATTTTCCGCGTAACCCGCTATTCCCCTCTGAATATGAGATCATGACAGATCTATTCTCCAACATGGAAATACAGCAATTTCCTGTCCTCCGTGAAACGATTTATCTGGAGAAATATTTCGCAATACGTATCCGTGCTGATCATCAGTGGAACGGAAGCATTATTGTAGGACCGATCATTAATTTTCGAATGACAGAGGAGATTATTCGCGTTACTTTGAGCGATCTATTCACCCAGGCGGATAACAAGGAATTGAAAGAATATTATGATCGTGTACCTGTAATGAGTAACTTTAATTTTATTCATCTCAGTATGGTTGTTTATTTCATGCTCTATCAGGAACAATTAACGCTGGATGACATCCTGATGAAGAATGAGAATGAACGCTCGAAGAAAGAACTGGAGATTGAGCAGCCCTATAACCAAATCATTGATGATCGCCAAAATAATCTAATCCATACCGAGATCGATAAAGAAAAGAAACTTTTTGATTTTATTCGATTAGGTAGAACAGATAAAGTACTTGAAACGTTTCATACGATTCATAAACAAGGCAAAAAAAGTGTGTTGTCCAAGACGAGTTATTTGCGCAGTCAAAAAAATCTGGCGATCTCCCTCATCACTCTTGCAACTAGATCAGCGGTAGAGGGCGGCGTGTATCAAGAGATTGCTTACAATCTAAGTGATCTATATATCCTAAAAATTGAGGAACTAACGGATAGCCAGGGGGTGGAGGATTTAATGGAGGATGCTGTGCTCGATTTTGCGGAACGTGTCGAGCATAGTAAAAAACACAAATATTCGAAGCCGATTAACATCTGCCGAAATTATATTTTTAACCATCTAAATGAACGAATCACGATTGCTCAGCTGGCTCAAATGACTGCCTTGAACCCTAATTATTTATCCAATTTGTTCAAAAAAGAAGTAGGTATCTCGATCTCACAATTCATTTTAAAAACGAAAATTGAAGAAGCTCAAAATCTGTTGATGTACTCTCAATACTCTTTAGCAGAGATTTCTATTCTATTAAATTTTTATGATCAAAGTTATTTTGCAAAAGTGTTTAAAACTTATACGGGGTGTACACCCAAGCAGTTCAAAGATCAAAGAAATAATGACAAATAATGAATTAAGTTTATACGACATACTAGGGCGTGTCATGGAACCCGCTGAAGTGCATCTTTTACCCCCTTTACGCCCACTGCTGCCTCCTTTCCCTTGACGTGCCTCGACACGCCTGCGGTAAACTTCCTGGTATTGAACGAAACTTCGGCAAAATCGGCTTCCTTCAGCGTTTTCAGACACACCCTAAAAAAACGCTATATCAGCGGCTTTAATAAGCTTCTCTGGATTACTCTGTTCTTACATCATTCTTCAAAGAAAGCCTTTGGCCTGCATAGGCGGCGGCACCAATCATGCCTGCCTGTCCTCCCAGTTGGGCCTGCTTAATTGTACAAGCGCCGGAAGACAGCTGTAATGTATGCTTCTGAACCGTATCACGAACGGTATTTAGAAGTCGATCTCCAGCTGCCGACATGCCGCCGCCAACGATAATCATCTCTGGATTGAACAGATTGATGACGTTGGAAAGACCGAAGCCTAACAGTTCTCCTGTCTCATGCATAACTTCTACAGCAAGCGGATCCTCAAGATCGTACGCATTCGAGATCAGATGAGCTGTAATTTGGGTCTGATCTCCCTTCACCCAATCCTGAATTATACTGGTTCGGCCTTCACTCAGCTTATCCGTCAAAGTTCGAACCATCCCGATGGCTGACACGTATCTACCTAAACAACCAGAGCTTCCGCAGCGGCAGGGACGTCCCTCTCTATACATATTCATGTGCCCGATTTCGCCTGCACTGGATGTTGTCCCATAGATTACTTTTCCATCACTGACAATGCCGGACCCCAGCCCTGTACCTAAAGTAATCAATACCAAGTTGCGGTAACCTATCCCTGCACCAAATAACCATTCACCATACAGATTTACACGCACGTCATTGTCGATAAAAACAGGAAATGAGAAATATTTATTCATGTGGTCTACAACTTGAATATGTTCCCATCCGGGAAAATTCGGTGAAAATATTGACAAACCCGATGCCGGATTCAACAAACCAGGCACGCCGATTCCCATACAGTGGACCGAATCTGGATGGATCCCCTCGGACAACATCATCTCTTGGGAAATCTTCACCATTTTATTCAATACGTGCAGCGGTCCTTTATCTGCTTCTGCGAGATCACTTCGCTCGTGGATTTTGTTAAATTCCCTATCGAAGACAGCCGATTTAATATTAGTGCCGCCCAGATCAATGCCGATCATATATTTACTCATGCCAGATCTCCAATCTTGACTAGTGTGGTAACAGTACTATTGACCCATGATAACAGAACCAAGGACAGATACAACCAAAAATATGTCGTTGTTAGAAACGATTATTCCCATCGCCGCATGAGTTGTTCCAGCGGTCCGCGGCTGTGATGATTTTTCCAATAAAACGAAAATACCGCAGCTGCAGCGTAAAATATGAATGCATAGATTGTTGAAAACACAATGCTGCCATTTTCCAATAAGCCAGTTAACTGAAGTGGAGCAAGTCCAACCATGATATGCGCGACATAGTGTGTAAGAGAAAGCTGTCCTGTACGGATGAACGTTTGAACCCACCTGCTCTCCCTCCACCTCTCGGCAGCCTGAATGCAGATCATGAGTACTGTAAGTGCTGATGCAGCTGCAGCGAAGAAGTACATCAGGTTAGGCGGCATCGGTTTTGTACCGAATAGATATCGGGCGCCTTCTGAGCTTAATAACGGTGTGAGTCCTTTCATCATATAACGAGAAACCATTTCCATGAATACAGCAGCAGCTGCTGCGATGAGAAGGAGACGAGTTCTTGCTTTTTTTCGTGTCAACCAATCCTTTCTGCCCAGCCACATGCCCAAAAGAAAAAATGCCAGCCACGGAAAAACAGGATGGAATCCATTAAACAGCAAATTCCGAGTAAAGCCGGATAACGTCCATACATTTTCATATTCATGGTAATTCGCCGACCAGCCGATGCTGTAGTCCAGAAATAACAACTGGAAGATGGTCACAACAAGGATGCCTGCAGCTCCGAGAAGAAACTTTCGATCCGTAGACTGCAGCAGCAGCGCCGCCACCGCCAAGAATACTGCGTAGTAATGCAGAATATCTGCACTCCAGCCAATTGCAAGCAGCAGCATGCCTGTTACAAACAAAAATGCCGCTCTTCGATACAGTGTTTTTTGTGCCGTTAGAATCAGCTCACGTACACCCGAAGCTCTCGCCTTGGCTGTCATCAGCGAAACCCCTATGCCGGCAAGAATAACAAACAGCGCAGAAGCGCGCCCCTCCAGAGCTTCGGTTACCTTCTGCAGCCATACGGGTCCGGCATCTTGTGCATTCATCGCCAGCTTGTAATTGACCAGAATCATACCGATAACAGCGAGTGCTCTGGCCAAGTCCAGTCCGAAAATCCTTTCATTTGATTGATAAATGTTCATATTTTAACTCCCTCCGATCCACCTCTATGATGTTTGCCACTGTGTAAATACAACATGAAGCATAAGGCTTGGGACAGACCTAAGGTCAAGTCATATCATTTTTTTATCTCCGGCAATCTAAAAAAAGGTGCACAACTATAACAAAAAAGCCGCTTTAGTGGCGGCCTCTTGTTAATTCTATGATTTTACCTACGTACTCTTGGGCAGTTTATTCAAATTAAGTCGACTTATTTTGCTGTTGTCAGTCATAACATAGACAATGCCTCCACCCTCATACACAAACATGGGATCAGAGCTGCTGAGTTCAGTGATATCCACCGTGTGAAGCAGTTTTATTTGGACTGATGCCGAGGCGGTCGTTTGATAGATCGATATTTTGGAGTCCTCCACAAGCATTACAGTTCCATCTCCAGCGGTCTGATACGTTTGAGCTGAAGCGGGAACAGTCTGCATGACGCCTTTACCGTCGATCATAAAAAAGCTGCCATTGGACCGAATGCCTGTGAATCCGTTCGAAAATACGCGTTTTGACACAGCAACCGATGTTGTCGAGTCTTGATAATAGCTCACATCGTTTATTTTCCTGCTCCATATCACTTTGCCGCTTGTTGTCTTCGCTGTAAAGCTGGTCACGTTGTTATCCAAATTTTTTTGGAAGTGAAGCAGCCCGTCAGAACCGAATCCTGAAAAGACGCCTTCTTTAAAATCGAAATTGTACTGAAACTGCTGCCTCATATTGAAATCATAAAACTTCATCCGGCTGGACGTTTTGCTCGTGCTGTTAATCGTTTGAAGCAGACCATTGACAAACCCATTATAAATGGATGCATCCCAATTGTTTTTGCCCAAGAACTTGCCCTCTGGACTATACCGATAACTGGTCACCCGCTCAGAAGCGGTTTCCAGATATATAAACAGATTACCGTTCGGCATAACGGAGACCCCGGACATGGAACGAATCTTTTCATCAAAATACTTCGTCCACAGCACTTTTCCATTCGCATGATAAGCAGTCAGGCGCTGCTTCTCAATGCCTGATCTGTTTTTCACAGGTGTAAGAATATAAACCGTACCGTTTGGAGCAGTCTGTGCATATGTACCAAAAAAGTTAAAGCTCATGTTACTTCCTGCTGTATAAGAGGTCTTGGATAACAGCTTTCCTGTCTTCTTGTCCAGATTAAACATCTGATTGTCTATACTCATAAAGTGCAATGCCTGATCTGTGATCCGGACGTTACTGTCTGACATGTAGCTGTGCTCCTCCGGAACAAAAAATGTCCAGTCTGGATCGGGCAGCTTCTTAGACGTGCCAGCAGAAGCCGTTCCCGTAAGTATGCTGCTGAACAGCATGATGATGAGCAGAGGTACCCATCGTTTGACGTGAAGCAATAAGATCACCTTCTTCATTTTAATAAACGACATCCCATTATCGTCATTTGTGCACTCTTCCGTTTCATCATACTGTATTTTTCAACCATAAACGACTGAATAAATAGTGCATATCATGCTCTTTATTAAATGCCTTTGTGTCTATGCACAAATCAAACCTATGATGTTATGTTATCTGACATTTTTGTTTGACTATCCTCCATAATCATGTTACATTTTCAAACATAAGAGAGGATTGGAAAAAGATTACATGGATTTATGGTGTTATTCCTCCTCCATTTATCTCGTACAAAGGGGCTGCTTCGTATGCATTTAACTGTACAGGAACGTGAAAAGCTGCTGATGTATCTGGCTGCTGATATGGCCGAAAAGCGATTGAAGCGAGGCGTTCAGCTGAATTATCCTGAAGCCGCTGCTTATATTTCAGGGTTTGTTGTAGAGGGTGCACGTGATGGAAAAACAGTGAAGCAGTTGATGGAAGAAGCTCGTCAACTGCTGACCGCGAATCAGGTAATGGATGGTGTTGCCGAACTGCTGGGTGAAGTTCAGATTGAAGCTACGTTTCCAGATGGCACGAAACTGGTGACGGTACACGATCCGATTGCTCGTACAGAGGGTGCGATTATCCCGGGTGAGTATGAATTTGCAGATGATCCGATTGTGCTGCTCCCTGACCGCAAAAGGATTACACGTTCCGTGACCAACACTGGAAGCCGGCCCATTCAGGTCGGGTCACACTTTCATTTCTTTGAAACAAATCCTTCTTTATCATTCGACCGGGAAGGCACCAAAGGATATCGTCTGGATATCGCTTCTGGCCTCTCTGTTCGCTTCGAACCTGGAGAAATGCATGAGATTACGCTGGTTGAGATTGGCGGCACCAAAGAAATCTACGGGTTTGCCGGTTTAACAAACGGGAGGGTTGACTCATGAACACAATAGATCGCGCGACGTATGCAAGCATGTATGGTCCCACGACAGGAGATCGGATTCGGCTCGCAGACACCTCGTTAAAGATTGAGATCGAGAAAGACTTTACCGTGTATGGAGACGAGTGTGTTTTTGGCGGCGGTAAAACGGTTCGGGACGGCATGGGCCAGCATCCATTGGCAGCCCGGGACGAAGGCGTTCTGGATACGGTCATTACCAATGTTGTAATTGTGGATACGTGGGGAATTGTCAAAGCCGATATTGGTATTAAGGATGGGTTGATTCGCGGGATCGGCAAAGCAGGAAATCCGTATATGATGGACGGTGTCGATCCTGATATGTATATCGGTGTGGGGACTGAGGTCATCTCGGGCGAAAATCTGATTGTGACGGCAGGTGGAGTCGACAGCCATGTGCATTTCATCTCTCCACAACAAATTGAAATTGCACTGCAGAGCGGCGTTACCACGATGATCGGCGGAGGATCGGGACCGGCTACGGGTACACTCGCGACCAACTGCACATCTGGTGTGTGGCATATTGAACGCATGATGCAGGCACTTGATTCATTGCCCATGAATTTTGTGATGCTGGGTCGGGGCAACAGTTCCAGACCTGAAGCGTTAATGGAACAGGTGCTTGCAGGCGTCGGTGGACTGAAAATCCATGAAGACTGGGGAAGCACCCCCTATGTCATCGACAAATGTTTAAGTGTCGCGGAGCAGTATGATATTCAGGTCAATATCCATACGGATACACTGAATGAAGCCGGATATGTGGAAGACAGTCTACGTTCGTTCAATGGTCGTGCAATCCATACCTATCATACGGAAGGGGCAGGCGGTGGTCATGCACCAGACTTGCTGCGTGTTGCTTCCATGCCCAATGTCCTCCCTTCCTCCACCAGCCCAACCATGCCTTACACTCGTAATACGATAGATGAGCATCTGGATATGCTGATGATCTGCCATCATCTCGATCCCAAAATCCCGGAGGATGTAGCCTTTGCCGCTTCACGTATTCGGGAGACAACGATTGGTGCGGAAGATATTCTGCATGATATCGGTGCAATCAGTATGACCAGCTCGGATTCACAGGCGATGGGTCGCGTCGGTGAGGTGGCGATCAGAACCTGGCAGACAGCTGATAAAATGAAAAAACAACGCGGTTCGCTTCCCGGCGATCATCAGGCCGATAACCAACGCGTCAAACGATATATCGCGAAATACACCATTAATCCTGCTGTTACACATGGCATATCCCAATATGTAGGCTCCATTGAAGTTGGTAAAATGGCGGATCTTGTGCTCTGGAAACCTGCATTTTTCGGAACGAAACCGGAACTTGTCATCAAAGGCGGCATGATCATTCATAGTGTCATGGGAGATCCGAACTCCACCATCTCTACGCCGCAGCCCTATATGTACAGACCGATGTTTGGCAGTTACGGTAAAGCGCGATCTGCAATCTGTGCATCCTTTGTATCTCAAGCTTCTATTGATGCGGGAACGCTGTCTTCTCTTGGACTCACCAAATCATTGAAGCCTGTGAAGGGCTGCCGTGCCGCCAGTAAAAAAGATATGATTCTGAATGGTGAAACACCAACCATCATGGTAGATCCGACCAATTACACGGTATCTGTGAATGGAGAAACATTACGCTGCCTTCCGGTTGACGAGCTTCCGATGGCACAGCGTTATTTCTTGAGTTAGATTGCGGATTTTTGGAGTAAGAATGGAGATCGCTGCTGAAATCGTTCAATGGCTTACCTGATAAAATCCCTCCACCCGCATAGCGGGTATTTTTTGTTTCGCGCGTTTCACGCACTCAACTGGCTAAAGCCATAATGAAGAAGCCCAGCTGACATGAGCTGAGCTTTTTCTTGTTTTTTTCACCGTACGCTCAAGAACATCATCGAATAAAGCCGCCTTCGGAATGAAGAACCTGACCGGTGATCCATGCCCCAGCTTCACTAACGAGAAAATCAATGAGGTTAGCTGCATCCTCGGGTGTTCCAATACGCCCTAGCGGGAATTGAGGTAAGAGAAAATCACGAATGGAGTCATCCATCCAGGTTGTATCTGTCGGCCCCGGATTTACGGCATTTACTGTGATGTTCAATGGTGCAAGCTCACTCGACAACGACTTGGTGAAGGCGGAGATAGCCCCTTTCGTCGCAGCATATGCCAGTTCTCCAGGCATGGGTGATATATCCTGTCCAGACGTCATGTTGATAATCCTGCCTGAGGTCAGCTTGGATTTTTCGAACTCACGGGCAAATAGTGTGCTTAACAGAAAAGTAGATCTCATATTAACGGCGTAGTGGTCGTCCATCAGTGCAGCGTCAAAGGACTTGTAGTCGGTATTGACACCATAAGCAGCATTATTGATCAATATGCAGGGAGTTCCCATCTCCTTCACTGCACTTGCATATACTTGCTGGGGTGCACAGCGATCTGAAAGATCGATCTCGATGGATGCACAGCGAACTCCTGAATTTTCAATTTCCTGATGAAACGCAGTAATATATTCGGGATGAGCCTTCCAGTATGTGAAAAATATATCAACATCTCTGGAAGCCAGCTTACGGCAAAAGGCACTTCCCATATCCCTGGGGTCACTGGCACCCGTGATGATCGCAACTTTTCGTTGATTTTGTGTCATCGTCCCACCTCTATTCATGAAGATAAATTAGCGCATTTCCTCATAATTATAGATGATAGAATGGATTAAACAACCCATGATGTTGAATACAAAGTCTCCTATGCAAACTATTGTGAA
Source organism: Paenibacillus sp. AN1007 (assembly GCF_040702995.1). Taxonomy (NCBI): domain Bacteria; kingdom Bacillati; phylum Bacillota; class Bacilli; order Caryophanales; family Paenibacillaceae; genus Paenibacillus; species Paenibacillus sp. AN1007. The sequence continues at coordinate 2,568,689 of NZ_CP159992.1, forward strand.
ATGCAGCGGCCTCTGACTTAGAAAGAATAGCGGAACAGACCGTAGTAAAGTGGGCCGAGTGTGATGATTAGGGTGGCGATCATCCACCATCTTCTCTTCCACATCGATATTTCTGGCATAATTTCTTCACCGTTGTGGTCCTTCAGGGACATTGCAAAAAATATTTCCCACAGTAAAGCTGCCAAAGTAATAACTTTCCAAGTGCCCGGATTTAGCATTTGAATCTGTTTGACGTATCCCAATAGTCCAATCCAGGTAACAACGGACACAACAAAATCGATTTTTCCGTGTCTTGATCTATACTTTCCTTTTAATAAATAACCGAGAGATGCTGTTCCGAGTAATCCAAGATAAATTGTCCATAACCAGTTGATCATATAACTTCCTCTTTGTTGTCTAGACATTTAATTATTTTTTGTTTGGCCTGCTCATACCCTGCTGCATTATAGGTGAAGCTTATCATTATGTATAGCGGAAAATGGTTCCAACACTAAACTCTGAGCAGTCTGTCTATGCTGTTCGTTTATTCCAATAGGCACTTTAGTATGGTTTAATAGATCGTATTGATGAATTGCTTTTGTAAAGGGGGACCACCGTTTGATGAACTTATATGGCGCTCATCATCATATTCTAGTGCATTCGGATGCCATTGATGCAGAGGCACACCAACATTCGTTTATCCAAGTCACACTTGCTTTGGAAAGTCCCTTACAGATTGAAGTTCAGGAGCAGCATATAAGTACAGAAGGGATCGTGATTAACTCCAATACGGCTCATCTTTGCAGGGATCAGGTCAGCCCTTGTTATTACTTTTAATCGACAGCACGTCCAACATCGCAGCCGCATTCAAGCGATATATGAGCAGACAAGCATATGCCCATCTTCCTTCATTAAATAGTAAAGAAATCGCGGTATACATTAAAACACAGCTGCCCTCGGTTCATAATGCAGCAAGTTATGATTTGTTTTTGGAGAGACTCATGACTCTTTTAACCTGGACTACACTCAACCTCTGGTGACGGATCAACGAATCAGCGAATTGATTCAAGACATTAAAAATTGCACCGAGTCGGAGCACTCTATCCGTACTTATGCAGAAAAGTTTGGTCTATCGAACAGCAGGCTTTCGCATCTGATTAAAGAGAATACAGGCATATCTCTTAGCGGTTATATGCTGTTACATAAACTGCACAAAGCATCCTATCTGATTTTCGAGGGAAAAAGCATTACAGAAGCAGCATTGGCGGCTGGATTTGATACCCCCTCCCATTTTGCCAATACGAGTAAGAAATTGCTCGGCATGACTGCCAAAGATATTCGGAAAGGCAGCGTGTTTTTGCAAGTTTCTTCCCTGTACTGACGATACAATGACTGCAGGAGGAGCTCATCATGATCCACTATCTCGAGCAGACGAAATTATTAAATTATAACCATTCCGCCATTCAAGGCTTGATCCGCAGTCGTCAATGGAGTTCACTCTCTGTTAAGAATCAGATCCTCAGCGTTTATAACTATGTTCGCGACGAAATAGAGTTTGGTTACAATCGCAGGGATGATATTCCGGCTTCAGAAGTGCTGCAGGACGTATATGGCCAGTGCAATACCAAAGGCATTCTTTTTATGGCTCTATTGAGAGCTCTTGGAATTCCCTGCCGAATTCACGGGTTTACCATTCATAAGCAGCTGCAGAAGGGGGCGATGAACAGCTGGTACTATCGACTTTCGCCGGATGAGATTATTCATAGCTGGATCGAAGTAATGTATAAAGGGGACTGGTTAAATATGGAGGTTTTTGTTTTGTTTTGTTTTGTTATCGATCTCCCTTATCTGAACAAACTTCAGCAAAAGTTTAAACCGTGTTCCGGTTCTTTCTGCGGTTACGGTGTTGCGACTGACGATGTTCAGAATCCAGCTGTCTTTTGGGATGAAAATGACACCTATGTGCAGAAACCAAACAAAAATACGGAACGATTCAGCAAATTCTCTGTTTCGTTCCGTGTGAAAGTTCGTATTAATCCATGTTTACAGGCTCGATCACTTCGAATAAAAATGGATTACCGTTTAAATATTCTCTTATGTATGCTTGGGCATATTTTTGTTCATCGATTAAACTGGCTGTTTCTCTTGGGTCAGATGCTTGATGACAGTAATTCTCGATCATGATCATAATGAAAAAACATTCCAGATCCCGAGTATAGTCCGTTTCCAACTTCCTACTACGCTCATAACCTTGGATAAGCATCCATCGATGTTTTGGCCAAAGCTCCAACATGGTGCCTGCCATATCGTATAGATAATATCCGTACCCACATCTTCCAAAATCAATCGGATAAGGCTGATTATCGTTAAAAACCATGTTTCCGGTATGTAAATCAGCATGAATGAGCCCATAGTTATGTTCACTTGGACGCATAGTTGTAAGTTGGGATACAACCTTCTCAGCTGCATCTTGATACAACTTCCATGCCTCTTCGGATAAAAAATGTTCATGGCAACGTTCCAACTTAGCTAGTTCACGTTTAAAACTTTCTACTCCCCAAGTAGGTCTTACAAAATCAGAAGGTGGATTGAAGTCCTTTGCTGCTTCATGGAGCCTGCTTATTAATACACCCATATGATATGCATGACTATCCGTAAATTCACCTTTTGCTTTTTCACCCTCGATCCACCGCATCATCGTTACATAAGGACGTCTATATCCTATATCTGTTTCGATGTCCAATACATAAACACCATCACAACTTGGTATCCCTTCGGGTACATTTAGATCTTTCGATTTGTTCAGTGCTTGTAACAGCAGGAGCTCCGAACGAATTTCCTCTCTGCTCAATCGGTCCGAATGAATGCGAAGTAAATAATGGTCAAGGGTACTGGTTTCAATTTTATACGTGATCGAATCAGATAGTTGTATAAACTCGATTTTATCCCACTCTATGTCATACTGTTGAATTGCTGATAAAGCAGCTTTCCTTGCTCGGATGAATAACGCCCGCCGTTCTTCATCCGTATCAAATCTAAAAAAATCTTTCATTTGCTATCCCCCTGCAATGTTCATGAAGTAAATCAACTACTTCTCTTATAAGTTATTGTAACGATCGTAAAATCTTAATAATATGTAATAAACAATTTAAACTATGCTGTACACAAAAAAAGTCTTATACCTAATAAACAATAAAATATGTTATTAGCTAGCATTTGCATGAGCACAAAAAGCGGAACGAAGCGTCACCTAGCGATGCCTCGTTCCATTTGAATCGGGTCTACTGAATCGAAAATACTTCTTTTTTCAATAATGCTTCTGGTTTCTGACCGATCGGATCACTGTGGAAGTAATCACGGATTACACCGTCATGCAGATAGTTGGCGATGGACACCATAATCATGCCTTGATCCAGTGCCAGATAAGCTTTGGCCACTTCTTTGGTCTCCAGATTGATGGAGTCATATAAGCCGTATTTGCCCATCATGTTTAACTTCTTCAATGTTTTGATGTTTTTGCGTGCCTCTTCAGGCACATAATCCAGAGCAAGGAACGTGGCGTGAGCAGTCACCGTTGCCCCATCCTTATAACCCGAGATACCGAGCGGTGTCGCTGCGAACTCACTATATCCGGTAGGTGTTGCAGACGGGGAGAATCCCCAGGCAGCATACCCTTTTTCTTCGGCATATTCAATCTGCAGCTGGGCATGACGTTTGTTGTTTAATCCTAAAGCTTGCGTACCCAAGTCTTTTTCATTGATTACCAGACCCGGCATCAGTCCTTCAAACATGCTGCCGCCCCAACTAGGGACAAACTTTTTACCTTTATACTTATAACTTCCTTCGAAAACATCGACCCCATCATAGTTCACTGTGTGACCCTGCGGAATCTGAGACTGCCAATCCCATTCAAGAGGCATCGTCCGGTACATCTTCCACCAATGCTCCTGAGGAACATCCCCCTTGCCGATCGCAATGTAACTTGCTACACGTGGTTCCGTATAGAAAGTGCCGTAGTGATGCTCTGTCAAAGCACCTTTAGCGGCATCATAACCGCCATGGAATTGCCCCACTTCCGGATCGTACAGCGTTGTATAGTTCATCTGGTTGACGAGTGCACTGGTCTGTTCATTCAATTCTTTATGAGCCTGACCAACCACGATCAGTCCCGCGGATAACCAGCCGTTATCGACTTGTGATATAAATTGCCCCCAATCTTTTTTGACGGAACCATCGTCCGTGTTGTACCAGTTGTAATAAAGTCCATTCCATTTATCCATCTTCTCCAGCGTGTTTAGTGTTGTTTTCAAACGGGATACGGCTTCTTTCTTCGAAAGGAGTCCCATCTGCTCTGCGGAGACGGTACTCATCATATACATCGCAATGTTTGTTGGCGAGGTGCGCTTGGCTTCTTCGATCCCCTTCTCCTTCATTCGGACCTCATCATACGTCAATCCGGTTTTTGGATCGGTAAAGTCTTCAAAGTACTTGTACGTTTTTTTGGCAACCGCTTTCAATTCTGGTTTGAAGCCCGTCAGCTTGCCTGAATCATGTGCCGATATAACAGGAGTGAAAGCTGTACTGGCAAACAAACAAAAAGTTAAAATGAGTCCTAACCTTTTTACAATATTCATCTCTTTTCTCCTTTCAAAATCGAATTCGAAACGTTTCGTATTTTATGATAGCATGACTGTGCATATTTGGTAAATAATAAAATGAAAACCCTTACTTTAAAAGAGTGATGGCGATTTTCAAAAAAATGATCAAGATTCGAAACGTTTCATAATATGATCTTCGTAATGATCCATTTATTCGTAATTATATTTCATATCAAAAAAGCCGCTGATTTCAGCGGCTTTCATTGAATATAACTTCAAAGTAAATTTATAGCGAAACAGTATGCGTCCTACTCATACCGTTGAACGGAACTAATTTCCCTCTAACGGTCAACTGTTTTCACAAAACAACAGGCTTCATCAGCCCGTCCTCTCCAAAAAAGATCGGATCAATACACACTTCCCGGTGATATCCTTTGCCGGTAGAGAAACGGGACAGCGGCGTCACAAAGCGATGATAGGCTATATGATACTGATCCGTCCGAGGATCATGAATAATACAGTGATGGCCTGTTCCGAGCATGCCTTTTGTCACATTTTTGCTTAAAACCGTGTAGTGATAGGTAACTGGGCCGTACAAGCTTTCCGAGGTACCATAATTCACATGATAATCTTCACTTCCGGTATCATCACAGGACCATGTGAAGTGATACAGCTCATCACGTTTTAACACCGTTACAGCCTCTCTGAACTCATGCAGTCCTTCCAGATTTCTCATCGTTTCTTCGCGCACATGGATCATATCTTCATCAAGTTCCACAATCGCTGCATGCCCGTTCCCAAACAAGAGGTACATGCTCCCATCCTGCTCGGCATAGATTGAAGGGTCGATCGCCTGGCCCATCGTGATGCCAAGACGTCTTAGTTGGTCCATCGTTATTAAAGGCTGCGGCTCAGCAAGAAAAGGACCGGTTGGCGAATCGGCAGTGGCGACACCAATTGCACTTTCCTGGTTGGGCATCTTACCGCAGAAATAATAGTAATACTTGTTGTTCCGGCTGGCGATTGCTGGTGCCCACGCGTTTCCGATGGCCCAAGGTACATCATCCGATGCCAGATCAAGAATCACTCCTTCGTCCTGCCAATATCGCAGATCACTGGAGGAGAAAACCTTAAACTGTGTGCCAGACCAGCTCTCAAAACCATCGGTGGTAGGAACCATGTAATAGCGATCGCCGAATTTCGCCACATCGGGGTCCGCATACTGACCAGCCAGTACTTGATGCCCATCTCCGTAAGCTGTCAGCAGGCGGCTGCATTCTTCCACGGTGATTGGCAGGACACTGCCATGCCGCTTGTGCGCCGCACCCATATCAAACTCATCATCTGGAACCATTCGGAAATCTCCACTGTCCAGACTGCTTGTCAGCAGTGGAAGATAGCCCTTCCCTTCTGCGAAACGGTCGACGATCAGGCACCACTCTTCCCGATCATTGAATTTAAAGATCTGAGGGCCTTCAACTCCCAGCAGCGCTTCCAGCACAGGGGCATGGAGTGGTACGAACGCATCCTTATCCAGTGAACTCCCTTTTTCGACGCGAATATTTTTGGTTGTTTCATCTTTGGAATAGCGATAATACGAACCGCAAGAAGCAAGAATCGTTGTATCAATGATATGATTTTCCCGTTCTATGTACTTTTCCGCTGGAGTAAAGGTGCGGAAGTCCTTGGTACGTGCACTGTATATTTTTTGCTTGCGTTCAGATTCATGCGCTTCCTGTGTGGCAGAAGCCCAGAATACAAGAAACTCGTCTGTTTTTTCATCATAGACGGCTTCAGGAGCCCACACACATCCTGCTCCCTCAACGCCAACCGTAACGGTCCAAGGCGAAGACCATGTGATGAGATCGCTGGATTCCCAGACAACAATGTCCCGGCTGCCTGCATGAACCGCCGTATCCCAGCCTTTACCGTTGGCTATTCGCAGATCGGTAGCCATCAGATAAAACTTGTTTTCCCGAACAGAACGAATGAGAAACGGGTCGCGTACACCCTGCTCACCAAGATTCGAACGCAGTACGGGTCTGCCCCCATTCAGGTCCTTCCAATGCAGACCATCCTCGCTGTATGAGAAGTAAATCTGCTCTCCGTCCGACTGTTCCCCGATAAAATGCACAAAAAGATATCCTGCATAAGTTGTGTCTGTATTTAACAAAATCAAGAACCTCCCTGCAATCACTTAATAATCAATTCCACAAAAAAAGAAAGCGCTTAACTTAACTTGTATCATACTTCAAATCTACCAAAAGGAGTAGGGAAATTTGCTGCTGCTCGCATTTACCACTTCAACATCTTCATATACAATGGTATAGCTGTATAGTTAAGTGAAACGGAGGCTTTCTTATGATTCAGTCCATAATACATATTGCCTTAGTCGTGAACGATTATGATGAAGCAATAGAGTTCTATACCCGAAAATTGAACTTTACGTTACTTGAAGACACCTACCAACCCGAGCAGGACAAACGATGGGTGGTCATCGCCCCTCCCGGCTCAATTGGCACAACCATCTTACTGGCCAGAGCTTCTAAACCGGAGCAGGAGCCGTTTGTCGGCAACCAGGCCGGAGGGAGAGTTTTCCTGTTTCTGAATACGGATGACTTCTGGCGAGACTATAATGACATGGTTTCCAAAGGGATTGAGTTTGTGAGAGAACCCAAGGAACAGTCTTATGGTATCGTTGCTGTTTTTAAAGATCTCTATGGAAACCTATGGGATCTGCTGCAGATGAATGAAAATCACCCGATTTCAAAACGTATGAAATAAAGTTCGAAAGGGTTCGCTTTAGTAGGATATCCCCACACGTGTGCGAATGAAATGACGATTCGCAAGTTGTTGGTAAGTAAACTCGGCCGTATCTGAGGTGGAAATTTCAGTTCCGCCATCCGGCAAAACATCCCGCTCGACCCTGTAGTTTCCCAGGCGTGCCCCATCGGGTAAATAGGTAGGACACACAATCGTCCATTCGAGAACAGACTGCTGCAGCTGTTTGTATACACGTTCGTGCTCTTCGGCTGCCCGGGTTGACTTACGTCTGGATTCGCTGGATTGATAGCGAAGCTTCCCCGGCTCGGTTCTGCTCTGCAGAATTCCGGCCGTTCCGATGGTAACGATTCGCTGTATGCCTTCTGCTGCCATGGCGTCTATGATTAAGGGTATACTTTCTGATAATGTGGTTGTTCCGTCCGTGTTCAACGCACTGATGACCGCTTCTGCTCCCTGAACCGCTCGTTTCAGGTCCTCCGGGTGCAGCACATTGCCTTGAATGATACGCAAGTTGGGATGTGGATTTATTTTCTCCGGGGAACGAACCAGTACGGTCACGTGATGCCCTTCTTGAAGAGCGTATGTAAGGATATGAATTCCTACTCGTCCAGATGCTCCCAGTATCAAAATATGCATCATTATCAAACCTCCAGCTTGAAGTGTGTTTTTATCTTGCTTTTGTCTTTGTCTCTTTTAAATCATCGACACATTCAAATTTCATGAATCGGTACTTGTGCTTCGCCTGCCATAGAAGATTAGAATACCAAAAAAACCGTTGCACGGATACTTCACGTACCCGCATAACGGTTTTATTCAATAGTTAGTGATATATATTTAAAGAGCTGTATTGATCTTTTCGCTGAATGTCTTGATTTTCTCGGCGATTTCCTTGGGATGAGATCGATATAAATAATGATTCGCATCCAGCAAAACCATTTCTGCCTGTGCACTATCCTTAATCTGCTTCTCATGCTCCGACACCCATTCCTTCACGACAGGATGGTTCTTCTGTACAAAGAACAGGACTGGCAGATTAACAGGCAGTGCAAGCTTTTTGGCTGCCTGGAAGTTGGAATACATGCTGACCGCTTCGTTTAACTGTGTGTTATTGTACATATTTTTGCGAATTAAAATGTTTAACTGCTCCTTAGTATGATCGTCATAGGAAAGTCCATCATACGGGTCAGCACTCAGCTTCAGCTGTACACGGGCAAAGCCAAGGTTGCGGAACCATTTAATAGGCTCAATATCCGATGCTTCCACTTTCTGCTCGCTCAGCGCCGGGACACTGCTGTCCAGACCGATGAATGCCTGCACTTCGTCTGGATATCTGTTCACATAATCCAGACTGTATAGACCTGAGATTGAATGAGCCATCAGCATGTAACGCTTGAATCCAAGATTTTGCAGAGCGGTATGCACCTCATGTGTAATATTCGCTGAGCTGCGTTCTTTATCGGTCGGGTCGCTTAATCCGTAGCCCAATGGTTCTACAACTACCACCTTATAATAAGGGCTGAGTTCGTTTATAAGTGGTTTGAAATCAAGTGCAGGCGAAGCGGTCCCGAACCCCGGCAGTATGACGATGGTTTCTTTGCCTTCCCCCTGCATGAATACATTCATTCGTTTTCCATCGACAGACACCTTTTGACCGTACGGCTCCAATCGTTTCTGTTCAGAATGACTGCTGAATAGATTAACCGTGTATACGGCGGCGATCAATAGCAGTATGATTGCGACAATAGTGACCATTACTTTTAATAAAATTTGAAGAAGCCGCTTTGTTTTGGAACGATGCTTTACTTCTGATTTGTGCTGCACTGGTTGAGTCAAGCTGTTCATCTCCTTGTGTGTATCTTCATCTGTTATGCAGTATACCTGAACTATTTGTCCTGCCAATGAATGGAGTATGAACGGAATATGAACACCAAAAAAAGCCGCTGGGCAGCGGCTTTATGGTACTATCTCATACGGCTGGTTTAAACTGTGTTAATGCATGCTCTAGTCTTGAAGATGAATGAATTCATAAACCATTTTAGCAAGTTCCGCCCGTGTAACCTCTGCCTTCGGGTCGAATCGAAGGTTAGCTTTGCCTGTCATTATGCCAAGCATACTAACATGTTCCACCGCTTCTTTGGCCCATGAGGAGACTTGATCATGATCTGTGAAAGTGGATTTCGTCATTTCAGAAGCAGAAGCCGGATTATTGAACAGTTTTTCAGAAGCTCTCATTAATATGACAGCGGCCTCTTCCCGGCTGATGGCATCCTTTGGTCTGAACAGCCCGCCATTCCCCTGTACAATGCCAAGCGCTGCTGCCTCAGCAGCGGCTGGTCCGAAATAGGCTTCTGACGGTACATCAGCATACGGTGATGACAGTGTAGATGATGTTTTTCCAGCGGCTCGCATCATCAGCGTGATAAAGTCACCACGATTTACTTTTAATTCTGGTCCGTAGTTTTCACTGTTGATTCCCTGAATCAGATGTTTGGCAGTTAGCATGCCAACATAGGGTGCCGCCCAGGAATTGGCTATATCACCAAAGGATTTGCGATACTCCATAATGGTGTATACACCTGGTTGATCAACATTAAACGTTACGCGGCTGTTATTAAAAGCACCTCCTTTGTACTGCACATTCTGTCCATCCGGTGCTGCGAGATAGACCCCGGCGTACTCAGAATGGAACTTCTTGAGCTGATCTGCGGTTAATGTTTTTTCCACGAGAACCGCGTTAGTGAACGTTTGGACTTCTCTTTCCTTCTGTCCTTGAAGAATGTACATGCGCAGCGACTGCATGATCCCGGTCTGCACGTAATGTTCACGAGCTGCCAGACGATCGGTGAGCGCTTCAGCTGTATTCGCATCCTGTAGACGGTTGGAACGAAGAATTAGCTGCTGTTCATCCTCCAAAAACTGCGGGAGAACGTCTGGAGGAAGGGTAATCTGCAGCCCAGGTGATACAATCTGGATCGTTTTTCCGTTGGCTTTTGCCTGTTTCACCGCTTTACCCGGGAGATATAGGTCAAAGGACGTTTCAGTATTCGGGTCACTGTCCTCAAGGGTAATCATAACTTTACGATCAGCACTGGATTCGGCGGCCTGCTCCAGTAACGAGGATTCAACACGGTATATTCCATCCTCACCACGCTTCAGCACCAGCTTTCCTTTCTCAGGAGGAATTGGAGTCTTACTTTCAGTTGGTGTACTGTCAGATGATCCTGTTGACATTTCCGGATTGGAAATGCTGCTGTCTCCTCCCCCATTTCCGGGTGTGTTTTCACCAGGCGAAGGAGTGCCAGTATGGAATCCCCAAATGTCAGATAATGTGGAACCGCTGTTGTCGTCCTTCACTTGGACATACCACTGGTTGTAACTGCCGCTTGCAAGTCCTTTCCAAACAACAGAAGCCTGCTTGCCGCTTGGGATATTATGCTGTGAGCCTATTTTTTCATCAGTATACACGTTGACTCCGATATAGTCCGTAGCAACTCGTTTGGTTGTAGGCGCCAGGCCAAGGTCCAGACTGAACTCGTCTTTACCTTTTTCAACAGCAGGATCATAGTAGTTATAGTCATTCAGGTAAGGAGAGTACGTTTTGATGTGAAGCTTGTTATTTTTCATATCAAACTGCATCAGTCTCATGTAACCCAATCCGCCTTCAGGAGCGCCTTGATAATCTGCCAGCATTTGATACACGCTGCGATCCGGAATACCGTCTCCGTCATCGTCAACAGCATCCACTTTCAATTCAGCATCGTGGTAATGTCCAGAAAGAGCGGCAATGACGTTTTTGTTCGGTTTGACGACTTTCTCGAAGATTTGATCTGCGATCGGTGAACGATTGTTGGATACAAGCAAATATTCGTGCAGACAGAGAATCGCTTTCCGTTCCGGATATTTGGCAACAATCTCATTCATCCAGTCGATTTCTTTTTCTCCAAGTCCCCACCCCATGTAAACGATGATGAAGTCATTGCCTCCAGCCGAAACGAGATCATAATGACCGCGATTATTCTCGTATGATCCGCCATACACCGATTGGTTTACGAAACGCTGTGCTCCGAAATACTGCTGGAACTTGCTGTAGTCATTATCCTGATGACCAACGTCGTGATTACCCGCAAGCACACCATATGGAATCGACGCATCCTCAAGCACTTTCATATTTTTATCAGCTTCAATCCACTGATATTCCTGATCTGCCTTATCAACCACATCTCCGGTATGGATGACATATTTGATATTCATTTGTTCTTTTTGCTCCGCGATCCAGCTCACCATTTTTTGATAGATCTGCGGATAACTTTGGGAATAGTACTGCGTATCGGACATCCATATAAAGGAGAAATCATAGTCCTCTTGCGATTCGGGCTGTGACGTCGTGCCTGCCAAGTTCACCTGCTGCTCTGCAAGTTCATCCTGTACCATAACCTGGATCGTTCCGTTCAGAGAGTAATCTCCGGCCAGAACAACTGCAGATAATCCGAAATCGTCCTTACCTGCACTAACCTGATCTAACTGCGCCCACTTCTTCTGGGCTTCACTCCAGGCATACAAGCTTACCTTACGTCCTTCAAGCGACTTGCCCTGCCATTGGATGTCCACGCGGTCCGTACTGCGAACGTCAGGATCAAGTTTGACTTCAAAACGCTGATAAGGAAACTGCTCTACGGAGTCGTTCACCAGGTACGTGCCGTCTACAGCTTCAATCTTCCTGTAATCAGCTGCTTCCATCACCTTCTCGCCCGCAGGAATCATCTGTTTGGGCGGCTCTGTCTCCGCAGTGTTCAGGTAACCTGTAAAACGGTCGGCGCGATGACTGTCGTATTTGTATCCTTTGAAAAACGATACGTTCATCGCATCCGCGCTTGGGTCCTGCACCTTAACGATCAGATTGGCTGCTGTGCCCACATTGGTCTGATTCAGCTGTGGACTGATTAACTCCGGCTGCAGCGGGTTCTCATCCGGCACATGAAACTGAATCGTCTTGTCAGATAGGTTACCTGCACGGTCCGCGGCCTGAATCTGCAGCGTATGCTTGCCCCTCGACATTTTTCCAGAGGACGTATGCATCGGAAGGTCAATTTTTTTCCCGTCTAATTTCACCGTTATCTCATCGACACCGGCAATTTCATCTTGAATTTGCGCATCAATAACGAAGGGTCCGCGATACGTTTGGTTCTCCTCGACGGTCGGTTGAATAACAGGTCCCGTATTATCAACCAATACCTGGGCAGCAGCCTCCTTCTCGCCATCCGTTACTTTTACTAGATGGTGGCCGTCAGGGACAGCAGTGGTGTCCCAAGTATAAGCTGTGGATTTCATCTGTTCGGGCTTCAGGTTAAAATGAAAACCAATCGATTCACTTTTTCCTGCTGAATCTCCCATTTTGATCTGTTTCTCTTTTTCAGCATAAGCAGGGTCCCAGATTTCAGTCCCGTCAGCCAGGAGCAGTCTGACATTTTTGATTTCAAAATCGTCTTTGTTTTCTTCCGGACGCTGGTCAAAAGGAGAGGTTTTGGAACCTGCCCGGACATAAATAACATTATCGCCCTGGATCAGCCGTTCGGATGAAATGGGAAAGGATAGTGTTGTGTACGCTGTAATGGGATTCATGAATGTATAAAGAATCGTTTGGTCTTCCAATTCAGGAGGCCCCATAGTCACTGCATTTTTGAAATAATAATCAACATTCACTGCTTCAAACACGAAATACGCATCATGCTCCAGTGCTCCCGAAGTTGAGTTTTCGGGAACGAGCTTATTATCGATTCGAAGTTGAACAGGTGCATTACCAGACTGCGAGGTACCTTTAAGGATATGCGTTCCCTGCAGGATATCCTGATCTTTGACATTCAGCCGAAGTGCCTCATCACTTACTCCCCCGGTTATGGAAATGCTTGTTTTATCCGAACGGGTTTCATGAACACCGTCGGAGACAACAAAATAATATTCAATGGTTTTACGGCCGATAAGCGACGCGGATGATAAGTTATAATGATACATCGTATCGTTGAAGTCCTCGGTTAAACGGTACCGTGAAAATTCCGTATCTTTATCCGATCGAATATACACTTCAACGGAAGTGACTTCCCGGTTGTCTTTGGCATCTACGACCAGCTCCAATCCTTTTGATTGATCTACTGTCGCTGTGCGTGTCATATCCGTAACCGTTGGGGGAAGGTTATCCTGCTCTACCTGAATGGGCTGCGGCGGAATCTGAGACGAATCAAGGATACCTGGTGAAGGAGCGTCAGATCCCGAACCGGACTTGATCATTACGCTGCTGCCATTCAGCGGATAAGCATAAGTAATCGCTTTATTCTCTTTGGTTTCATCGCCTTTTGTCCCATCGGCATAAGCCTGATCTGCATCATAATACGCAGATGAAATTTCTTTGCCCGTATTCGTTTTGAGCACGAGTGCTCTGCGGCCTGAATTAGCCATACCATCACTCTGGATAGTATGAAGAGTAACATTCGGAATCAGGCTGCTCTGATAGAACTGATTGAAATCCTGCTCGGTGTACGAAGCGTTTGCACTGTTTTTGATCCAGAATACGACCGGCTGCTGCGGAGGAATTACAAAATCAGGCTGCTCTGCCTGCCACAGCACATCTGCGTTTGGTCCTTTATCCGGGTAACGATAGTACAAACTATAGTTTTTGAACTGTACAGGCTGGTTCGTATTATTATAAATCTCAACATACTCATAAGCATCCGTAGACGTTCCCGGAATATTCGTAGTGTTGGGTACAAGCTCTGTAATGAGCAGCGGAGGTACCTTCGACGGATCGAATGCGTCCAACTGAACAGAAGCTGTATAGGACTGATCCAGACTGCCGTTCTGAATCCGATATAAGAGCTGCGGTTCAACAAGCATGGATGCAGGTATTACAGCACTATACTCGTTCGTTTGATTAATCGAAGACATGGTTAGAGCGGTATATCTGTGCTGTGCAGGCGTTTTGAACAGAAGTTTCACCGCGGAAGGACTCCCGTCCGCCTCAACAGCCGGATTATTGATCTTCGCTTTCACTACAAAGTCCTGAACCGGCAGAGCATCTGTGGGAGCAATGTGCTCTATACTCGTCTGCGAATCTTCATCTACCACAGGGGGGACGATTTGTGTGGAATCAATCACACCTGGCGTGGCTGGAAGTTTACCCGAGTCGCTCATTACATTCATTTGCGTACTTCCTACAGCAGGATGTTTGAAAAAAACACCCATATTTGTTTTGACCTGAGCTGGTTCATACGATGCAGAAGTTATGGTCTCGTTGTCGTTTGCAAGGCTCTTAATCACAAGGGAACGGGCACTTCCGTTAGCCATGCCGCTTCCTCCCTGAAGACGGTGGATCTGCTGTCCCTCTACCAGGCTTGTGCCAAAATTGCTGTTAAATTGTTCGACGGTCAGCTGATGGTTACTGCCATTCATAATCCAGAATACAACCGGACTGTGGGCTGGGATGAAAATATCCGAGCCTTCATCCGTTTTCCAGGTATCTTTATTGTTGTAGTAAAAAAAGTAATCTTTAAAATTGATCTCTTGGTCGGTGTTGTTATAAACCTCAATAAATTCATACGCGTCCGTGCTGGAATTGGGCAGATTTGAGGTATCCGGCACGATTTCTGTAATCAGCAGGCTCGGTCCGGTTGTCTGCTTGGCGGCGGCGATCACGGGATGAATCACGGTGGTAAAGTCGGATGAGGAGATTATTTTCCCCTCGGAGTTTAACAGTTCAATGGTATAACTCAACTGATGCCCGTTCAAAGATTGAGCTGGAATTTCGCCTGTATACGTCTCCGGACTTGAATCCACGGGTGTTAGTTCGAGGGAATCAGCCCCCTGCCCGTCTACCAAGTATGTCAGGCGTACATTCGGCTGCGGTTCACCACCATGTACCGCAGCGGTAACAGTAAACGGCTGCATGGCAGATATCCATTCCGGAGGTGTGTGATTCACCTCAGGGATGCTGGTCTCCTGGTTAACCGCAGGATCACTTTGTTCTGTTGATGATAGCGTTTCCGCTTGAGCAGCAGGTGTGGTTGTAAATGGCGTTCCCATCGTCAGCAGCATGCTGCTTAGAACGGCGATCGAAACACTGCGCTGAAATCTGTTTCGTTTACTCAATTGCCCCCGCATCTCCTTCATATCCCAATTTAAAGTTTAGAAAAACAAACATTTTCTATGATATTAGGGATTTGTTACCGGAGTTGATGAAGTGCGTAAAAGGAAAGTTAATCCAGCATCCAGGCTTGAATATGCTCTGATACAGCCTGATGCAGCTCAGCTTCCGTGCAGTCCAGGATTCTTGTAAACTCCTGCGGATGACGAATCAGTTGATTCATCGACTTAACGCCGTACTTTTCCATCACATACTCTACAAAAATATACGAGAACTGGAATCCTTTCTTGGTATCAAAATCCCACGTATCATCGTCTAATTCAGCAAAAGTGGGTATCTTATTCGTGCGAATAGCCTCTTCGGTCGAGAACTTAAGATATTCTGGTGTCATCAGTTTGGCTTCATATCCACCGATTCCCTGTCTGATCCATTTCGGAGCCTGGGGATTAATCTCTTCAATCAGCCACATGGAGAACAGATGAACGGAAACTTTGATAATGGATTCGTACGTATGCTCAGGCCCGGGGTTCAGCGGTGAAACAATCTTGAGAATGTTCTCCTCGTATGTGCCGGTGAACCAGTCAGGCGCATCTTTTTCCCCCACAGCTTGATGAAACGCGGACAGGTCGGGATACATTTCAATGATGACTTTTCGTAAAGGCTGGTAATCGTATTTCGCTGCAAGTCTTTCGACGTGTCCGTTTAGTTCCGTGATGAGGTCATGATTTGCTTTCTTCATACGGTTGTCTGAATGTGCTGAACTGCCTTTATTTTCAATCGAAATCAAGTGTTGAATTGACATGATAGCCATGTGCCCCCATTCATTTAATTCGTTTTTTAACTTCCCAAGAGCACGGTACAATCTGTTCTTCACTGCGCTCTCACGCATACCAACAATGCTTGCAATCTCGGGCAGCGTACAGTCTGCAAAAAAACGTAAAGCGATAATCTCCTGATTTTTCTCATCCAGCGTTTGTAAGGCTGTTCCGATATCAATCCGAAAGTCAACATACTTTGTAAACTCAAGAGAGATGGACTGGGATTCGAGCTGTGCAGCATCAAGCGGTGATTCGTTCTGCCGTGATAACCTCCGATATTCATTCTTTAATGTGTTCTGGGCAATCTTGAAGATCCATGTGAAGATATGTGCGTTTCCTTTATAACGGTGCAGATTCTCTGCTGCTTTCATAAATACCTGTTGTGTGAGATCATCTGCAGCCGCGGGGTTTAATTTCAGCGAAAAATAGCTGTTGATACGATCACGATATAATGCATAGATGTGTTCCACACGGGTAATGCTGTTCTGTTCATCCGGTTGAACAGATGTGAAATCTGTGTCTTGAGCTCCAGACATGGTGAGAACCTCCTCTTGATTTACAATAAATTAGACACCGGAACACAGCGATTAGCCACAAGTACGCTCAAAAAATATGTAGACTTACCTATAATCCTTATACATTCCTCTAATAAACCGCTTAACATCAATATAATGCATGACTTCATATCCTCGTACTGACGATCGTTGGCTCAGGCTTATTTGTTCAGGTCAAAAAAGTGCAGCACAGTTCAAATAAGTGCAGCGTACGATGCCTGTTATGCATTCCCTGATCCCCTCTATAGTTAAAAAACATGCAGATTCTGGTCAATAACGTTTATATCCCCTCTTCTTATTCTCTATTACAATATCTTCAAGTACAACATTCCTAAACCATGACTTGAACTTGAGGGGGAACGTAAATGAACAAAAAGATGAAGATTCTGATCTTGTCGATGAGCATGTCTGCCTTATTGGTCACGGCCTGCAGTGACAAGGGAAAAGGTCAGGCACAAACAGATGCGGAAAATGATGGTACGGGTGCAGTCACCATCCATACGGTTACGTCCGAATACAGTTCAGCGAAATATCCAAAGGGCGATGATATTACGAATAATGTCTGGACCCGCAGATACAAAGAGAAACTTAATATTAACGTCAAGACGGACTGGGTCAGTGATGAATACGAAACCAAACTCAATCTCGCCATTTCTTCCAATGAACTTCCCGACGTTTTCCGGGTGAATCCTTCCCAGCTGCGCCAGCTGATTGAGGCCGATATGGTCATGGATTTGACAGAAGCCTTTGAACAGCACGCCTCGGAACGCCTCAAAAGTTATATGAAAGCGGATGCAGACAGCTACGAATCTGGCAAAAAAGACGGCAAGCTCTACGGTATCCCCCAGATGCATTGGGGATTAATTGATCAACCGGACTTTATCTGGATTCGAAATGACTGGAAAGAAGAGCTCAAACTGCAGGACCCGAAATCGGTC
Organism: Paenibacillus sp. AN1007; assembly: GCF_040702995.1. Taxonomy (NCBI): domain Bacteria; kingdom Bacillati; phylum Bacillota; class Bacilli; order Caryophanales; family Paenibacillaceae; genus Paenibacillus; species Paenibacillus sp. AN1007. Next base: position 2,586,491 of record NZ_CP159992.1, read on the forward strand.
GAGGATATCAAAAATATGGCTCTTGCATTTATGGAAAAACACGGCGGATACGGCATTGCTGTGGATCAATCGCTGGATTATCTGAACCTGCTCGCGATCGCTTGGAACGCTCATCCGGACCTGTGGATTGAGGATGGTACGGGAAAACTGACCTATGGCTCCATCCAGCCTGAGATGAAAAACGCGCTCGCCGAATGGGCGGAATGGTATAAGCGGGGCATTATCGATCCGGAATTTGCCATTAAAGACTTCAACGCCATGAATGCCGACATTGTCGCCGGCAAAGTGGGCATCCAGCCGTACTATCAGTGGTGGGGATATAATCCTGGCGTAGATACCGTCGCTAATCTGGGTAAAGACGCCATCTTCTATCCGTATCTGATTCCAACGGTCGATGGCAAAGAAGCGAAACAATCTATCTTTTTTGCGAATAACAACTACATTGTAATGAAAAAAGATGCTGCCCATCCACAGGCAGTGATCGAAATTCTGAATGATTATGCTTATATCGTGGATGAAGGCAATGGCAAGGAAAAACCGGAGACACTCTCCGCTCTGCTGGACAACGATATTGCGCACGTTGTTGGCGCGTTCCGTGTGCTTAACCCGAATTCGGACTATGAACAGTTCGAAGCTGTATCGAAAGCTCTTGAAACGAAGGATACCAGCGGACTCACCACGTCAGGCATGTGGCAGAAGTATAACAACAGCGTCGAGTTTATCAAAAATGCGACACCGGGCGCGGTTGGTGATTATCTGCAGCAGGGCGCACCGAAAAATGCGTATGGCTTGGCGAAAAAAGTGCTCGACAGCGGCAACTACACCAAAACTGCACTATGGGGCGTCACGCCTGAGGCTCTGTCCAGTTATGGAACAACGCTGGATGATATTCTGACGGAAGGTTTTACAAAAATCATTATGGGCAGCGAGAACATCGACTACTTTGATGTGGTCGTGCAGAACTGGCGTGCAGCTGGCGGAGATACAGCCATTGAAGCCGTGAACGAAGCCTACGGCAAATAAGCTGAAGCTGCGAGGCTGGGGGGTGAGCCTGTTCTCACCCCTCTTTTTGATAACTGAACGGAGGAAAAGCAATGCTGAAAAAATGGAAGCAGCAAAGTCCTTACCACCTCATGTTAATCCCCAGCGTGGTGCTGGTATTTATTTTTAGTTACATTCCTTTTTATGGCCTGGTTATTGCCTTTCAAAAGTATAATCCGGGTCTTGGCTTCAGTTCGCCTTGGGTTGGATGGGACAATTTCACTCATGTCTTTAATCAGCCCAATTTCGTGAGAACGATCTGGAATACCCTCTACATGTCCGTTTTCAAAATGATCGGCGGCATTGTTGTGCCTGTTATTTTCGCCCTGCTGCTGAATGAAGTGCTGCACAACGGGATCAAACGAACGTTCCAGACTCTCGTCTATATTCCGAATTTCCTGTCCTGGGTCATTATGGCCGGCATTATGCTGGATATTCTGAGTGCAGATGGGATCGTGAATACGTTTTTAGGGGTGCTCGGCATGAAACCGATCTCCTTCCTCGGCACGCCTTCCATCTTTCCGTGGACAATGATTGTGAGTGATATCTGGAAAGGCTTCGGGTTTGGCACGGTTGTCTATCTGGCTGCCTTAACGAGCATTGATCCCGGCCTGTACGAAGCCGCAGTCATTGATGGAGCCAAGCGCTGGAAGCAAACGATCTATATCACCCTGCCGCTCCTGATGCCGACGATCGTTTTAATGACTGTATTATCGCTGGGAAACGTGCTCAATGCCGGTTTTGATCAGATATATAATCTTTATTCTCCTGTGGTTTATCAGACCGGAGATATTATCGACACCTATGTGTACCGTCTGGGTATCCAGCAGGCACAGTATTCCATTGCAACTGCAGTCGGTTTATTCAAATCGGTTATATCCTGCATTCTGGTTGCAGTCTCTTACATTCTGGCTTACCGCGTGGCAGGTTACCGTATCTTCTAAGGAGGGCATAATCGGATGATTCATGATAAAAGTATAAGCAGGCGTCTCTTTCATATTTTGAATTACACGATACTGCTGGCGATCTCGCTGCTGTGTGTCCTGCCGTTTGTCAATTTACTCGCCGTCTCTTTCAGCAGCAGTTCAGCGGTCTCTGCGGGGAGTGTTACATTCTGGCCGGTTGAATTTACAACGAAGGCTTATGAGTTTGCTCTTTCTGGAAGTGCATTTTATTCCTCCCTCTGGGTGGCAATTCAGCGAACCGTTCTGGGTACACTGGTGAATCTGCTCTTAATTGTGCTTACAGCATACCCACTCTCCAAAACAAAACAGAAGGTCATGGGCCGCAACCTCTATATGGGATTTTTCATCGTTACGATGCTGTTCAGCGGTGGATTGATTCCTACTTATCTTGTTGTGGTTAAAATGGGGCTGATCGATTCCATCTGGTCTTTGATTCTTCCAGGTGCGCTGCCCGTGTTCAGCATGATCATTCTGATGAACTTTATTCGCGGACTGCCTGAGGAGATTGAAGAATCAGCCATCATTGATGGTGCGGGCCCGATGCAGGTGTTAATCCGGATCATGCTTCCGCTTCTCAAGCCTGCACTCGCGACGGTAGGACTGTTCAGCATTGTCGGCCATTGGAACTCCTGGTTTGACGGCATTATCTATATGAACAATCCAGCCAACTATCCGCTGCAGAGTTATCTCCAAACCCTGCTTCAAAGCTTTGAGCAGATGATGCTGAAGTCCGGGTCAGACTACACCCAGCTGTTAGCCATGATGAATGCCAGAACCGGACGTGCAGCCCAGATGTTCCTTGGTGCCATCCCGATTCTGCTCATCTATCCGTTCCTGCAGAAGTATTTTACCAAAGGTTTGGTGCTCGGCAGTGTTAAGGGATAAAGAAGGGACAATAAGAACCAGTGCTATAGATATGGTTTGAAGGTGTATCCCAAAACAAACGCAAATACCCTAAGGACCTGCAGACGATGATCTGCAGGTCCTTTCATTAGCGCCAATAAGTTTCACTTGTTCCCTGGTAAACAGGTAATCGCAGGCAGCAGAATGGTAAACGTTGTGCCTTTGCCAATCTGGCTATTCACCTGTATCCCATAAGGTTTCCCGAAGTGCAGCTGAATTCGCCGCTGCACATTATACAAACCAATTCCCCTACCTCCGCTTCCAGTCTCCTGCTTTTCTTCCAACAGGCTGCGGACGGTAAACTGATCCATTCCTGCTCCATTATCACGGACTTCAATACATATGTCGTCCTGCCGTGATTGAATCCGAATGGTGATTACACCCTCCTCTTCGATCTCGGCAAGGCCGTGAAAAAAAGCATTTTCCACGATGGGCTGCAGAATCATTTTGGGCATCACATAATCCAGAAGGGTGTCATCAATATCGTACTGCATCTGAATGCTGCCGTAATATCGGACATTCTGAATGGTGACGTAATGCTCAATGTGATTCAGCTCCTCTCGAATCATCACGAGACTGCCATCAGTCCTGGTTGCATATCGCAGCATAGAGATGAGCGCATCCGTCATATCTACAATTTTGCCCGCCTGCTGCATGGATGCAATCCATTTCACGGACCCTAATGTGTTATACAGAAAGTGAGGATTAATCTGATCATGCAGTGCCCGCATCTCGGCGGCAGCCTTCTCAATCTCTTCCTGCTGCGTTCGTTCCACCATACGTTTTAATTCATGAGACATGCGGTTAAATCGGGTGGATAAATGACCGATCTCATCGCGAGAGCGGATGTCCTGCACGTGTTCGAACTGCCCCTTTTCGACAAGACGAATATTATTGAGCAGCTTTTTGATGGGACGAGTAATAACATGAGATAAGAAAATGGAAATAACCGCGGCAAAAAGAGACATCACGATAGCCAGCGTTACCAGGTTTCGGCCTAATATTTTCCCATCAGCGGTCAGCTCTTCTAGCGGCATATAGACATATGTGGTCCATTTCTGCTGACTAAGCGGGCTCTTCACGACCACATTGGTTGCTTCGGGCGGGCGAACGTTATCCCGAAACAACGTGCCGATCAACTGGTCATTCACGTTGTAGACGATCTTTTCATCCTCGTCGATAATCATAAATCTGGACCTGAGCCCTTCCTGCAGATTGCGATTGACGATCTCGATAAATTTGATATCGATGCTGACAACGATCACACCAAGCAGTTTGCCATTGGTTACATCGTGAATTTTCCGTGCATGGGAGACGGCGAGTACTTTATTTTCCAGCTGCTTATCGATCCGGGTCGTCAAAGTGATCGTTCGGTCGTCTTCATGCATAAACTTTTTGAACCACAATTCATTTCTTACATTGAAGACGGGGTCAATCGGTTGATGCGGACTCACAAACAGGTCCTGCCCACCGTTCAGGTTGTATAGATATATGGAAAATACACGATCTTTCATCATAATGTAATTCATCAAGATGTTGTATGCGGCTATCTCGTTCTCTTCGTCACTTACACGCAGAAAATCCTGAATCGGAAAGCTGCCTTCATGAGTCGCAGACAAACTGTCACTAAGCCCGTTACTGGCGAGAAGCGTGATTTTTTCGATTTCTTTGAGAAACTCATCAATGCGAATATTCGTTTGTTTGGTCAGATCACTGAGCAGTGTGGTGTAATTTTGCGATAACAATCGTTCAGAAGAGTAATAGGAGTTAATCGTCATAACAAAAACAGGAAAAATAATGACAATCATACAAATGATAATAATTTTGTATCTGATCTGAAAAGGCCGGGTAAATTTCATGAAGTGCACCTCTATTCACGGATGACATGAACCTGCTGTTGTTCTCGGTATTCCTCGGGGGTAAGACCCGTGTTTTTCTTGAAAATTTTGCTGAAATACGTGTAGTTGTGGTACCCGACTTTGTCGGCTATTTCATATATTTTCAGCTCTCTGCTCAGCAGATAAGCCTTCGCGTGTTCAATGCGAATCCGGGTTAAATACGAGATGAATTTTTCTCCCTTTTCCTGTTTGAACAATCGGCTTAGATATGATGGGTGAACGTTAATCTGGCTGGCCACACTCTGCAGCGAAAGATCCTCTGCGTAATACTTGTTGATCATGTCAGCAGCGAGTTCGGTATACGTAAGTTCCTGAGTGGTTCTGGAATAGGCACCGAACGAATCCTTGATATGGGTCAGGACATCCTGGTGAATATCGTGCCAGCGCTCTCCGTTCAGTACAATCTCATAAGGTGACTTTCCTGTGAACGAAAGCTTGCTTCGGGATGTGATGTTCAGTAAATGGGCGTGCATCGTCTCCAGCAGTGCAATGTACTGTTGGCGGATGCTGTTCTCGTCAGCTTGTTTAACCTTCAGGGCAGTACGGATTTCTTCAAAAAACTGCTCGGCTTTTATTTCGTTTTTACTAACACAAATTTTCATGAAATGCTGTTCCTGCTGCGGACTTAAAATGATTGCAGTGTCTTTCCTGCCAGGTGCTTCGCACACATCTGCAGCATATAAGATTTGGCTGCCGCAAGTAAAAAAGCGCTCCTTGAGAGCATACTCTGCTTCCTTACTGGCCCTTCGCATCGATGTAAAATCGGAAACCACTGAACTCACACCTGCTGTAAGGGATAAATTCATAAAATCCTTAATAGACGACATCATTTTACGTATAAGCTTATTCAGATCAGCATGTGCAGCGTTAAATGGATCGGTGGAGTTAGCATTAACAAGCCTGCTGTTGTTAAAAGTGTCGGGGGTTGTGCTGCTGTCGATCTCGGTGGTGATTTCGGTATTGGAGTCTGGATGCACGTTTACAACTACCCAATATTCGAACGAGCTTTCCACAAATATCTCCTTAGCCCACCTTGAAGGAATAACTTCTTCCATGATATTAAGGATGGAGAAGCGGAGCAGCTGCTCCCCTTTTTCAATATACTTGCGCTTAACCTGCTCATATTGATTAACGACCAATTTAATGACCACCAGGTAGTCAGATTGGATGCGAAAACGTAGTTCTTCTGCTTTGGCAATCAACTCTTCTCCATGGATGAATCCGCTTACAGTATCTTGAAAGAAACTGTCCTTCAAGTAACGGATGCTCTTGGAATATTCTGATGATGCTTTGGGTAAAGGAGTGAATTGTTCCTGTTCACGCTGCAGCTTCTCTCGAATATTCGTGAGCAGCTGGATCAGAGACTGTTCGCTGACTTCACTTTTGACCAGGTAGTCCACCGCACCAAGCTTTAAAGCCGTTTTCACATAATGCAGTTCATCAAAATTGCTAAGAATAACATATTTACAGTTCTTTAATGAACGTGATACTTCTTGAATCAGCTGCAGTCCATCCATCACAGGCATTCGGATATCCGTAATGATCAGGTCCGGGACTTGTTCCAGCGCAAGCTCCAAAGCTTCTTTCCCATTGCTGGCCTCGCCTGCCAGACAAAAGCCGTAATCTTCCCAGTTCAGCATGGAACGAATGCCCACCCGCATGAGCAGTTCGTCCTCTACAATCAGCAGTTTATACATGAATGTCCTCCAAAGTTGATTATTTATACATGAGCTGACGCCCTGAACCCTGATGGGTATGTGCAATCCATCTTCTAATTTATTCGTACTCAAATCACGAAATCCCCTTAGATTGGTGAGAAAAATGAAAAAGACCGCCGAATTCGGCGGTCTTTCTTGTTCGTCAGGGAATATGCAGGAATATACACCTATCGTGGAAAAGCATGTTAAGCCAGCTGCACTGCTCGCAGGTTCATGCGCCTGTGCTGTATTATTCGGGTTTCATTAAGATGGACATTGCGCATTTAGGCTCCATATGCAGGGACAGCATCTCCTGATCCCGCAATTTAATCTTCACATCCCTGGATTCCTGCGTATCATTGAAAAGCACTAATCCCGTAGACCCGTCTGTATTGCGAAAGGCTGCTGATAACAGTGAAGTGTCACTGGAGATGGAGTCGATATATACCGCTTTGGGACGGATAACCGTACTGAAGTGAGCCAGCGCGTAATAATCGAGCGTGTAGGCAAGTTCTCCCGTTTGCTGGTTGATCTGTACGATTCCCCGGCAGGTGCTCTCACCAAATCCAGGTACAGTCGGACCGTTCTGCTCATCCAGTGCCATATTCCATAGAACAAGCGACTTGCTGTAATTTCGCAGAATCTGAATCCCGGTTCGCATCACATTGGAGAATGCCTGCTCAAAGGGCGGAATCCATTCTCCCCCGGAACCTTCGGTAAAATGCACTTCTTTTCCCGCAAAAGCTTCGTATACCGTGGACTGAGCTTCCGCACTGCCGCCATACCAGTGCCAGGCAACCCCGTCAACCGCTTCTCCTGCCTGTTCAAGCACAGTCAGCGGATAATCGGGTCGATCCCAGTTATGGTCATAACAAAGGATTTTAGTATGGAGGCTGCTGCGCACGAAAGCAGGTTTCAGATGATTTTGAATAAAATCAGCTTGTGCCTCGGCTGGCATGAGCATACCTGGATAATGTCCTGGCTCATATAAGGCTTCATTCTGCGGGGTGATCGCATAGATCTGCAGGCCATGTGCAGCATAAGACTGAATGTATTTTACGAAATACTCCGCATATGCCGGGTACCATTCCGGCTTTAGCTGACCTGTGATCATGGAGCCGCTAGTTTTCATCCACCCGGGGGCACTCCAAGGGGAGGCGAACAGCTTCAACTCGGGGTTCAGCGCTAGAGCCTTCCGGGTTAAGGGGATGATATCCTGCTCATCGTGTGCAATGCTGAATCCGCTTAATTCCGGGTCTGTATGCTGGTCAGGCAGGTCGTTATAACTGTATACCGTACGGGCATAATCAGAAGCGCCCATCGGATTACGAAGTACCGACAAGCCGATGCCTTTTACAGGATGGAACAGCCGCGTCATCACTTCCTCAAGCTGTTCTTCTGTTAATTTTTGATTCATCAGATAGGCTGCAGCATCCGTAAACGAAGCTCCAAAGCCGTCCATCTCCTGCCGTGTCTGGCGATCATCCAACTGAACGGTTGCGGTTGAAGAATCATCGTCTGCAGCTTCGAACGGATCGTATTCCTCGGGGCTGACGGGTCGAAACAGGTCATTCTCTCCCGTAGTTTTGAATATTTTAAATGCTGTCATCGCGAAGCCTCCTCATTATTGCATGCCTAATTTCTCTTTGTTCTGCTTCATCTTCTCGCTGCGGATCTTTACAATGTCAGCCCAGCGGTTTTCTTCCAGGAACGATTGATATGCCGCGAGCGCATTGTCAAACGAGGCATCATCCTTCGAACGCAGCATGCTTACCAGCGTGGAGTTCCATTTGGTGTTAATAGCGGATAAGGCACGGGCTTCAGCTGTTCCCAGGTTCGGATTAATATTTTCCAGAATAAAATGAGGTGTCAGTTTACCTTTGCCCCAGGCCTGCATCTGTTTGATCGCTTCGGGGAAGGCATCGGCGCTCAGCGCTTTATGGCGGTCATGACCGAAGAACATAAACTCACCAAGACGATAATCCTTTTTGAATTGATCCGCATTATGCAACTGCATGTCCTTCACCGCCGGAAGCAATTCCACTGTTCCATCTGCCTTTTTCTTAAACGTCTCGCCTTCAATGCCATAGTTCATCAGAATCTGGCCTTCTTCGCTCAGCAAATGCGTGAAAATCTGCATCGCTTTGGCCGGGTCTTTGGCATCTTTGGAGATGAAATTGATCATCCAGCCTGTAATACCGGATTGATTCAGTGTTGGTGCATGGCCCTTGGTGCTCTGCGGCCCATCAATGGCAATGTACTCCTTGCCTTCGTTATCACTCATGTAGATCTGAAGATTTCCGCCCTGCTGCGGTGTACCGTCGAGCAGCATCGCCGCATATTTGCCGGATTTCACTTTTTCTTCAAAGGCTGTACCGTCATCCGCAAAACTGTCATCACTAATATTGCCGTCTCTATACACGGCGTTTAATGTTTTCAGCCAAGTCAGATAATCTTCGTCCAGATTGCGGTCATAGAACTCTCCGTTTTCCGTCTCCAGGGGTACGCCGATAAAATCCTGTAACGCATCGCCAAGCGAACCGGTACCTCCACCGATGGCGTTGAAGCCAAACGGAATGAGCGATGGGAACTTTTCTTTGATCTGTTTCATCACACTCTGGAATTGCTCCGGTGTTCCCATGACTGGACTGCCTAACGCTTCATATACATCCTTGCGGATGATAAAGGCGGTCTTGGCTGGAATGTTACCGCTATCATAATCCGCTTGCGTATTGGAATAATTCGGATAACCGTAGGTCTTACCATCCGCTTGCTGGAACCACTTCAGCGTGTCCGCAGCTGCGACCTTGTTGAAATACGGATCATATTTCTCAGCCAAATCATTTAGAGGTATGGCCCAGGTTGATGCTTTGCTCACGACTTGCGAATTGGAATCAAACACCGTCAGCAGGTCAGGCATATCTCCACCAGCAAAAAAGGTATTTAATTTGGTATCATCGCCTGTAATGAATTTGATGTTAATGTTCAAGTCTTCCTTGATCTTTTTGGTGACGATATCTTTGCCAAAATCGGTATTCCACCAGTCGGCATTGACGTACCAGGTCAGATCGGTCACTTCTTCCTTTTTATCGAGCTGCCATGCTGGCTTCTCCGGATCAACCGTGTAGCGATCCTCAATGGATACCCAGTTTGCTTCACTCGATCCGCCGGAACCTCCGCTGCATCCCGTAACCATCAACACAGCTGTCAGTAATGCTGCACAACCTTTAACCCCTCTTTGGCCCAGTACCCGGTGAATATTAAACATGTGTTTTCCCCCTCGTAGTCGAATATAAAATCATTGATGTAAATCTATCGTTTTATTCCTTAACAGCTCCAAGCATCATGCCTGAAATGAAATATCGCTGTAACAAAGGATAGATCAGCACAATTGGCAATGTCGTAATAACGATGGTGGCAAGCTGCACGCCTTTGGTTGTTGTTTCGATCACGACAGACCCGCCCACGTTCTGCATGGACTGTGTCTGGGATTGCACAATAATTTCATATAACATCATCTGCAGCGGGTACAGTGATTGGTCTGTGATATACAATTTGGTCGTCATAAAGTCGTTCCACTGCCCTACCCCATTAAATAAAGCGATGGTCGCCATTGCTGGCATAGACAGCGGGATAAAGATTTTGAGAAAGATATGCCAGTCTCCAGCTCCATCCATCTTCGCCGATTCTTCCAGTGAATCCGGTACATTACGGAAAAAATTCATCAGGATGACGACATCGAAGAAACTGAACAAAGCCGGAATAATATACACCCAGAAGCTGTTCAGGAGACCCAGTGCCTTAATGAGCAAAAAGGTTGGAATCATGCCGCCGGAGAAAAACATTGTAATTACACCCATAGCTACATACAATTTGCGACCTCTCAGGTATTTCTTGCTTAATCCGTATCCGACCATGGCACAAAAGAATACATGTGTCACGACACCAATCATGGTTTTGGACACAGAGATGAAGAACGCCTGCCAGATGTTTGAATCATTAAACACCGCTCGGTAGTTTTCCAGCGAGAACTCGGGTGACCAGAAGATGAATCCACCTTCCGCGAGTGCTTTGCCTGAACTAAAGGACGAGATGATGACATTCCAGAGCGGAACGATAATGACAATGGTACAGATCATTAAAAAAATAATATTGAGCGTATCAAAAATCCGGCTGTCCAGATCTTCTTTGGCCGCTTTTCCGTTCATGAGGGAACCTCCTTCTACAGCACAGACTGGTTGTCATTTAGCTTGCTAGTTATTTTGTTTGCCGTGACGAGCAGAATTACAGAAATGATGGAAACACCCAAACCTACTGCGGTAGCATACGAGAAGTCACCTTGCGACATCCCCATACGATAGACATAGGAATTAATAACTTCGGCCTTTTCGCGGTTCTGTGAGTTCATGAGCACCAGCGTTTGATCGAGATTCGAACCGAGTAGTCCGCTGACCGTCAGGATCAGATTCAGACTGATAATGGACTTCATATTAGGCAGGGTGATATTCCAGATCTGACGCATCCGGCTGGCTCCATCGATTTTGGCGGCCTCGTAATAGGTAGGATCGATCTTAGACATGATGGCTAGATACAAAATGGTGCCCCAGCCAGCTTCCTTCCAAATATCCGATAACGTAGCGATCCACCAGTACTTGCCTGCGTCCAGCAATATGTTTTGCGGCTGTGATATGATGCCAAGACCGAGCAGGAGTTCATTGAACAAGCCGGTTGTGGAGAACCAGGTGATGAGCATACCGCCCAGCACGATCCATGAGAGAAAATGAGGTAGATATGAAACCGTTTGCACGAATTTCTTGAATCGTCCGCTGTTCAGCTCGTAGATCATAATGGCCAGAATAATCGGAATGACAAACCCGATCCCCAGCTTCAAAAAGCTGATGCCCAGCGTATTCACAACGGCATCCCAGAAGTATTTGTCTGACATAATAATTCTGAAGTTATCCAGCCCCACCCATGGGGCACTGGACAGTGTATCAATGACGGTGTAATTTTTGAACGCAATCGTTAATCCGTAGATCGGTATGTAACAGAAGACAATCATGAACAGAATGCCGGGTAGAACCATGGACTGGATCTCCCATTGTCTGGCGAAATCGACCCAGAATGTGTTGAACCGCTGCTTGAAATGTTTTTTTCCACCGGGTTTAAGAGGCTGCGGCTGTCTGTCTGCTGTAGTCGTCAAGTGACTCATCCTTTGTTGCTCCCCTCTGTATGTGTCGATAGATGCATTTATTCCGTTTTATAAAAACGTTTTTATTTCGTTCCAAAAAACTCCCTTCCTTGTAATATAAAATGAAAAATGGACCCGACGAGCCTCTCACACGTTATTTACGGCCATCTTTCCGATTGTTCATTTTCACATGACTTGAACCGCGTACAATAAGTTCTCCAGATAACTTTTGCGCTATCCCTTGTTCCTGTCCCTTGATCATATTGACCAATTGCGTGACAGCTAGAATACCTTGTCTTGCAATTTGATTCCGAACGGTCGTTAACGGTGGAGAATAATACGGAGCGATATCGATATCATCGAATCCGACCACACTGATATCACTCGGAACCTCATAACCATGAGATTTCAATGCCTGGATGCACCCGATCGCACTCAGGTCATTACCGGCGAGAAAGGCATCTGGTAACTTGCCTGGATGCTTATGAATGAAGGATTTGATGGCATTGTAAGTGGCCTCTTCTTCAAAATACCCCTGAATGATGTAGTCCGCATCGATGGGGAGTTCGTATTCTCGAAGGGCCGCCAGATATCCCTCCCGACGCTGTACACTGTCAAACATCTCATCTACGCCGGAGATATAAGCGATTTTCTGATGACCGAGCCCGATCAAATATTGGGTTGCTTCATAGCTGGCTACGTAAGAGTCAAAGATGACACTTCCCATTCGTTCGCTCTCGTACACACGATCCAGGAAAACCGCTTTAATCTTGTCTTTTTCCATCGACAAAATATCCTGCTCATCAATTCGAAGCTCTTCATAGATGATTACACCATCTACCCGCCTGCCGAGAATATTGCTCATAATCACATGTTTATCTTTGGTTACAAACACATTGAGTCCGTAACCGAGACGGTCACATTCACGCGACATGGCCTCGACTAACTTGTAAAAATACGGACCGGACACACTTGTTGTGAAAAAACCAAGCATTTTGGTCTGACCTGATTTCAACAGTTTGCCATTGAGATTAGGGATGTAGTTTAAACGTTCTGCCACTTTGAGCACATGTGACTTCGTTTCCGGATTCAGTACATCCACACCATTTAAGGCATTCGAAACGGTAGAGATCGACACACCGGCTTCCCTTGCAACATCTTTAATTGTGATTTTTCCCATACATTCAGGTTCCTTTGCTATTAAAACGTTTTTATACATTCAAAATAGCATAAAACCGTTTTCAATACAACACTTAACTTTTCAAATGTTATAAAAGAAAACCGCTGATCAACATTGATCAGCGGCTTCATCTCTTAAGCTTATGCTGCTCCGAAGGTGAATTGATTTATTGAATATAAGTTATTCACTCGAACAGCACTAAGATTCAAGTTCATTTTATTCAAATGAAATGGTATATGTTTGTCCTTTTTGCGTTGGCAGACTAACTTGATCGTCTTTCTCCTGAACGGTTTGTACAACCGTATCCCCTTGATATACTTTCAAGCCAGGCTCAACCTGCAAATAACATGTATTGCCCGTATGTGAGAGGATTTCTGCTTCAACCAGCTTACCGTTCTCCCAACTTAGGCTAACCTCAAACCCGCCTCTTGCTCTTAAACCTTGAACAGAACCTGTAGACCAGCGCTCAGGCAATGCTGGCAGGAATTCCAGATAACCCTGATGAGACTGCAGCAGCATCTCGGCAATACCGGCAGTTGCCGCAAAATTACCGTCAATCTGGAACGGCGGATGGGCATCAAACAAATTGGCGTATACTCCGCCCTGCTCATGTTTGCTGGGTTCATAAGCTTTAACCAGCGTTAACAGATTGGAAATGAGCTGTTCAGCACGATTGCCCTCTCCAAAACGGGCCCACAGACCGATTTTCCATCCCAGACTCCAGCCTGTGCCGCCATCGCCGCGAATTTCCAGTGAAGTGCGGGCAGCTTTCATGAGATCAGGAGATTTTTTCTGTGTGATCAGACGTCCTGGGAATACTCCAACCAAATGGGATACATGACGGTGCTGCGGGTCTTCTTCCGTGAAATCCTCGCTCCACTCCTGAAGACGTCCCTGTGCATCGATCTGCAGAGGCAGAAGCTGTGCTTTCTTCGCTCGCAGAAGATCCGCGAATTCGTAGTCTGTCTGCAGCACTTCAGCTGCTTGAATACAGTTATCGAACAGTTCAGCAATCAGTGAAATATCCATTGTAGTCGCTTCACTTACAGCTGCATGCTCTCCGTTCACAACAAATTTCATCTCTGGTGACGTTGAAGGTGAGGTGATCAGTTGTCCTTCTTTATTCTCAATGAGCCAGTCCAGACAGAACAGAGCCGCATCCTTCATAAGCGGGTAACCTGTTTCCTGCAGAAACTCTTTATTCTCTGAGAAAGCGTAATGCTCCCATAGATGCTGCGTCAGCCATACGCCGCCCATCATCCACAGCGCCCATACGGGATCACCGGCACCGTAATCGCCAACCGGAGCAGTCTGCCCCCAGATGTCCGCATTGTGATGCGCTACCCAGCCTTGAGCGCCATAGTTAATCTCAGCCGTCTTACGCCCATTCACCGCAAGTTTGCCAATGAAATCAAGCAGCGGTTCATGCAGTTCAGCCATGTTGCATGTCTCTGCAGGCCAATAATTCATCTCCGCATTAATATTAAGTGTATAATTGCTGCTCCATGGCGCACGTGTGTCCTGATTCCAGATCCCCTGCAGATTGGCTGGCAGCGTTCCCGGTCTGGAGCTGGCGATCATTAAATATCGGCCATAATTGAACAAAAGCTCTACCAGACCCGGGTCACTGCTTCCATATTTCTCGATCCGTTCATCGGTAGGCATGTCCGCAGGCGCAGTGCTGTCACCGAGATGCAGCTGCACACGATTGAATAAACCCTGATGATCCTGCACATGACGCTGTAGCAAATCATTGTAATTGCGTGCCATAATCTGCCCAATAACATCTGCGGTCTTGGCTGCTGGAGAGATCAAAGTCTCCTGGGGTTGATCTGCGGCCGAGTAGCTTGTAGCTCCTGCAAAATAGATCACTGCTTCTGTGGCATCAACAATCTGCAGCTCACTTCCAGTTGAATGCAGCGTACCTCCGGTATGAGATACAGCAAGTCGGCCGTGGAAAGACATTGCACGTGTCGTTCCGGCATCTCCATAACGTACAGGTACTTCAACATCGTGATAGTTCGGCGACACATACTCTGGAGCCGTTCCGGATAGTTCATATTGAGCATTCACAACAGATGTCTGGTGCCTTAGCGGGCTGCTCAGTCTGGTTCGGAAGTTTAATCGACCTTCCTTGCTTGACGTCAAACGAATGACGATACCCTGATCCGGATGGGAAGCAAACACCTCACGATCATAGCGTACACCGCCGATTTCATAGGAAACGCTTACAACACCTGTTGACAAATCAAGCTTACGCTGATAAGTTTTCCGTTCACATAACTGCCCATGTTCCATCACAAGCTCCAAATCACCAAATGGCAGATAGGATTGCGTAAAAGGCCCCATCATTTTTTTACTAAGCAGATCAGCCTCTACGTACTGTTTACGAGCAATCAATTCTCTGATCCGAGGCAGTACCTCTCGTGCCTCCGGGTTGTTCCAATCCTGGGCATAGCCCGACCATAACGTATCCTCGTTCAATGCAATGCGTTCTTTTTCGATACCACCAAAGACCATTCCACCCAATTTGCCGTTACCGATAGGCAGCGCTTCAACCCAATAGGCGGCTGGAGAATTAAATTGAATATTCATGCTGATCGTTACCTCCGAATGCACTCTTTTTTTGGATATATTCTGATTTTACTTGTTCAGCAATCATTATATCTTTCAATGCACAGGGAAGATATATAATTTGATGAAAATGGTCCAGAAAAGCTTAAACCAATGACAAATAACCCTTAATATACCAATTGGATGAATTAATCTCCCGTTGAATCCCCTCTCTTCCCCGTTCGGTGAGCTGAGATATTTGAGGCAGGATAACCCAAAAGCGGCACCAGATTTGGCACCGCTTTTTAATAAAGTGTTGAGTGTGTAATTCCTTCCCTTGCTATTGTAATTGGAGATCTTTCATGAAGGCTTTAAATTGTTCAGCAATTTCCTTAAACTTCGTATGATGCAGATAATGCGAGCCTTCCATTGGAATCATTTTTCCCTGAGCAGATTTTGCGGCTTGCTGCTCATGCAGCGGCAGCCACTGCGGGTTGTGCTCATTATTAGACTGCACGAAGAGCAAAACAGGTAACTCACGAGGATAGGTCATGTTCTCTGCATTTTTAAAGTTGGAACCCAGATGTTTCAGTTCGTTCGTCATTGTCGAGTTACTCGAGACCCGGTTCGAAATCAGGTTCATTTGCTCTTTGGTGTGCTCATCGTAAGCCATGGAAGCATAAGGATCAGCGCTCAACTTTTTAGCCAATCGCATCAGCCCTGATGATTGAAGAAACTGAAGTGATTTTAGAGGTAATTTAACGTCCATGCCGGGCTGGTTAGGAACACTGCTGTCAATACCGACAAAGGCGATAACTTCGTCTGGATAACGATCTACATAAGACACGCTGTACAGTCCTGCAATGGAGTGTCCCATAAGTATATAACGATTAAGACCAAGCTGTTCTGCGGCTTCATGAATTTCACGGACAATATTCTCGGTGGTGCGTTCCTGATCCGTTTGATCACTTAATCCATAGCCGAATGGCTCGATCGTGACGACTTTATAATCCGGGGTCAGCTGATCGATCAGCAGTTTAAAATCTAACACAGGTGATGCTGTTCCCTGACCCGGCAGCAGCACGATGGTCTGTTCTCCGCTGCCCTGAATGGACACATTCATTTTTTTACCGTCCACCTGTACATACTGTCCATAAGCTTCAATCTTATCTTTCTCCAGCCCCTTGCTGATCACATGCACCACAAATACGATGCCCAAGAATAACACGAGTGCTGCGATGATACCTCCGAATATTTTTAAGATTAAGCTGCGCTTCTTGCCGCGTTTCTTCTCCGTTTGTTTGATCTCTACGTTTTCTTTCACTCTCATCTTCTCCTGTCTTGAGTCTGTGTAACTGTCTTGGTGACTTATCTACAGTATAATCAGACAAGATGTCGCCATCATGACGCCAATATGAACGGAACATGAACTGGCATATATAAGTTACTAATAAAACGATATAAAATGAATGATTATTTACACAGAAACGGAGAGGACAGAAAAAACCTGGAAAAGCGGAGCGCTCGCCTTTATCACCGGATTTTTCCCTTTCGAAAAGGGAATCAAGAAAATCTGGGGATAACAGCGATTGGAAGGTTATTCTGTCATCGAAGTGCTTGTGTAAACCAATTCAAGTATATAAAAAAGAGAACTGCTTATATAAAAGCAGCTCTCTTTGTCATATGAAAGACTATTCTTAATGGTCGAGAAATACAAGTTGAATGAAGAACAGGATCGCGAAAATATAAAATATGGGATGAACATCTCTGCCTTTGCCGCGAAGCAGCTTGAGCACCGGATAGAAAATAAAACCGATCCCGATTCCTGTTGCAATACTGTGCGTCAGCGGCATCAGAATAATAATAAGGAATGCCGGGAATGCCTCTTCCAGATCGCTCCAGTTCATTTTTCCGATCACACTAATCATAAAGAAACCTACAATAATCAGTGCCGGAGATGTAATGGCCGGGATGCTGGAAATGACACTAACGATAGGGCTGAAGAATAAAGTTAAAGCGAGCAGCGCACTTACCGTTACGGCGGTTAGCCCTGTTCTTCCCCCTGCAGCTACACCTGTGCTGGACTCAATGTAAGCTGATGTCGGGCTTGTTCCAAGCACTGCCCCAGCTGTAGTACCCACAGCATCTGCCAGCAGCGCGCCGCGGGAACGCGGGAACTTGCCGTCTTTCAGCAATCCGGCTTGTTCTGCTACACCGAGCATCGTACCTGTCGTATCAAACAAGGTGATGAGCAAAAATGTGAAAATAATCGTATACAATCCGTTGGAGAAGACTCCTGCCAAGTCCATCTGGAATGCGGTTTCGCCAAGTCCTGACGGCATCGCCACAATTGATGCAGGCATCTGAAACAGTCCCATGAACCAGGCGATAATGGCTGTAATGACCATTCCGATGAACAAATACCCTTTTACATTGTAAGCCATCAACGTAACCGTAATGATCAGCCCGATAATCGTCAGATACGTCATAGGCTGTGCCAGATTTCCGAGTGTAATCAGATTAGATTCGGAATTGGCAATAATTCCTGCATTCTGCAGCCCTACAGTCGTGATGAATAATCCAATTCCTGCCGTGATGGCATGTTTGAGACTTGCCGGAATGGCATCCAGCAGCATATATCGGAATGAAGTAAGCGATAGAATAATAAACAAAATACCCGCAATGAACACAGCGCCGAGTGCTGTCTGCCAGGTTACACCATAGCCTTGTACCACACTAAAAGCGAAAAACGCATTTAATCCCATACCTGGTGCAATAACGATCGGATAATTAGACCAGAGTCCCATAATCAGCGTTGCCACAATACTCGCCAGAATCGTAGCAATAAATACACCGTTAAAGCTCATTCCCGTTCCGCTGAGAATTCCGGGGTTCACAATCACTATGTATACCATCGTGAAAAATGTTGTAATACCTGCAATGATTTCAGTTGAAATCGTAGTGCCTCTCTCTTTGAGCTTGAACCAGTTGTCCATCGTAAAGCCAGCCTCCAACTTTCATATTGTTCTTCATGAGACAACGCAGCTAAAAACAAAAAATCCTAATGACCTATAGGATTAGAATTCTAAAGCTCCTATATTCGTCATTAGGGTCCGAACAGCTCCGAATTATTGAATATAAGGAAACATAGTTTCTGTTTAACCTGATGTCCCTTTCGAATTTTATTAAATATAACGCCGGATGTCAATGAAATAAGCCATTTGTTCACATTAATTACGAACTATTCGTATAAAATAGAAGTTTTCATTCGTCTATTTAGTGAGTTTACGCTCGTTTCAGATACATACTTATTTTACACTCCTCATACAATTGTGATGGTTTTTATTAACAAATGAATGCTAATCTTCATAAGGATGAACAAATGAACAAGACTTCATGCATTCATATTAAAGAGATCACGAGGAGGAATTTTTTTGAAGTTTTCCAAAAAAGCATTACCCGCATTAGCACTTACGCTCGCTGTATCGGCATCGACACTATGGCCTGTCGGACAAGCAGGTACCGCTCAAGCCGCAGGCGCAGAGAAAAAACAGATTAAAAACATCATTTTTCTCATCGGGGATGGCATGGGAACCTCGTATACGTCTGCTTATCGTTACATGAAGGATGATCCTTCCACCAAGGTGATGGAGAAAACCGTTTTTGATCCCTATCTGGTCGGAGCGCAGATGACCTATCCTGACGATGACAAGCAAAATGTAACAGACTCCGCTTCTGCAGCAACGGCCATGTCTTCCGGTGTAAAAACGTATAATGCAGCAATCGCGGTAGATACGAATAAAAAGTCTGTCAAAACCGTACTGGAGCAGGCCAAACAAATCGGCAAATCTACAGGTCTGGTGGCGACCTCGGAGATTACGCATGCAACCCCTGCTGCCTTTGGTGCTCATGACATCAGTCGCAAAAACATGGATGCCATTGCGAACGACTATTATGATGAGCTGATTAATGGCAAACACAAAGTGGATGTACTGCTGGGCGGTGGCAAAAGCAATTTTGTCCGTAAAGACCGTGATCTCACCAAAGAGTTCCAAAAAGCAGGGTATAGTTATGTAACTGATCGCGCATCGCTTCTTGCAAATAAAAACAAACAAGTTCTGGGATTGTTTGCAGATGGCGGACTGGATAAATACATTGACCGGACCAATGCGACGCCCTCTCTTGCCGAGATGACAAACGCAGCGATTGATCGTTTGAAAACGAACAAAAAGGGATTTTTCCTCATGGTCGAAGGAAGTCAGATTGACTGGGCTGGACATGACAATGATATTGTAGGTGCCATGAGTGAAATGGAGGATTTCGCCAAAGCCTTCAAGGCAGCTGTTGATTTTGCCAAAAAAGATGGTCAAACGCTCGTCGTTGCTACAGCTGACCACTCTACAGGCGGTCTCACGCTCGGCAAAGATGGAGAATACAATTTCTTCGTAGATCCGATCAAAGCTGCGGTGCGCACGCCTGACTTCATGGCTGCTCAAATTGCCAAAGGGGCTTCGGTTGAAGACACGCTGAAACAATATCTCAAACTTGAGCTTACAACGGAAGAACTTCAATCCGTAAAAGAAGCAGCTGCAGCTGCCGATACCGATGTCACAAAGATCGATAATGCGATTGAAGCGATTATTGATAACCGTTCGTTTACAGGCTGGACAACGGGCGGACACACAGGTGAAGATGTACCCGTTTACGCATATGGCCCGGGAAGTCAGCGCTTCTCCGGTTTAATTGATAATACGGATAATGCAAAAGTGATATTTGATATTTTGAAAAAAAGCAAATAACTAGTATCGACTTGTGCCTGCTAATCTCTACTCATCCTTATCTAAATACAAGCTATAACGTAAAACCCTTCTCTACTTTCGACTGAAAGGAGAAGGGTTTTTGCATAGATGTTAATTGTTATTAACTATCCTATAAGGTTGAACGATGCCCTGGTTTATACCTTGGCGAACTGCTGCATGATGGCTGCCGCAGCACGCTGATAACCACCAGCTTGTCTCAGCGATTCACCGATCAGATGCGCTTTCTCTTGGTAAACAGGATTGTGCAGCACCTCCTTGACTGCCTCACGTAAACGGGATGCGTTCAAGGTGTGGTGATTCAGCACGAGTCCTGCTCCCAGTTCTTTTACACGACCTGCAACGAATGGCTGATCGGAAGTCATAGGAATCATGACAAGCGGAACATCGAAGTATAAAGCCTCACTTACGCTGTTCATACCTGCATGGGTCACAAAAACGTCGGTATGCTGCAGCAGTTCAATCTGTGCAACGTAAGGTTTCACAATGAAGTTATCCGGGATCAGGTCTAGTAGAGATTCCATGTCTGTGTATTTGCCAGAAGATAACACAACGTTGATGGGAAGTTCTTTAAATGCATCAAAGCACAGCTTGTAAAATTCCAGGTTTTTATTCAATATCGTTCCCATGGAGATGTACACGGTTTGGCTATGACGTTCGCGAAGTATATCAAACGGAAATTCCGGAGCATCCTGGCGTGAAATTATGGAAGGTCCTGTGAACAGATAATCGTCATGCAGTTCATCGGCACGCGGCTGAAAATAACGGCTGGTGTATACGATCTTTAATTGCCCTATATGTGCCACCATGTCTTCCACAGCAGGCAGACTGACTTGATGCTCGGCTGCGATCTCACGGGCGGTGTTCATTATGGCTTCATACATTTCCTGTGTATCTACATCATCTTCACTGCTGTTCAAAGGCTCAACTGAAGCAAAGGAAGCCGTAGTACATACCGCCGGGATGCCTAACTTCTCAGCTAGTATGCTCCCTCCCCAGCCCATCAGGGAGTCATAGATCAAATAGTCAAATGTCTGACCTTCTATCACACGAAGTATTTCGGGAATCATTCGCGGAATCATACCGCATACGATCATGTGTATAAACTCATATGGATGGCGATATTCGAACGGCTTTAAGATTGGATCATGCGAAAAGGCATCCTGCAAGAAGGGGTACGTCAATACCTTAGCCCCTGTCTGCTCCACTCGTGAGCGGTACTCCTCTACACATACATACACAACTTCCTCTCCAAGCTTCACCAGCTCCGTGATTAATCCAAGGGATGGATTCACATGACCTTCAGCCGGTGTAATAACAGCCAATACACGCGCCATACTGCGCACCTCCTGAATGTAAATTCCCCTCCGATCTGCTTGTTGTCTGACCGGTTGCGATGGTTACATCGGAAGTGTATCTATTTGCTGACCAGCAGCCTGATATTCCTCACGAATAAGGACAGAGATCCGTAACGAGGACAAGAAGCTGAATACAACCAACAGGAGCTGAAGTGTCAGCACCATTAAAATTCCTGTCGATATCCCCCACCCCATCGTCTCGGCTAATGCAACCAAGGCGCCGCTTACCCCAATACTCAAAGCCACATAGAAGGAATCGACAAACTGTAGATTAGCAGACATCTTGCCTTCATGTCCGGATTCGGCATACTGCAGCGCAATGACAGCTGTAGTCGGGTTCGCCAGACCGACACCAAATCCAATAATGATCTGGGAGATTAGAATAAGCGTGATGCCGGTGCCCGGTAAAAATAAAGCGAGCATGACCAATATGACTCCACCGATCATGATCCCAATGCCCAGCATCACTCGCTGCTTACGCCCTGTTCCCCTGTCTTTTGCATCCAATCTGGCCTGCAGCCATGCTGCGCCAGACCAGCTTAAGGAACCCGCTGCGACCAGTAAGCCGGCGATAGCTGCCGCCATGCCCTTAATCTCGGTCAGGCCCAAAATAACGAAGCTTTCTGTAGCAAAATAACAAGCAACATACAATCCTCTGGTTACAAGCGCTGCCGGTAAACCGGATTTGACCTGGAACGTCCCTCGAGGCAGCAGCTGCTGCATTAACGGAATCATGATCCCTAATCCACCGATGGCAAGAGCTATGCCCTCCCACTTCGTCATCATGCCAAGACCTGTGAGCAGCATGCCGGTTCCGATGGATAACAGGATGGCTTTCCCTATTTTCGAATCAACCGCTCGGCGTCCCTCCGTAACCTGCTGATTTCGCTGTAAATCACGAAACGATTGATATGTAAGAAGCAGAGCCAGTGCGATTAAAGGAATAACCATCCAAAAAACAAATCGCCAGGATTGGTAAGAAGCAATGAGTCCCGCAGCATAGGGTCCGATTAACGAAGGCAGCACAAAAGCCATTGAGAAAGCGGCCAAAATCTGAGTTCTCAGAGAGTCGGGATAATATAACGTTACACAGGTGTAGACACATGTAATTAAAGCTCCGGCACCAAATCCTTGAAAGACTCTTCCTCCAATGAGCATGTACATATTCACGGAAGCTGCTGCAGTGACGGTTCCGAGCACAAAAACCGTAATCGATACAAGTATGGAGTTGAATATGCCCCGCTGATCTACTTGCTGGCCCATAACCAGTGTCCCTACAAGCTGAGATAACAAAAATGCACTGAAAATCCAGCCGTATAAATGAATTCCCTGCATCTCTTGAGCTATTTTCGCGGCAATGGTCGTAATCGCCAGCCCTTCAAATGCTGAAGTTGTCAGTACCAACATTATGCCAATGGTCATGGTCCTGTACTGTCTGTCAAAAATGCCGATCGGCCTGCTTGCTTTCATCCACACCTCCACAAAATTGTAATATTAGTAAATTACACCTGCAGATGTATCTTTAATATAGATCAACCTAACTACTTTGTAAATAAAAATGTTTAATAAGTAGCTTGAGCAAAAGAACATGCTGCATTGATTACCAGCACATTGCTCATACTACCTACCGAATATGTATAAGGGGAGATTGCACATGGATCTGCAGAGCGGCAAATTATATTGGCCAACAACGGTTACGAATCCGCCAGCCTATCCTAAGCTGGACGAGGACATCAGCTGTGATGTTCTCATTATCGGTGCAGGCAGTTCAGGTGCACAAAGTGCTCATTTTCTATGTGATCAAGGATTATCTGTCGTTGTTGTTGACAAGCGTAAGGTTGGTGAAGGCAGCACAAGCACCAATACCGCGCTGATTCAATATGCCGGGGAGAAAAGCTTTGTATCGCTCCGTTATACCTTCGGTGAAGAAGCGGCTGCTCGTCACCTTAAATTATGTGAACAGTCCATTAATCATATGGAGCGAATCAGCAGCACACTCCCAATCGATCCCGATTTTATCCGGCGTGATAGTTTGTATTACGCAAGTTATCAAGAGGATATCGCTTCATTAAAGGAAGAATTCGCCCTTCTTCAGAAGCACGGATTCCACGTTGATCTTTGGGATGAACAGCGCATAGCGAGTGTATACCCTTTCCGTAAATCGGCTGCGCTTTATTATCATAATGATGCGGAGATGAACCCGTTAAAGTTCGTGTACGGCCTTCTGGAGAAGGCCAAGTCACAAGGCGTGCGAATTTACGAGGAAACCGAAATTACAGGTAAACGTTTTGAACAGGATGCTGCTGTTTTTTATACCAAAGATCGCCGTGAAATTCGTGCCAAACATGTCATTATCGCTGCGGGTTATGAAGATAAGGATTTTAAAGTGGAGAAAAATGCGACGCTGTCCAGCTCTTATGCCGTCATTACCAAGCCGGTCGCTGATCTGGAAAACTGGTACAAACGCACGTTAATCTGGGAAACCGCTCGTCCATATGTCTATATGCGTACAACCCCGGATCATCGGATTATTATCGGCGGCATGGATAAAGATACAGCCTACGCCGAGACGAGAGATTCCAAAATGCTGGCCAGCAGAGATAAACTGATCACTGAGTTCGGCAAACTTTTTCCGAATATTGAGGTAGAACCAGAGTATTATTTGGGAGCCTTTTACGGCGGGACACATGACGGTTTGCCGGTGATTGGTCAATATGACTCCTATCCGCATTGTTATGTTATTATGGCATACGGTGACAACGGAACCGTGTATAACGGAGTTCTTGCGAAGATCGTCACGGATCAGATTTTGCATGGCTCCAGCCCGGATATGGATCTTTATTTGCAGAATAGACCGCTTGTTGAGAAAAGAAAATAACTCAATCATCCGTTTCGCCAACACGGTGACTTTCATCATGCAGAAGATGCCATCAGCTGCTTTATCTCATTGCTTCATCATGCATTGCCCTTAACGCCAAAAGCCGATTCCCCAACTGGAATCGGCTTTTAAGCATAACTTTTTTAAAACATTCAATGCGCTCTATATTTACAGCGTGATAATGATCGGTCCCTTTTTGGAAAGAATGATCGTATGTTCAATCTGTGCTACATGGCTGTTCTTCGTAGCAAAGGTCCATCCGTCGTTTTTTTGATACACTTCTTCTTCGGAAGTTGAGATAAAGGGTTCAAACGCAATTACCATGCCTTCTTTTAGCAGCTCATCATCGGATGTATCATTGTAATTATAGATATG